>CAYFQU010000007.1:0-32025 GCA_964345335.1 uncultured Mageeibacillus sp. | reverse complement strand
AAGTTAAAGTATAGTATAGTTATCAAGTCGAGTGGAGATTTTTCATGGAGATCAATAAAATTCCTGCATGGCTGTCCGAATTGGAGACAGAAGAACTGGATTTTATCAAATTATTTGTTCTAGCTTCAGGATCACTTAAAGAATTGGCTGAACATTATGAGATTACATATCCGACAATACGTCTGCGTTTAGACAGACTGATACAAAAAATCGAACTCGCAGAGCAGCAGCAACCGGGCGATATGATTTCTTTGATTAAAGAACTCACTTTGCAAAATAAGTTAGACCTTGATACGGCAAAACAGTTAATTGATACATATCAACGTGAGGGCATGACGGATGATTAGGTTTTTGTATCTTATTATTTTAATCGGTGTGTTAATTATCGAAAAATATCTTTCCGAACAGCAGGAAATGAAAGGGCTGCTCTTGGCTGCAGTATTGATTTTCCTGGGAATCATCCTGTTACCGCGTTTGAGTTACTTAGGGATTATCGTCGCCGGCGTGAATATCGGGCGTTTATGCCTGAATGAGTTAAAATTGTTAAAACTGACAGCCTTACAAGATAAAATTCCAACCGCCTATGATCAGACTAATTATTTAACAGAGAAAAAATTAAGTTAAAACTTTCAAATTACTTGTTCAAATATTGGAGAAAAAGCTGTTCTATTGACCACAGAACAGCTTTTCTTCATATTAGATTTATTTCAGATTTGGCTTCATGAAAAAAGCCGCTTTGCAGAGCGTTGAAAGCGACTTTTATCTTTTTAAGAATAATATGTTTAATCTTTGACGAATTCCTTGACTTCATGCTGCAAGCGTTCAATGAAATCAGCCTCGCTCATACTGCCGAGGTCACCATGTTTACGATGGCGTACGGAATAGTTATGGCTTTGGATTTCCTGATCGCCCATGACCAACATATAGG
The DNA here is from genome assembly GCA_964345335.1 of uncultured Mageeibacillus sp. Lineage (GTDB taxonomy): Bacteria > Bacillota > Clostridia > Saccharofermentanales > DTU023 > UBA5436. The sequence continues at coordinate 31,097 of CAYFQU010000007.1, read as the reverse complement.
GGATTTTTTCCAACTGGGCATCTCTGATCTTTTTGCCTATTTTTTCATTTCTGGTATCGACAGATACTCTGAAGCCCGCTTCAGACAAACGTTCAGCGGCTTCTGTTGCCCCCGCAAGATGTGCTTCGGCGATCGGCAATATTTTGATCTGTTCAGGAGCCATCCATAACGGTAAAGCACCGGCATATTTTTCTATCAGCAAAGCCAATGTTCTTTCATAACAGCCGATAGATGTTCTATGAATGATGAAAGGATGTTTCTTTTCACCGTTTTTATCGATATAAACCATATTGAAGCGTTCTGCCAATTGGAAGTCGATTTGAATCGTAATGATCGTATCTTCTTTGCCGAATACATTCTTCAATTGAATATCCAATTTAGGACCGTAGAAAGCTGCTTCACCTACACCGATTTCATATTGAATACCGGTATCGTCCAAAATTTTTTTCATAGCGGATTGTGCATTTTCCCAATCATCCGGATTGCCGATATATTTATCGCGATTATCAGGATCCCATGTGGAAAAACGATAGGTGACATCATCTTCAAAGCCTAAGGCACGCATCATATAATTTGCTAACTCAAAAGCGCCGACGAATTCATCTTCCAGCTGCTCCGGCGTGACCATGATATGGCCTTCGGAAATTGTAAATTGACGAACTCTGATCAAGCCGTGCATCTCACCGGAGGCTTCATTGCGGAACAAGGTGGATGTTTCATTATAGCGAATCGGCAAATCACGATAGCTTCTGGTTTCCGTCTTATAGATCTGATATTGGAACGGACAGGTCATCGGACGCAAAGCCATGCAGGAATTGCCGTCTTTCTCTTCCGGATCGCCCAAAATAAACATGCCGTCACGATAATGATCCCAATGCCCTGAAATTTTAAACAAATCAGATTTTGACATCAACGGTGTTTTGGTCAATTGATAACCGCGTCTTTGCTCTTCATCTTCGACAAAACGCGTCAGAATCTGGAATGTTTTCGCACCTTTAGGCATGAGCAAAGGCAAACCTTGACCAATGATATCAACCGTTGTGAAATAGCCTAATTCACGGCCTAATTTATTGTGATCGCGCTTTTTCGCTTCCTCAAGCATCTCTAAATATTCTTTCAGCATTTTTTTGTCAGGGAAGCTGATGCCATAAATTCTCTGCAGCATTTTATTATGCTCATCACCACGCCAATAGGCCCCGGAAACCTGCAATAATTTAAAAGCCTTGACTTGACCTGTTTTCATAATATGCGGGCCGGCACATAAATCGGTGAAATCACCTTGTGTATAAAAGGATAAAACAGCATCTTCCGGCAAATCTTCTATCAATTCCACTTTATAGTCTTCATTTTTGGCTTTTGCCCATTCAATCGCTTCAGATCTGGACATCGTTGCATATTGCAAAGATAAATTTTCTTTGACAATATTTTTCATTTCTTTTTCAATTTTAGCTAAATCATCATTGGTCAAGGTATGGTCGATATCGATATCATAATAAAAACCATCATCAATAGCCGGACCGATAGCTAATTTTGCTGTTGGATAAAGGCGTTTAACAGCCTGTGCCATGATATGAGAGGATGTATGCCAAAAGGCTTTTTTAGCATCAAGATGATCGAATTTAAGCAGTTCGACCAGATCCCCTTCTTTTAATTCACTGCGTAAATCCTTAACTTCACCGTTAATTTTTGCAGAGTAGACATTTCTGGCAAGCCCTTCACTGATGGATAAAGCAACATCATAAGCATTTGCCTGCTCTTTGACCTGCAATGCAGATCCATCCGGTAATTTAATTTCCATATTTTTCTCCTTCATTCTTTATCGCAAGGTATATTTTATTGCAAAGGTTTTTCGAAATAAAAAAACACCCCTGAGAATACTTCAAGGGTGCTTAGTTACACGGTTCCACCTTGTTTTTTAACTTCTTTGATCATTGACGCAGATTCACGGATCTATTTAGGCAGCTTATCTGTCGACGATAATACTGCGTTCACAGTCAGCTCCGGAGTGGTCTTCATTGAGTTTTCAACAAAAGATTTACAGCCACGATCTTTATTCTCTGGGATGAAAAATCTCAATTACTCTTTCCTTCAACGCTTTTTCTATTGTTTATTTATAGTACAACTGCAATCAACCAAGGTCAAGCGCTGAAATCAAATTGATTTTTATGACAACCCAAAAGGTTTACTTGTCTTTATAAGCTGCTCAATTTTTGATAACGTTCAATATTTTCTTTGGAAAGAAATTCATAAGCATTATTGATCGCCTGGAATTTCTCTTTGGCATCCGGTGCCTTGTTAATATCCGGATGATATTTTTTTGCCATTTTACGATAAGCAAGTTTCACCTGATATTCATCTGTATTAAAAGGCAATTCTAAAGCTCGGCAGCTCTCTTCATATTTCCTGCGAAAATCAAAAGCCGGATTATAGCCCGTTCTGCCGTATCTTTGCCCATTGCCGCCAAAGTTGGTATAAGTGCCGCCGGCAAAGCCACCGAAAAATTCTTTAAAAATCTGTTCCCAATATTGCTGTTGTTCTTGACGGCGTTTTTCGCGGGCAGCCGCTTCTTCCGCATAACGACGACGTCTTTCCGCCTCCGCTTCCGCTGCTTTTTTGCGTCTGTAATTATCTTTGTAATGATGGAAAGCCTGTCCTGTTTTTGTCCCTTTGCGGAAATCTCTGGATTTATCATATAAATATTCACAAAGAACATATTTCCAATAATCCAGGAAAGAAACAAAACTTGAGCCCAGGAACGGGAAAACAAAAATAATCAATAAGGGAATCCAAATCCAGCGATTTGCGAGTAGAATCAAAGTCAATGGACTGAAAAATAAAAGAGCTACTGAGCAACCCATGAAGGGAAATAAATATCTATGAATTCTCTTGGTATGATCGATTAAAAAAGACAAACCTTTAATAATACCGCCGAATATGACATCAATCGGCTTGGCAATGCCGTATAAAATATATCCCCATATTTTGTAAAAAAACTTTCTCAATCCTCTGCTCCTTATTGGCTAACAAGTTTTTTCAAACAGGCGTCAAATATTTGTTGAAAATCAGCTAAAAGCTTGTCAGCTTCTTAACAATTTTACTTGAAATTTTATATAAAGGTTCTCATAAAATTCCAATGGAATTAGTCTAACATAAGATTTATTTTGCTTCTATATAATATTATGAACAGAAATCAAACTATTTTGATAAAATCGAGCAAGAGAAAAACCCTCCGCTCAACTATCGAGCGGAGGGTATAAATCAATTAATATTTAGGCTGTTACGTATTACCGCTTGAGGATGCTGAATGATTAATTAAAGTGCAAAATATTCAGGCCGGTAACCGGATCTTTTTTACGATCAATCTCATCATCAATTGTATGGATAAAAATCTCGCTTGTGCCGGAAATATAAGCTTTGTTCAGGTGCCCCCCTACCACTTCTCCATTGGCTTTACCAAAGTTGGCATGCAGATGCAGATAAACTTCGCCTGCCATGGTCGTTATATTGCCATTGAGAGAGGTCAACTCCAAATCCTCGTTAAGTGTCGTTTCAAAATATTTTTTCTTTTCTACACTGTAAACACCGATGGTCACTCGATCACAAGCACCAATCCCTGAAATTGTTCCGATTTTAATTGCCTCTTCTTTTGCCAATTTCTGTAAATTTTCCAAGATTTCTTCACCGCGATCAATTCGTACGATATAGTAATTTCCATATTTTTTGTAATCCATGATTTTTCCTCCCTATAAAAATTTCCTATTAACTGAATAAATAAATGTGAACTCAGAAATTCTGCGTCATTATTATATAAGATTCTTTCCATTCCCGAACGGCATAATTCTTATCTGCTAAAAAGATAACAAAAACAGATATCTTTGCTTTACGATGATTATTGATTAGCAGATATTCTGCATAAATCAAATCTATTTTTTAGCATCCACGATATCATTCCGCCTTTATTTGTCCTCGCCTTTAAAAATCAATTTCAGAGTGTTGAAAAATTTCATACGATTACCGTAATTGAGTGACCCCAAGCGATAAATGCGTATTGCCAAACGCGAGAAAATAATAATGCTGAACAGCATGATCAGTGCACTGATCACTAATTCGATCGTCGGTACAAAATTGATTAAATAGCGTACCGGCATAGCTAAAACAGCAATAAACGGGATAAAGGAACCAATTTTGAAAACAATATTATTAGGCATATTCATTCCCATAAAAGTAATAAAATAGGCTGCCACAAATAATAAAGTGACCGGTGTAACCGCATAATTCACATCTTCTATTTTAGACACCATGGCACCTAATGCCGCATAGATGAACAAGTAGAAAATATAACCTGTTAAGCCGAAGAAAAGAATAACAACAATCGTCAATACATCCACATCAATCGAAACCATCTGCGAGAGCATAGATAAGGGGATACCGGCAATTTTCAGCGCAACAAAAAAGGAGCAAATCAAGATGAAAATTTGGATAATTCCTGCCAATCCTGCCGCCAAGGTTTTGCCGACAATTAAATAATCCGGTTTTGTATTGGCGATCAATACTTCCATCGTGCGATTATCCTTCTCCCTGGCAACACTGGCAGAAACAGTCGAACCGTATAATGAAATCATCATATAGGCAAAAATGGTATAAACCGTGCCGAAAATAAAGTTTCCCTGATCCCTGACATTTAGATTGCGAACCGATCCGATAATTTGATCGGCATAAATTCTGTCATAATCACGATTGATCTGTTCCACGGACAAACCTGCTTTTTCCAGATTTTTGATTCTCGTATAATATTGTAAATTCTGTTCCACTTTGTCAGATAAAGCAGTCGTTTTATCACCGTTTGTAATGAGCAAAAATTCCTGTGGAGACAGCAAAACAATCCCATTTTTTATCTCTTCGTTTTTAACAGCAGCCGTTAAATCTTCTTCCGTTTGGTACTTTTGAGTCTGACTGAAAGCGTCCGTATAGGCAGCAATATCTGCAAGCAATTCTTGATCCGCTACAATACCTATATCTGCATTGAATCCAGTTGTTTTATCACTGTCTTTATCGTTCGTCTCTTCCGGGAAAAACTCATCAACAATTGATGTACCAGATTCGGCAGTTTCATTTTTGCGATTCACTAAATAAGCCGGAATCAAAACAGCCGCAAAAACAATTAAGCTGAGAATAAGTGTCGTAATTTTAAATGTTTTTTTCTGAATAATATTTTTAAATTCAAAGTTAAAAACAATACCTATATTTCTCATTTTTCCACCTCCTGATCGCCCTCATCTGAAACGGCTAATTGTTCATCTGATTCTTTTACTAATTTAATAAAAATATCAGTTAAAGAGGGTTGATAAACAGAAAAAATCTCAATTTGAGCCTCTTTTTTCATTAACTGTTCCAAGAATTCCTTCTGCTCCGTTTCCGCTAAAGGAATGATCAGGGAGTATTTATCCTCTTCAATCGTATCGAGATTGAGCAAAGTAATATCCCGGAGCAATTCTTTACTCTGTCGGTCATCCAGATTGGCAAGTTTCAGGCGGTATTTCCCTATTCCCATGGATTTTTTGGTCTCGGCTAAAGAGTCGTTAATTAAAATTCTGCCTCGGTTGATCAAGGTAATATCGTCACAAAATTCTTCCACATAGCTCATTTGATGTGAAGAAAAAATAACCAGTTTATCATTTTTAATTTCGTCCCGAATAGTTTCTTTAAATAACTCCGAATTGACCGGATCTAGTCCGCTGAATGGCTCATCCAAAATGATAATATCCGGATTATTGAGAAAAGCCTGAATAATTTGAATTTTTTGCTGATTTCCTTTTGACAGAGTTTCCAGATTTGCTTTGGCATATTCTGTCAACTCAAAGCGTTCCAACCATTCCTCAGCAGATTTTTTGCTTTCACTTTTACCGGCACCTTTTAATTTCGCAAAATAGATCAGTTGATCAATAATTTTCGACTTGGCATACATGCCGCGTTCTTCCGGCAAATAGCCGATGCGATAATCTGTTTTAAGAAAAGGTTTACCATCGATCAAGATCTGACCGCTGTCCGGTTTAAAAATATCCATCAAGCAGCGCATGGTCGTTGTTTTTCCGGAACCGTTTCGGCCCAGAAAGCCCATCGCTCTGCCCGATTCTATATTGAACGACACATCATGCAGAATATGTTTATCTGAAAATGATTTATTCAGATTTTTTATTTCAATTCTCATGACAACCTCCATCATCTAATTTTTATTTGATCTAAAATATTATTTTTTAACAACTTCTCTTTTATGCTTCCTCATAGAAAGCAAGAATGATAATTCCGACAAATGCCAAAACAATCGATACATAATGCTTCCAAGATAATTTCTCCTTTAGAAAAAGGCGGCTCCAAACTACTGTTAAAACACAATAACAAGAGATAATCGGAGCTGCAGAAATAGCATTGGCGGCAATAGCATAAATATAAGCGACTTGTCCGGCTGTTTCAAAACCGGCAGCAATTAATTTTGGACCGTCCGTTTTTGTCACTCTAAATTGCCTGGTTGATAAAAGATAAATAAAGGCAACGACACCGGCTGTTAAGAATGTTAATTCATAAGCAACATTAGCCTGTGCCTCCTCCAAATCCGTCAATTCAAAAACCAAACTGTCCGCATATGTGCCGAGAGCATCAATCAAACTATATAGGATCGGCAAAAATATAGCCAAAAAGCTCTTAACATACTTCATATTAGACGCCTTTTGTCTGATCAGTCGACTTTCTTCATCTTCCGTGTACTCTGCAATACCGATGCCGACGACCCCGATCAGCGTAAATAAAACTCCTAATAAAACTGTTGAACCGGGATTTTCGCCTCTCAATAAATAAAAAACAACCATCAAAGCCCCTGATGTATTACAAATCGGAGAAGATATTGATAATTCAATATACTTGAGCCCCAAGTAACCGATCAGCATCGAAATGATATAAAGCAAGGATACGGGTAAATAAATCCAAACAACATGCCAGGAAAAGGCAACACCATTCCAAATGGTCTCATAAAAAGCATGTAAGCCCATGACAAGACCAACTGCCATCACCATCTTAAGATGTGCTTTTTTCTCCTGTTTCTGCTGACATCCAATTTTGGAAAATAAATCAGAACCGCTCCATAACAATAAGGCTGCTAATGCAAAAACAACCCACATACATACTCTCCTGATAAAAAAAATACTATTCAGTAATAACAAAATAATGTTTCATTTGCAACGCATAAATTTTGTCTATATTATATATACTGTTCAAAAGGACATTGTAATAACTATGTAAATAGAACTTTGGATCATTATTCTCAGGGGGAAGGAAAATAAAATGAGTGAACAAATTTTTACTAAAGATATGTTGGTTGGAGATATTTTAAAAATAGATATCCGTTTAGCACCCGTTTTCATGGGAATGGGAATGCATTGTTTAGGTTGTCCCGCTTCTCAATTCGAGTCGGTTGAGCAGGCTTGTATGGTACATGGACAAGATCCTGAATTTATCCTACAAACGCTGCAAACCAATTATGAGCGTTTTCAGGAATTAGATAAACAGAAAGCGGAAGAAGAAGCAACAGAAGCAAATGAATAACATTTTATCACCATCATTGCCTGTAAAAAACATCCGGTTTAGCCGCCGGATGTTTTTTATATGTCAAATTCAAATTGATATGTAATGCTGCAAATTTACATTCACTATTTTTTATTCTGCAAGATGATGTTAAATGTTTTTTAATTCAGCAATCACTCCGGCAACCAATTTCCCTAAGGTCAAATCCGGTACGCCGACCACTATATTATCGCAATGATTAACCGGAATCAAAATACGTTTAGCATCACTTTGACCAACAGCCAATGCCATTTTAGGCGTTATTTCACCGAATAAAGAATCAGCGATAACGATCCCGATCGGGCCGATGATCACATCTGCTTTTTGGGCCCCGACCACAACTGCATTTTCACCGGTTGCTGCATGATGGGCGCCTGCTTTGAGCATCGCAGAGGTTGCTAGTCCATTTGTCCCCACAGCTGTAAGTTCAGCATTCGGAATCTGTGACATGATAGACTTAATCACTTCTTTACCAATCCCGCCACCCTGTGAATCAATAACCAAAACCTTCATAACTATCCTCTTAATCTCATTAATTTATCACAAGCATACAGTAAATATCAGGAAATTTCATTAAGAAATTCGAAAAGCTCATCATCTTTTACAGAAGTTAAACACACGATAAGCTGTGATGGATGAAACCCTTGATATTGTACAAAAACGAATGACGGAGTATGATTTGTATTAGTTTTTATTCCTTTATAGATTCGAGATTATTTCGTATAAAATACGAATCAATATATAAATTGAAATGAAACGGTGCAGCAAATGAAATTAGTCTTAATCAGACATGGACAAGCAGAACATGCTTTTAGCAAAAAAGATTATGATCGGGAATTAACCGAAGACGGGAAAAGAGATGTACGCCATAAATCCGCTCAACTGGCTGAAAATCTTAAAAATGAGTTTTTAACACAGGAGGTTCCTGCCTTTTGCCTGACCAGTGCGGCTTCCCGGGCAAAACAAACAGCAGATATTTTACTTGAGGAATTATCCGAACGTTTACCAATAGACATCTCCTGCGAAGAATTTCAAGATTTTTATTATGGGGATCAAGCTTCTATAATCGACAGAGTTGCCGAACTGCCCGATAACAGTATTATATTGATCGTAGGGCATCAGCCTACCTTAAGTTATTTTGCGGCTGAAATTTGTCATATTGTCGTCCCTTTTCATACAGGTGATATGGCTTGCTTCGAATTAACTGACCGAAATAATTTTAAAGGCAATTTGCTCTGGCGAATCAGTGATTTTTGAAATTTGTTTTCCAAAATGCAGGCAACAATCTTATTATTTTTTATAATTGATACGCACAATTTTAAAAAATAAACATGTTGAAAAAACGACTCCGTCTTAAGCAATCCGTTTTGGGATCTATAGGACGAAAGAGAGAACAGTTCTTATCCTATCAATCATTTCAATGTTATAATTTTATCCGTGATACATAAGAATGAATATTTCCATCATGCTATCTATTCTAATGAACATAAACTTATTTATGCATCAGAAGTAAAAATTTCAGCAGTCCCTTTTTGTAAAACAACGGCTTCTAACAGAATTAAAATTTCATGACTTCCTCAGGAATTTACAAACTTTATGCCTGATGATATTTATCAAAATATCAATCAAGTAACTGTGATTGTTTCGTGGAAAGGCGGCTCACAACAAGAAGATATCCCCATAAGCTTAAAACAAGAATAAATCATTTGTCCTGAATTCCGATTAAATTTAATTTTTGAACAATAATAGTACTTAAAAAATCAGATTGAGAATCAAACCAATGATACCAGAGCCTAAAATAATATAGATTGGACTGATTTTGACTTTGCGTACAGCAAGGAACGCTAAAGCAAACAGGAATATAGAAATATAATTAACGCTTTCATAATGAGGCAATTCTAACAGGCTATTCAAATTAAAAAAAGATAAAGCGATAATCGATAAGGCAGCAGAAGCGATCATCGCCACAACTGCCGGTCTTAAACCTGAGAGTATACCCTGCATCACCGTCATTTTATGATATTTTTCATAAAGATAAGCTAAGAAAATAACGATAATAGACGAAGGCAAGATACACCCCAAGGTAGCGACTAAGGCACCTGGTATTCCGGCAACTTGTATCCCTACAAAAGTAGAACTGTTCACTGCAATCGGACCCGGTGTCATTTCCGCTATTGTCGTAATATCGGCAAATTCGCTCATCGTTAACCAACCCTGATTGATCACAATTTCTTCACGAATCAAGGGAATGGCGGCATAACCTCCGCCGATGCTGAGTAAACCTATTTTCATAAAGCTGAGCAGCAATTCTAAATAAATCATCATTGATTCTCCTCTGTATCTGATCTGTTTTTGTCCGATTTATTTGTTTGGGAAATCTTGCTGGCGTTCTTATGTATTTGGATAAACAGATCAACTAAACCAATCAAAGCACAGACTAAAATAATGATGAAAATATGGACCGAGAAAAAGTAAGATGCAATAAAAGCTCCCAACAAGATCAAAATCGGTAAAACTCTTTTCAGACGAAAGATTTGTTTTGCCATACTGATGACGACATCTAAAATCACCGCGGCGACTGCAGCCAGCATACCCGCCATCATGATCTTCACATATGGATTGTCTCGGAAAGCTATATAAAAATAAGAGATTAGGGAAATAATCAGAAAAGGAGGAATAATGGTGCCAAGAGCCGCAATCAATGCACCAGCAAGCCCTGCGACATGATAACCGACAATCATTGAAGCATTTACCGCAATCGCTCCCGGCGAAGATTGAGCCACTGCAACTAAATCCAAAATATCCTCTTCTTTGATCCAATGTAATTGCTTGACAAAACGTTCTCTGAGCAGAGGTACAATGACAAACCCTCCGCCAAAGGTTGTTGCACTGATTTTTAAGGTTGATAAAAAAATAGTTAAAAGTTTTTTCTTTTTACTCATAGCCAGAATATATCCTTCATTAAGGATAAAATAATATTAAAACAAATCACTCAGCATGTTAAATGGCTCATGCTGAAATCATGGTATTGTATGAACAAAAAGTTTTATATCGTTTTTCTTATTGTTCATCTACCTAAATGACATCATCATTTTAAAGTACTGATTATGGCTGGTATGCAGCAGGAATTTTTTATCTATTCAGACAAAAAATGACCTCAAAGCTGATCTATAAAGCAACTTTGAGATCAGATATATATTGTTTTAATCTTGAGAAAAATCAATCCATCTTTTTTAAGCAGCAATAGGGAACCTCAAATTCTGGAATTCTTTATTTGGTACCAAGCGACAAAAGCTAAGTAATAACAAAGTGCTAATAGCATGATCCACGAAAGGTCACGTATGATATAGTGGCTTGCTCCGTTTAAGCCTTTGATGGACAAAAATCCTAAAATAAAAGCAGAGGGAACAGCCGATAAATATATTTTTATTTTTTTAGAAATTTTATCTTTAAAAACAAGGAAAAGGAATAAGAGTATCGCCAAGGATACTACTGCTGATACCATATAGAAATTCAAAGCTAAACGAGGTAAAATCATCAGGTTTCCCGGAATATATGTCCCCGCTATTTGCACCGCATCCGATTTTTGATTGGCATAAAAAGCCGGTTTTTCCGACGGCAAAGCAATTGTCACCTGTTCTTGCGACTGAAACCATTTTCGCCAAAGTGATGTATTGGCAGAAACATAGATACCATTGCTATCCTCACTTCTTTCTACTGTGCTGACTTCCGGTTTAAAAATCAAGAATTCCTGTTGATCGGTCGTAGCTTTTTCAAATAAATCTGTACTGTACTCAAAAGGGATCGGCTTGGTCAAAAAAGAAATCAGCCAAATAATAATCCCTAAGCCTAAGAAAAAAACAGCCCATCCATATTTTTTCTTTTCTTTGCGAATGGACTTTGCCATAAAATCCATATTTAACTTTGCTTGTTTATCTATATCATGTTGAGGCTGACTGAATTTTGTACGGCAGTCTGAACATTCCTGCAAATGTTTTTCCACAAATTCTTTTGAAGCTTCCTGCAATAAATTCTCCTCGTACAAGGGATATAAATCTTCAATCAATTGACATGTTTTCATTGTTTTCCTCCAGTATTTGCTTCATTTTTTGTTTTGCACGATGAAATTTAACACAGGCCCAATTCTCCGTTTTGCCATAAAAAGCGGCGATCTCCCGAAAAGAATAATCTGCATAAATACGCATTTTCACTAATTCTGCATCTGCCTGCGGCAATTTCTCCAATGCCTTTTGGATCGCTAAGATCTCTTCATATTGAATTTGTTTTTCTTCCGGATTATTCTCTGGATCTGCAATATTCAGATGATCTAAATTACCGATAATATGCTTATTTTTCTTCAGATAATCATAATAAGCATGCCTGGCTGTTGTGAAAAGGAAAGATTTCACCGCTTCCGGTTTTTTAATCCGGTCATGGAACTGCAACGCCTTGAAAAAGGTTTCGCTGGTCATTTCCTGTGCAATATACTCATTTTTGGCAAGGGATAACATAAAACAATACACATCGGTAAAATATAAACGATATATTTTCTCTATTGCATCCATTCTGTTCTCCCTTTGATCAGTAGACGATTTAAAAACAAAAATCTTACAGAGGAGATAAAGTTTTTGAGCAATATATGCTCATCTTTTGATCAATTGCAACTTATTATCATTTAAAGTAAAATCATTTTATATATTATTGATCATTATAACATTTACTATTTATAAACCTCTCTCCGGCATTAAAATGACTCTTTCATCTTATTGGGTATGGTAATGCAATCTCTACTATTTAATTGAAATATTTAATAATTCATTATGCAATTCGAACAAATTTCAGTTACTTATTCTGCCCGAAAACGCTATTCTATCCCTGTAAACGTTTTTTTATTTTAGCGTTTACATTGTGCGTTGTTAGCAAGTATGTATCATGTAGATCATTTCTGTTTTATGTTATGAATTGACTACTTCGATATATAAGGTATACAAGGAGGTAAATATGTATCAAAAGCTATTTCAAACAGGTAAAATAGGAAATTTAACTTTGAAAAACAGATTTGTCATGCCGGCCATGGGCACGGGATTTGCCGCTGCCAATGGTGAAGCTTCAGATGGAATTATTCGTTATTATGAAGAACGTGCGCGTGGCGGCTGCGGTTTGATTATCACGGAAATCACCAGGATTGATGATGAAACCGGTGTTGGCATGAGTAATCAATTGAGTGCTACAAAATCATATCAAATCCAACGTCTGTCCTATTTAGCGGATGCGGTACATCAATATGACGCAAAAATATTTGCACAATTGCATCATCCAGGTCGTCAAACCCCCAGTCGTTTGTTGAACGGTCATCCGATCGTAGCCCCTTCCGCCATTCCCTGCGGTGTCGTCAAAGAAATGCCGAAGGAAATGACCGTTGAAGAAATCAAAGCGATGGTCAAAAGATTTATCAAGGGTGCTTATATTGTTAAAACAGCCGGTTTTGACGGTGTGGAAATTCATGCGGCACACGGTTATTTGATCAGTCAATTTTTAAGCCCTTACACTAATAAACGAACAGATGAATATGGCGGCAGCTTTGAAAATCGTGTACGCTTTTTAACCGAAATCATTCAGGGGATTCGATATACATTAGGACCTAAATTCCCAATTTGTGTACGTATGAACGGTACTGATTTCTTAGAAGGCGGATTGGAACTTCAGGATCAGGTTGAACTCGCAAAATATTTAGAAAAATTAGGAGTCGATGCCTTAAATGTCAGCTCAGGTATGTATGAATCCGGCTGGAGCATTATTGAACCGTCAGCTATGCCGGAAGCTTGGAAAAAAGACCTGGCAAAAACGATCAAAGCCAATGTTTCCATACCGGTGATCGCTGTCAATAACCTGAAACATCCGGAAATCGCTGAAAAATTATTAGAAGATGATGTTTGTGATTTCATCGGTATCGGCCGTTGCCATCTGACAGATCCTGAATTTGTCAACAAAGCACAACGTGGTGATACAGAAGCCATCCGCAAATGTATCGGCTGCTTATATTGCTTCAAAGTTGCCAATCAAGGAAAACAAATTGCCTGTACCATCAATCCTCGTTTAGGCCGTGAATTCCGTTATAATGAGGATACCTTAAAACGCAATGGTGATGGCCGTAAAGTTGCTGTCATCGGCGGTGGTCCTGCCGGTATGCAGGCAGCCATTACTTTAGCCAAGAGAAATTTCAAGCCGGTACTCTTCGAGAAAGAAGCAGCTTTAGGCGGTATGATGAATTTAGGTGATCAACCTCCATATAAACAATTGATGACCGAATGCTGCACAACATTAAAACGAGAGATCAAAGATTTAAATGTTGAAGTTGTCTTGAACAAAAAGGTCAGTCCGGAAGAATTGAATCCTGATGATTATTACGGTGTTGTGCTGGCCTCCGGTGGCAATCCGTTAATGCCTCCGATCAAAGGTTTGGAAGCAGATAATGTTTATAATTTCAGCCAGGTTTTAAGACATCAAGTCGAATTGAAAGATAAAAATATTGTCTTAGTCGGCGGTGGCGAAACAGGTCTGGAAACAGCTGAATACTTAGCTGATCAAGGTAATAAAGTAACAGTTGTAGAAATGCTTTCAGCAGTTGGGACTGAAATGTATGCCAGCGTTTTAGGTATGATGATGAAACGTTTTGCCGAGAAACAAATCAATATTATTAAAGAGCATAAAGTCATTGAAATGAAAGAGCATGAAGTAGTTTTGCAAAGAGTTAATTCTGATGAAGTGAAAGCACTGCCTGCAGACGTTTTAGTCATTGCCAGCGGCGTCAAAGTAGATCAGAAATTCATTGAAGAATTCAAACATCATTGTCCTAAACTCATTGTTGTCGGTGACGCTTATGCACCCGGCAATATTGCCAAAGCATTAAAAGAAGCAAATGATAAATGCTATGTATTTTAATTTAAAAGAGCCGTACTTAAACGGCTCTTTTAAATTAATTTTTTTAAAGAGGAGAGGAGTAAACAATGATTACAGATTATAAAGATAAAATTGCTGTTATAACGGAATCGGTAAACAATTAGCTTTAGGTTGTGCCGAACGCGGTGCGAAAGTTTTGGCAGTAGATATCCATGCTGAAGACGCTGAGCAGACAGTTTCCGAAATCAAAGAAGCCGGTGGTGAAGCCATTGCTTTACAGGCAGATGTCAGCTTAAGTGAAGAATGCCAGAAGATTTTTGATACCTGCATGAAAGAATATGGACGTTGTGATATTTTAATCAATAACGCCGGTGTTTCTGCTTTAGGTGAAGTGACAGAAGCTACAGAACGAGATATTCAATGGGTAACCTCTGTCAACTATTGGGCCCATTTCTATATGATGCGCCGCTTTATTCCGCAAATGGTGGAGCAAAAAACTCATTGTCAAATTCTCAATGTTTGCTCCATAGCCGGTATTATCACTTCTTCTCACGCACCTATTTATTTCAGTACAAAGCATGCTGCGGTAGCTCTATCTGAAGCAACCTATAAATTCATCAAAGACCGTGGTTATGATATTGACATCTGTGTCTTCTGCCCTGGTTTTGTCCAAACGGAAATGTATTTAACCGATCGCCATCGTCCGGAACGCTTTGCGATCAATGATGAGCCTTTCTATCATAGTGAGCTCTATCAAAAGTACTCTGAATGAAACAAAAAAGTTTTGGACGGCGGGAAACCTTTGGAAGAAGTCATCCCTCAAGTATTCGAAGCTTTAGGTAAGGAACAGTTCTATATTTTAACACATCCACAATATGATGCCTTAATCAGAAAACAAGGTGAATTTGAAGCTGATATGGTAAGACCGATCGACTATGCGGATGTCGCTAAATCTTAATTTGAATCGTATGAATTCCCCAAATACACAAATAATATGATCTGAGGAGATACACATGGAAGATAAAATGAAAAAATTTGGAAATTACTATCGTATTGCAATTTGGGCATGGGTAGTAATTGCTAATATTATTATTTATTTCGCTCATATAGAGCATAGTTGGTTAATTTTTATCGGCAATATTATGATGTTTATCATGCCGGGTGATAAGCAATGGAAAAAATTCGCAGATGTCATGTGTGGTGCTACAGTTGGTATGTTAATTACCCTATTGCTGTTAATTGTGATCGATAAAGTGACTCCAGCACTCGGTGGATTTGCCGGCTTTATTATTCCTTTGGCCGTCGGTATGTTCCTGTTAATTTATTTGCATCCGGTCGCCCCGACTTTCTTAAACAATGTCGGCTTCGCCTATTTAGTCATCTGTGCAATCGATCCTGCAACATTCATCGGTAATGCTTTACAATATTTCTTAACCTTATTGATCGGCGGCGGAATCTTTAATGTTGTCTGCATATTATTAGCCAAACCGATTAAAGCCATGGTTTTCAAAGAGAAATAAGTTTCATGCTTAGCATCATAAAAGAGCAAAACGGGATGGTTATTTGACTATCCCGTTTTATTTATGGCATAAAAAAACATATGGTTTATATAAGCAGCTTCTATTCTGTATATTATAAGCAGTTCAGATGAGTTTTTGTCTTTTAGAACAATGGTTACCGATCAAGGATTCGCATAAACTTGCAATCTCAATTCATTTATTTTGAAAAAGAACAAGATATACTTATTAAAAGTAATGATCTAATGAGCTCAGATAATAAAAGATAATATGGGATGTAGCCGGCGAACGTTTTGCAGAGCAAAATAAGCTACACTTCGCCAACAGCTGAAAGCCTAAACTGATTAATTAAATACCCTCTAAACACTGAAACAGAAGTGATTTAGAGGGTATATTATATTTTATTACATTAAGGTTTTAGTATTTACCAGCAGCTATTCAAAGTCTGCCGCTTTTAATTCCGTCACAGAATAGTCGCCCCTTTGGCTGTCGACAAAAGAAGCATATTCCGAATCTCTTGTATTAAATTCATATGTTTCATCTATATCAAAAGAGGATCTATCTATTTCACCGCTCGGTTGCACAATAATATTTTGCAGGGCAACTGCGTGGTATCCGTCAAAATTCTCACCGTCTTTATTTCCTAAGCTGCATTTATAAATAAAAACTAAAGAATTAATGGTTCCGCCAACTTTATCGATCATCGATTCTTTCGGATATAGTAAATATATGCTGTCTATTGCAGGCGTACCATAAGTTTTGATGCGTTGGCTTTTTTCTAAGAAAGATGCAAAATAATCCCAGCCATATGACTGCAATTCGCCGATTGCTTGCGTCATGTGATCCAAAGCTTCCGCTTGCAAAAATGCTTTGTCTTCTTTGGATAATGCTTTAAGATCTTGAAGGTATTTAGGCACCATATCCTCGGTTAATTCATATTCGCGCGTTTCGGATCCTGCTGGAAAAGATTTGCCTGCCTCATTCAAAGCATATTCATCACCGTATACCGTAATTTTAATGATATCGCCAATTTTCAAATCATAACTTGGGTCAACTGAAAAATCGAAATATCCGTATAAATCATCCGGCAAATCATTTTCCACTGTTATGGATAATTTGGGAGAAGCTCCCGTGAAACTATAGGTAAATCCGTCAAATAATGTATCCGCTGAAACTTTATCATAGACTTTCAAACCTTCAACTTTATAGGTCTTTTCCTTTTCTCCCACAACATAACCCATACTCAAAGCCATCTCTTCATCGTACTTGACAACGATTTTCACTTCTTGATCATTCCTTAAATTTGTCACTTCATATGGAGAAAGCGGTTTTTCTTGATCCTCTAATTGCACCATAAAGTCAAGAGCGAAAGGAGGCCAATCGTTTTCTGTAATTTCAAGATATCCTGCTTCATCAGTACCCGTAAACTCCACCGATATATGCTCGAAGGGATTATAAACATCTGCTTCCGGCAAGCCCTCCACTTCATACGAGAGCTCTTTTTTACTTAATTTTAAATTGGCTTCTTCGGCTAATCCCTCATTATCAAGAATATGAATCGTAATTTTATCACCATTCCATAGCTTGCCGTTTTCAGCACCTTCTATTTCATAAGTAAAACTATCCAGATATTTACCTTGAACTGAATTTTTGATCATCTCTTTATTAACATGCGGATTATTTTTATCTTGTAAAATCTCCTGCAAGGTCGGTCCCGCATAAGCACCGTTTACAGTCGGTACAACTGTACCATATCCATTGGCTCCTTTTAACTCAATTTTGATCAATTTTTCCGCATCTAATTTATCCGCACAGCCTGTTATAAACAGACTTATACTCAATACAAAAACTAACAGCAAGGCTATCTTTCTCTTCATACTATCTCCTCCTCAGACTTATGATTTCAATTATAAACATTAAGTCCCTGAAAAGTCTATTGAATACAGCAAAATCTATTTGTCAAACATTACAACATTCATAAGCAAATAGGGAACGAACAGAATTTATTTGAGAAGATTAAAGTAATTCAATACCTTTCTCTTTTAGATCCTCAATCATATCCTGCGGCCAAATCGAAGCTTGTACCTCACCGATATGAAGTTTTTGCAAGAAAAACATACAGATGCGGCTCTGTCCGATACCGCCGCCAATAGTTAAGGGTAATTCTCCTTTTAATAAGCTCTGATGATATGGCAATGTCATGCGGTCCATCGCATCGGCAATTTGTAATTGTTTTTTTAATGCTTCCGCATCAACCCGAATACCCATGCTGGATAATTCAAGAGCTCGATCCAGAATCGGACTCCACACTAAAATATCCCCATTTAAATTCCAATCATCATAATCAGGAGAACGTAAAGAATGTGGAATACCGGATTTCAGACGATAACCAATCTGTTCGACAAAAACAAATTTCTTTTCCCGGCAAATTTTATTTTCTCTTTCTTCGGGAGTTAAATCAGGATAAAGATCTTCTAATTCCTGGCTGTTGATAAAAGTCACCTGTTCCGGTAAAAGCCGTTGATAATCACGTAATTTTTCAATTAACAATCCCTCCAGCTCCTGAAAAGTTGCAAAGATTTTATTCACTGTCCGATGCAAAAATTCCAAATTGCGATCTTCTTTTGTAATGACCTTCTCCCAGTCCCATTGATCGACATAAACAGAATGCAAATTATCCGGGATTTCATCCGCACGGATCGCATTCATATCTGTATATAGACCTTTGCCTACCCAAAAATCATATTGAGCCAAAGCATAACGTTTCCATTTGGCAAGCGACTGAACAATTTCGGCTTCGACTTTTACATTTTCTTTCTCTTTAATCATAAAGGAGACCGGTTTTTCGACACCTGTTAAATCATCATTTAAGCCGCTGCTTTTCTTAACAAATAAAGGAGCAGATACGCGTAATAAATGTAAATGCTCAGCTAAAATATGTTCAAAATTATCTTTGATTAACTTAATCGCTTTCTGCGTGGCGATTAAGTCTAAATCAGAGCGATAATCCTCCGGAACTCCAAAAGTAATCATCTGTAATCTCTTTTCTTTCTACCGTTAACCATAAAGTGCCTGTAAATCATGCGGGTTTAGCTGCTCTCTTTCGGCACCTCGATAATCGTGAATAATTTTTCCGCCGCTGAAAACAATCGTTCGATCACCATTTTTCAAAGCATCCCTTACATTATGTGTAATCATCATTGTCGTTACGCCTGAGCCGCGAACAAATTGATTGGTCACCTCGAGAATACGTTCCGAAGTCTGCGGGTCGAGTGCCGCCGTATGCTCATCTAGCAATAAAAGTTTCGGCTGAGAAATAATTTCCATCACTAAGGAAACAGCCTGTCTTTGTCCACCGGACAATAAGCCGATTTTTGTATCCATACGCAATTCTAGATCCATGCCGAGCATAGCTAATTGTCCTCGGAAAAATTCATAATCTTTTTTATTCAGCGGAAATAAGGAAGGTGAGGCCTTTCTGGTATAAGCGAGGGCAAGATTTTCAGCAATCGTCAAATCCGGAGCCGTACCCAATTGCGGATCTTGAAAAATTCGTGAAATATGCAAAGCTCTCCTATGGTCTTTTTCCCAGGTAATATCCTGATTATCCAGGATAATAATCCCCTCATCTAATTCAAAAGTACCGCAAATCGCATTGAACAGTGTAGATTTCCCGGAACCGTTCGTACCGAGAATCGTTACAAATTCCCCTTTTTTCAAATCTAAATCCACGCGATTCAAAGCAATTTTTTCATTGGATGTGCCCGGGAAGAAAACCTTGGTCATCTTTCGTATACGCAGCATAATATCCTGATTATCCATCTTACTCCTCCCCCTCCGTATTCTCTTGTTTGCCGGAATCAGTTTTTGATATATTCTTTGAACCGTTCGGCTCAAGCCAAGTTGCAACTAAATGTTGATGTATTTTTTTCTTACGTCGGCGATTTTGCAGAACTTTTAAAGTTGGAATCATCAAAGCGATAATCACAATAATTGTAGAAATTAAATTCAAAGAATAGGAAGGCAATACATCAAACTTCAAAGCAATCGCATAAATAAAACGATAAATAATTGAACCGACTAATGTAGAAATTAAACCCAGCGTAACACCATTTCTGCTGAAAATAGTTTCACCGATAATCACCGCTGCCAGAGCCACCACCAAAATACCGGTGCCGGCATTGACATCGGCAAATAAATTATAATGAGCGATCAGCGCACCGGATAAAGCGGTTAAAGCATTGCCCATCGCTAAACCGATCATAATCATCGTGTCCGTATTGATGGAGGTATGACGCACCATGGCTGAATTATCTCCCGTTGCACGAATGGTCAATCCCGTTCTGGTATGAAAGAAAACTGCTAAAAGAATGGTGATGACAATGACAATCAACAAAGTCAGAACGGTCTTTGTCATTTGATCATTCTGAATAAAACGATCAACCATGGTATAGATCGTTTCTTTACCGATTAAAGAAATATTAGCTTTACCCGAAGCTACAATTAGATTAACTGTATATAAACCGGTCATCGTCAATATACCGGCCAGAATGGAAGCGATTTTAAATTTTGTATGTAAAAAACCTGTCACCAGACCGGCAACGGCACCTGCCAGAATAGCGATTATGATACCTAAAATCGCCTTATCCTGATAAGCATAAACCGCAGCTACAATCATACCTAAAGTAAATGAACCTTGCACCGTCATATCAGGTATATCCAGAATACGAAACGGAATATATAAACCCATGGCCAATAATCCGTAAAGCAAGCCTAATTGTATTGCTGAGAGCACTTGTGCAATCGTCATATCTTTTCTCCTCATCCGTTTATTTTCAATGAACGATTATAAATATTTTTTCTGATTAAACTAATTATTAATCATACCATCAGATAAATAAAAAATGAATGTCCTTCATTTCGCATCAGCAAAACAAAGGACAAAACATCTATTGACAAATTTAAAACAGGTTATTTTGTCACTGTTTTAACAAATTCAACTTCTGCGGCAATATCATCCGGAACCTTCAGATCCAAAGCTGCTACCTGGTCTTCATTTAAGATCTTCTTGACCTTTGCAACAAGTTCCGGCGGATTATCAGCAATTGACTCGCCGTTTAAAATACGTATTGCCATCGCTCCGGCCTGTAAGCCTAAATCGTAATAATCGAGTCCGACCGTACCCGTCCCCCCAGATTCAACCATGGTGCTGGCTCCCGGGAAAATCGGCAATTTATGTTTATTGGCAACTTGTTGGAAAATAGGCATTGCGGATGACACATCATTATCTGTTGGAGCATAAAAAATATCTACTTTTTCTGCTAAATTTTCAACAACTTGTTGCAATTCGGATGTATTGGTAATCGTTCCTTCCTGGTAAGCTAAACCCTTTTCATCAAGAATGTTTTTCGCTGTCTCTATCTGCACAATGGAATTCACTTCTGCCGAATTATAGACAAGACCGAATGTTTTTGCATTCGGATATAGTTCTAAGCCAAAATCAATCACCGCTTCAATATCTGCCATATCCGAAACACCGGTAACATTTTTATCTGCTTTATCCCAAGATGAGTTCAAGCCAGCCTGCACCGGATCCGTTACGGCAGAATAGACAATCGGAATTTCTGACGTTGACGTTGCGGCAACTTGTGAAGGTCCGGTCGCAATCGGCATAATTAAATCCGGTTTAGAGCCGATCACTTCCGATAAAATTGTATTTAATAATGAGTCTTCACCATTCGCATTTTTGACAATAATATCTACACCATCCTCACCGTATTCATCAAGCAAGGCCTTACAAATACCGTCTTTCGTTGCATTCATCGCTAAATGGTCCATAGGAATAATGATAGCAACTTTCTTTTTCCCGGAAGAGCTTTCAAATTTCTCTTTTGACGCATCAGGTGTTGAATTGCCTTGACACCCTGCTATAAACATGATACTGATCAATAAAAAACTAAGCAACATTTTCAATTTTTTCATATTAGTCTCCTCTGCCGTCAGGCATATTTTTTAAAATTTTAATAATACGGCTTGTACCCAGGCGAGAAGCACCCAGTTCCAGGAACTTCTCAGCATCTTCCAGTGAAGAAATCCCACCGGCCGCTTTGATTTTTACCTGCGGGCCAATATGTTTTGCCATTAATTCAACATCCGCAAAAGTTGCTCCGCCGTTTGAAAAACCGGTAGATGTTTTAATGAAATCAGCTTTTGCTTCCGTCACTAATTCACACATTATTATTTTTTCTTCTTCCGTTAATAAGCAAGCCTCGATAATGACTTTCAAAATCAAATCGCCGCAGATTTCTTTTAATGTTTTAATCTCGTTTAAAACATAGTCGGTATGACCTTCCTTCAAGGCTCCGACATTAATGACCATATCAATTTCCTGTGCCCCGTCTTGAATCGCCTGTACAGCTTCTTCCACTTTAGCGGATGTCACAGAATAACCATTAGGAAATCCAATAACTGTACAAACTTTGACTTCGCCATGCAAATAATCAGCAGCTCTTTTGACAAAAGAAGGAGGAATACAAATGCTGGCCGGTTTAAATCGTAATGCATCATCACAACTCAATTTAATATTCTCCCAAGTTGCATCAACTTTTAAATCGGTGTGATCCACAGCTTTTATAATCTTTTGAATATCCATTTTTCATCCTCCAAATTTCTATATATTAAAACATAATCCGGCAAAAATCAGCAACCCTTTCAACGAAGTCTGTCTGAATATAAAAACAAAATTAATTATAAATATGCATACTTGTTAAATTTACCGAAAAAATTCATCTAAAAAATATTGTTTGGTTTAGAAAAGCCTCTCGTTTTATAAAAATCTTTAGTAATTTATCGAGCTTGTCTTGTATACTATATTTCGAGATAATGTATAAGGAGCTCAGCATGGAAAAAATTGCAAAATATATACATAAAGTTCAATATTATGAAACAGATCAGATGGGCATTGTTCATCATTCAAATTATTTTCGTTGGTTTGAAGAAGCAAGATTGGTTTTTATGGAAAAGATCGGTTTGCCTTATGATCGCTTAGAAGAAATAGGGATTATCATTCCTGTAACAGCCGTATCGGCAAAATACTTAAAAGCGGCAACTTTTCCCAAATCGATTGAAATTCAATCTAAAATCACTTCCTATACAGGAGTTCGTATGACTGTGAAATATCAGCTTTTTGACATGGAAGAGAGCACTCTGATTACAGAAGGCGAAACGCAACACGGTTTTGTCGGTCAGGATTTTCGACCGATGGCTTTACAGAGAAGTTTCCCTGAAGTGCATGAAATTTTATTGAACTACCTCGTAGAAGAATAATTGTGTCAAAGCAGTATTCATAACTTATAGCATCAAAAATTAAAAGGAAGGTAATAGATCATGAAAATCGGTATCATCGGTGGTGGAAATATGGGAGAAGCCTTTATTTCCGGTCTTTGTCTTAGTCAGAAAGTAGATAGAAAAAATCTAATGCTCTATGATATTCATGCAGAAAAAAGAGCATATTTTGAAAAGAAATATCTGATCCAAATAGCTGATAATGAAAATGAGGTTGCCACTTTTGCAGATCTCATCATACTCTGCGTAAAACCGTTGCAATATCCTTTGATCTTAGAAAAAATTTCCGATGACTTATCAGCGGAAAAAATTGTTATTTCGATTGCACCATCTTATCGCTTTCATTCCTTAAGAGCTTGTGTCAAAAATCAATTTTCTAATTTTATCGTCGCGATGTCGAATACAGCCGCCAAAATCGGGAAGGCCAGCAGTGCCGTATGTTTTCCTGAAAATATAAAAACCGAGGATCGAGAAAAAGTGATACGCTTCTTCTCTTTATTCGGATCATTTTTTGAAATGAAAGAAAGTCAAATGCCGGCGATTACTTCTCTGATCGGATCTTCCCCCGCTATCGTCTATATGTTGCTTGAAGGTTTATTACAGGGAGCAATCCGGGATGGTATTCCGCAAAGGCAAGCTCGCGATCTGGCTGCCGATATTGTACTCTCCACCGCCTCTATGCTCAAAGAAAATGCAGATCATCCGGCAAAATTACGAGATAATATCTGCTCACCACAAGGTACGACCATTGAAGGCGTCGCTTATTTGGAGAAAGCCGGTTTTGTAGGTGATATCATGGAAGCTATGCATCTGATATATGAAAAATCTAAGGAGAATTAAATGCTTTTAATTTGTTATAAAAAATGTTCAACCTGTAGAGAGATTGAAAAAATCATGACAGAAAAAAATATCGAATATACCTACCGCGAAATTGATCAAGACATACCGACCAAAGAAGAACTCACTGATTGGATTGCCGAAAATAAACAGCCAATCAGCAAATGGTTAAATACATCCGGTATAAAATATCGTGAAATGAACTTGGCACAAAAAAGAAAAGAGATGAGCGACGCTGAATTAATTGAGCTTATCTCAACTGATGGCATGTTGATTAAAAGGCCGATTTTAATTGATGATAATTTGGTTTTAGTCGGTCCGCAGGTCAAAAAATGGCTTACGGAGCAGGTATAAACAAGTCCAAATCCTATTCTTTCAATAATTGATCTCTTTCTGATATATATGCTTTATTTATCTTTTATAAGGCGTATAATCTCTTTATCATTAAAATAATGCGGGAGGTTTTTATGAGAAAAGCAATGGTAATCATCAATCCAAAGTCAGGTAATGAATCAGGATTGAGTACAGAAAAAATGATTATCAATCATTTAAACGAATTTTTCGATGAAGTTGTTGTAAATCGGACAACCTGTGTCGAAGATCCGCCCAAATTCGGCAAAGCGGCCTCTGACGGCAAATTTGACACGGTGGTCATCGTCGGCGGAGACGGTACAATCAACGGTGTAATAGAAGGTTTCGCTCATTGTGAATATCGTCCCAAAATCGCCATTGTACCGGCAGGCACGGGAAATTTATTATCCAATCTTTTGGGTGTTTCCAATATTAAACGTATTGCTATCAATTCTTATAATTTTGAAAAGACCAAAAAACTTAACCTTGGTATTTGCAATGATAAAATTTTTAATTTATTTGCCAGTCTCGGTCCTGTTCCAAGCGCCATTCACAATGTCAGCAATGAGCGCAAAACAGCACTGGGATTTATGGCTTACATTTTCAGCTCTGTCGAAAAACTCGCCACTAGTGAAACTTTTGATTTGGAGGTAATCTCCAATGACGGTGAGTATAAAGGCAAAGTTGATCATCTGATGCTCTGTTTAACAGATCGTATCGGAATTTGGCGTTTTACTGAATTAGGTGATGCCGTACAAGATGGTAAAGCAAACCTTTTTATTCTAAAAGATCGAAATTTCACAGATCGTGTGGCAGCGGTTTCTTCGGCCGTCGGCGGTAAAGTAGAAGACAGCCACGCTTTGGAAAGCATAACGACGAACGAAGTATATATTGCAGCTACCGACGGAAAGAAAATTCATATGGATTTGGATGGGGAAAGAGGTCCTGCTCTGCCAGTCACTATTAAAATCCTGAAGGATTATAATGAATTTTATCTACCGGAAAATTCTTTGCTTAAATTACCTTTATTGGAAAACATCAGCTCAGAGATAGGAAATCAGGAAAAATCGACCCCTGAGGAAAATATCGATCCTCAAGTATGATCCAGGATATACCTGCCTTTATTGCAAAATATAAAGAATCACTTAAAAGAGTATCAATTTTGGAAAATTTACATTGATACTCTTTTTGTTTTCAGGAAAAATCAGATGCTGAAAAAACCTATGAAGTTCTTAGTTTTTCTAAATCAGTCATCACTTTTTCTAAAGCCCTATAACTCTCTCTGAAAATCGGTATATATTGCTGATAAAGTGTTACATGATCTTCAATCGGCAGTGTTTTATCTTTTATTTTCAGAAATTTCTCCAGGCAGCCAAAATCCTGATAATAACCGGAACCGATACCTGCCATAATCGCAGCGGCAATGCTCGTACTTTCCTGAATATTTTCAGGTACCAGAAATTTAACATTGAAAACATCAGCAAAAATCTGTCTCAAAATCGACGAAATCGCACCGCCACCGGTAAATACCATTTCCTGAATCGTCTGTTTCTTACGAAAATAAGAGAGAATCCACTCCAAATGTAAGGCGCCGCCCTCCAAAACGGCCCTGGCATAATGCGCTTTCTGATGCTGCGGACGAATTCCGATAAAAGTACCACTGGCTTTCGGATTCCAGATCGGACTGCGCTCACCAATCAAATAAGGCTGAAAAATCAAACCCTCCGAACCTGGTTTAACCGTTTTAGCTAACTGATCATACTCTTTGGCGGAAACATTTTGATCTTCAAATAGATTTCTTAAGTACTGGTAGGAAGTACCTGCTGCCTGCATCGTTCCAAGCGGCATATATTTATTAGGAATAATGTGAGAAAAACAGAATAGAGCTTTTTCTTCATCGAAAAAAGGCTGATCAGTCGTACCACCAATCCAAGCAGATGTCCCATACGTTAAATAAAAACGATTATCTTCAACGCAACCTGCTCCGACCGTTGCACAAGGACCGTCTCCGCCGCCTGTAACAACAATTGTTTTGGGAGATAAATTCATTTGTTTCGCTACTTCTGGCAAGAGATAGCCGACCGGCTCAATTGACAGTAAAATTTCCGGGAAAAGATCTTTGCGCACCTCTGCCGCCGTAATGATTTCTTCCGACCAGATGCCTTGACGAATATCATAGGCACCCGTTCCTGAAGCATCAGAATGATCCGTAACCATTCTACCGGTTAATTTAAAATTTACGAAATCTTTCGCTTGTAGCATTTTATAAGCTTTCTGATAAACTTCCGGCCAATGCTCACGAATCCACATCAGTTTATAAAGGCTATAATTAGCCGAAGCACGATTGGCAGTCATTTCATAAATATGGTCAAAACCTAATTTTGCAATTAATTGTTCGGCCTGTTTCTCTGCTCTGGTATCTGCCCAAATAAAAGTATCATGCAAAGGGACACCTTTTTCATCAACTAATAAACATGCATTCATCTGAGCACTGAAGGACATCGCCTTAATATCCTGCGGATCCACCACTTCCGATAGCTGTTTCGAGCCCTTTAAGACAGCATAGAATAGCAAAAGAGGATTTTGAGTCACTTCTCTGCCCTTAAAATCTGCCTGATATTCCTGTAATACGCTTTTGATCAAGCTGCCTTCTTTGGAAAACAAACTACTCTTTAAGCCGGATGTTCCGATATCATGTGCAATAAAATACTCCATGTTGAACCCTTCTTTTTGAATTTCTTATAATAAAATAATTAAAATTGCTTATTTCTGATCAGATTCATAAATAATATTTGCATCTTTTCTGACTGTTTCAATTATTTTAGCAATCCGTTCAATATCTGTCCAAGAATAGAATTCTGATTCCTTTTGACCTTTGCGCAAACAATCGGCCACCTCTTCAATTTCAAATTGAAAACCGGTTGCCGGATATTCCGCTTTAAATTCCTCTACAATTTTCAAATGACGAATTAACCTTGTCGTAGAAGGTCTCCAAAATTCAGGGCCCACCTGAATGATACCATCGGTTCCGACTATTTCCGCGGTTGAACTGCCGTGATGCGTAAAGCCGGCACTGAGAAAAGCTGCTTTGCCCGCTGCATATTCTAAGAACAAATGAATTCGCTCATCAACTTCTCCGTTAAAAAGCAAAGAATAAGTGATCTGTTTCGGTTCGGCTTTAAAAAATAAATCAGCAAAAGCAATACTGTAAATGCCCACATCTCTCAAGGCGCCGGCATTATTTTTTAAGGTTGCTTTCCACGGTTGGTCTTTTTCGGGATCCATGCAGTAGGAGAAATCTGCTTTGACATTCACGACCTCTCCTATTTTACCTGCGGCTACCCATTCTGCCGCTTTTTTCATAGCCGGGAAAAAGCGTGACCACATTCCTTCCATCAAAAACAAATCTTTTTCTTCAGCCTTTGCTTTTACTTCAGCAAGTTGTTCGGCATTATCGACCATCGGCTTTTCCGACAGCACAGGAATACCTGCTTCTAAAACTTGTAGAATCTCAGCATGATGGAAATTATTAGGTGTTGCTAAATATAATATATCGATCTGTGTCTTCTCCAACATTTCTCCCAAATCATCAAAAACTTCAGGGATCGCATATTGAGCTGCAAACTTTTTGGCTGTATCAAGTTTTCTTGAAGCCACAGCCACAATTTCAGAATTCTTTGCTTCCTGCATACCTTTTGCAAATTGATTGGCAATATGTCCTGTTCCTCTAATACCCCATTTAATCGTTTTCATTTACTATTCCTTTCAATTTGTATATTTTTTAGCTCTATTATTCAAATATATACTCTATTTTTCTTCCAATCTGATTTTTTCATATAATGAATATACCAGCTCTAAACTCGGCACATCAGTACCGGAAGTAGTTACCATAGCGCTTGATACCGCCGCTATCAAACGCAGCATTTCATTAACAGAACGATGTCTTTCCACGGCATAAGCGAAAGCCGCCACTTGCGAGTCACCGGCTCCGACCGGACTGACGACATTCACCTTCAAAGGATGAATTTTTACTCTTTGCTCATTCGTAAAATAGTAACTGCCATGTGCCCCCAATGAAACCAAAAGATGCTTCACCCCTTTCGCCAGTAATTTTTCAGCGACAGCAAAAAGTTCTGCTTCTGTCTTAAGTTCCATACCCATCAATTCCTGTAATTCCACTAGATTGGGTTTAATAAAAAAAGGCTGTAAAGCAATCGCTTTACATAACTGTACACATGAAATATCAAATAGAATCTACTCCGTATTCTTTTGACTTTCTTGGATTAAGTACGCATAAAGATGATCCGAAAATTGACAAGGAGTACTACCGGATAAAATGACAATATCATCCGGCATCAGTTGAGCCTGTAATTTTTCAATCAGGAGATCTTTATCCTTGTCCGTAACGACAAAGCCTATCTCGTTCAATTCAGTTAACGTATGTTGTGTCAGATCAATAATTTTTGAATTGGTTCTGGTTTCAGCATCAGGGATCAAGATAAAATCATGCTCAATTTGTAATGCATCAAGGAAATGCAAAAAATGATTTGACCGTATTTCACCTAAAAAACCCATAGCCTTTGATCTACCGCCCAAAAGTCTGATGATCTTAGAAACATTAATGCCTTTTCCGCCAATATCTTCACGCGAACGAAGCACCTGGTTTAAAGCAGCAATCTGAAAATTCTCACAATGCAAAGTTTTATCGAAAGCCGGGTTCAAAGTAATAGTATAAATCATAAGTGAATCTCCGAGATTTTTATATAAAATAATTTTTTAAAATAAAAAAGATCAAATCTCTCCGACCTGATCTTTTCCCTTTACGATTTAATTAAACTTTTAAAATAAACAATTCTATCTTCCACATTCGGATACATTTTTTCCATTTTTTCAGAGAAAAAGGAATCATCCGGATTTTTCTCTGTAGCACGTTCATGTGCAATCAAAGCCCAAGTGGAATCAATCAAATTGGTAAATTCAGGTTTTTCCATCGCATAACAAATAAAGTTCTGGCGTGGCGAATTGATATCTTCACCACTAATTTGGAATTTATTACGATCAACACATAATTTTTTCAAACGCTTTAACTGTGCTTCCGTATTACGAGCCGGCATATAAGTCACAGCTTTAATACACACTTCATCTAAATAGTCGAACAATTCTTCAAGATAATCATCTTCAAATTTTTGGGCTGCTTTGTCGCCGGTCACTGAATTCGTTACATCACCCAGATAGGCATAACAAGGAATTGCATAAATTTTCTTGCCTAAAGCAACAAATTCTTCTAAAGTACATAATTCATCATCCGCCGGAATAAATATTTGCGGTAAAAAAGAAGATTTAAGAATATTCAGTACATCATATTCATAGAAAGGATAGTTTGTATCAAGTAACATTTCTTGTTGTTTTTCAGTCAATTTAATGCCTTGCTCTGTCAAGAATTGAATCGTATTTTCACCTTTTCCTAAAATAGCTGTCATTTTTTTTTGCCAAAGCATACATTAAATGACGCTCGGTAATACTTCCCCCCTGCTCATATTGAGAGAGAGGCATCACATCTTTCTCAATATCCAATCGCAATTTAGAATTTAACTTTTGATTTAAATTTTTTATCATCCTTTTATTTCTTTGATTTCTTTTTTCACGCAAAGGTTTTAAAAATTCTTCAACTTGCGGAAAATATCTCTCAGCTACCCCTTGCATCGTCATATAAGCAACACCATTTTGATCAGGATTATTGATTCTTTTTGCAGCAAAAGGAGAATCTTTCCAGGATACGCGCAATTCGAAGCCACAGGTTACAGGCAGATCCTGAATATTCGCTGCCTTCAAAAACTCAGAGGCTCCTGCAATACTGTCATGGTCAATGATACCAGCCGTACAGAGCCCTGCTTTAGCGGATGAGTAGACCGCAGCAGTCGGCGAATAGGGCGAAAAAGAAAAAATCGTATGAATATGATTATTAATATAGCGCTCATTCCTTTGTGGAAACTCTTCCACATTGACGATTTCTCGTAGAGCTGTAAGTCTTTTCTCAACTTTTGGCTGATTCAATTTTTCTAAACTTGTTTTCATGTTTCGCCTCCGAAATTATGCTTAAGCAGATTATTTTAAATCATAAATTAACATTAAAATAAAACTATGCTAGACTATTTTCAAAAGAAATCAATCTAGATAAAGTATTATGAAATCATAATATTTAGTCAAGTACAAAGGAGTTTTTACGATGGAAAAGACGGCTGCAAAAGAGTTTTTATCAGCTTATGAAAAATTCAGTGAAATTCAAAAAGATCTAATTTTAAAAGTGGCGCCGAAATTGAGAATGTTGCGTCAACAAAAACAGTCACGCTCAATTATTCAGGCCTATCCTTGGGATCAAAAATATCAGCTTGACGAAGGCATATGCAGTGCGTTCCGCAAAGCCTGAAAATGCAGTTGACGATTATTTGAACTTCGCCAGCAAAAATAATTGTGAACCAGCTTATCTTTTACTTGATAATTCCATTCTTTTTTGTATTGCCGATACAGCCGAAA
>CAYFQU010000006.1:0-43502 GCA_964345335.1 uncultured Mageeibacillus sp. | reverse complement strand
CGATATCGGCTCCTGCCTTCATCGCTTGTTCCATAACCAATATTGTCGCATTTGCTGTCGTATGCGAATGTAACTCAATCGGTAGCTGCGTCGCTTTTTTCAAAGCGGATACCAATTCAAAAGCTGTTTGCGGTGTGATAATCCCCGCCATGTCTTTGATACAAATGGAATCGGCACCCATTTCCTCGAAGGTTTTGACCAAATTCACATAATATTCATTGTTGTGAACCGGACTCACCGTATAAGCGATAGCACCCTGTAATGTACCACCGTGCTTTTTAACGAATTTAAAAGCATTTCTTAGATTATTCGGATCATTCAAAGCATCGAATACACGCAATATATCAATGCCGTTTTCAATGGTCAAACGAATAAAACGTTCCAGGACATCATTATCATAATGATGATAACCTACAACGTTTTGGCCACGTAAAAGCATTGATAATTTTGTATTCGGTGCTGCTTTTTTAATTTCTCTTAAGTTTTCCCAGGCACTCTGATGTAAAAAACGATAGGCCGAGTCAAAAGTCGCCCCGCCCCAGACTTCCAAAGAATAGAAACCTACTTTATCCAAAGCGCCCACTAAAGCGAGAATATCTTCTCTTTTCATTCGTGTCGCCAGAATCGACTGATTGCCGTCACGAACCGTAACATCTTGAATTCCAAGTATACTCATGTGCACCCCTTTATATTTTTAGTACATTTTTATAATTCTATAAAGATTATAAAAACGCAATTTTAACCAATCGCATTATAACATCATCAATGGCACATCACAAACAAAAAAATCTTCTTTTTTATGTTGTGTAACTCATGTGTTAAAAGCTAATATCATATTTCTTAAATCAATGTTTATAGCTTATGGAATAATTTGAAAATAATTGTATGGAGCTATATATTGGTAAGTACGAAAACAGGAGTTGGCAATGAATTTAAAAAACTTCTTTAAATCTGAAAACGTACAAAAAGAAAAATCTATAGATAATGGCTCCATACAATCCGGCGAATATTATTCTTTTCAATTAGCGATCAATATTTTATTTCTTTTTTTCTCCCGCCTTTGGTGTGATTTTTGGTTTCGCATTTTCGTCTATCGCTCACTCTCCTTGAGTGGTATATTTTATAATTTCCTGTTCACAGTATCCTTTGTCTTTCTTCTGCTTTTTTTACTATCTTTTATAAAAGAAAAATGGCAGAATGCCATTGCCATTATCATAACTCTGATCAGTCTTGTCTTCTATGGTGCACAATTTATCTATCATGCGTTTTTTCAAAAATTATTCACCTGGTTTTCTGTGCTCAAAGGCGGCAAAGTTGTTGAATTCGGAGATTTGATTATTCAGAAAATATTAACTCATTTACCGGGACTTTTTATTCTCTGTATGCCTCTGCTATTATTTATTTTTCAAAAGAAAATCATGCAGCATTTAACTCAAAAAAGCCTGTGGCAAAAGAAAAAAATGATACAAAGACTAAAACATGGCAGCAGCCGTTTTCAGCGTAAATTATTCAGAATTAAATCTCTGACTATCTCTTTATTGCTATTTGTCATGACCTTATTTTTCATGTTCATCGGTTCTCATGATGTCAATTCTCCCTATCATTTATATTTCATTGATCATGATCCTTTGATCGCTTCTGAAAAATATGGATTATTGCCCGCGATGTCAGTTGACTTGCGCCGATTAATGTTCCCTTCTTTGGCGAATTTAGGAGAAATCAATCACCCTTTTATCGATAAATATTTAATTGCCGTCATGCATAAAAATAATCAAGAAGCAACTCTTAAGCAAGCGGAATATGCTGCTTCACAAAAAACTTTAGAACAGAAAAAAGAAATTGCAGAGAAAAACCAATTAAACGAACAGGAAAATGTTTTTCCCATTGATTTTTCTGCCCTGATGAAAAATGAAACAGATCCTTTTTTAATGGAGATGCATCAATATTTTCAGCAAAAAGAACCTACGCGAGAAAATGATCATACCGGTATGTTTGAAGGCTATAATTTGATTTTCATCACAGCAGAATCATTTTGCACCTATGCTGTTGATCAGGAAATCACTCCGACATTATATGAGATGCAGGAAAAAGGAATGAAATTCACCAATTTTTATAACCCGATTTGGGATACCTCTACAACTGACGGAGAATATACAGGATTAATGGGCATGCTCCCCAAACCTGGTGTCTGGAGCATGTTTGAGACCGCCGATAAATATTTGCCTTTCGCTCCGGGGAATATGTTTAAAAGTTTAGGATACTCAACTTCGGCTTATCATGATGGTGATTTCGAATATTATGCTCGCAATATCACACATCCTCATCTGGGGTATGAAGAATTTATCGCTGTTGGAAACGGTTTAGAGGATATGGTTGCGCCGGGAGAAAGTCCTTTTTCTGATTTATATATGCTAAAAGGAACATTGGAGCATGCGACAGCAAAAGAGCCTTTTCATGCTTATTATATGTCTTTCAGCGGTCATATGCCCTATGATAATACCAATAGTTTTTATTTGGCTAATGCCGATCAGGTTGAACATTTAAATCTTTCCGAAGGGCCGAAGGCTTATCTCGGAGCACAATATGAATTTGAAAAAGCAATGGCCTATTTATTGCAATATTTAAGGGATAAAGGCATTGCCGATCGCACCTTAATAGTCATCAACGGGGATCATTATCCTTATGCCTTGTCAAAAGAACAGTATGATGAGCTTGCCGGTTTTGAAATGGAAGAACATTTTGAAACATATAAGAATTCATTGTTGATCTATTGTGATGGAATGAAGCCTGAAATAATCGATAAACCTTGTATAACAATCGATATTATCCCCACACTTTATAATTTGCTGAATATTCCCTATGATTCCCGTCTATTTGCCGGTCAGGATATATTTTCTGATCAAGAACCTTTGATCGTTTTCGGAGATCAAAGCTGGATTACAGATAAAGGAAAATATAATGCGTTAACCGGTGAATTCATACCGGAAGAAAATGTTTCTTTACTTGATCAGGATGCCTATATCAATGAAAAGCAATTATCAGTCAGAAAAAAAATTGATTTCAGTACCGGTATCTTGGATTATGACTATTACAATCTCGTCATCGATAAAGCTATGCTGCAGGATATGATCGATGCTTCATATTATCAAAAAGGATGGCATGAAAGATTTTTAAATAAAAAATAATAATATTTTTAACGATTGACTTGCTTTATAGCAATAGTTTCGCTAATATAAAAAAGCAATTTGCGGAAATGGCGGAATGGCAGACGCGCTAGCTTCAGGTGCTAGTGATCATTAGATCGTGCAGGTTCAAGTCCTGTTTTCCGCACCACTTATTTTTTGGACTCTTTAACATGACAAATTCCAATTCAATCATTCAGTTTTCCGTTTCTGCCAGACATTTAGCCGAAACGGTTCATCGCAGCGGCGGTCTTGCCAAAGCTTCCTACGGAGGTGTCGATTCCCTTGAAGGGATCAGAGCACATCAGCGCTTTTCAACTTATTTAAGACAAGCTTTGCCTTTGGCCCAGCTTGTTTCCGAAATGCCCTGTTCCGCAGATACGCTGCAGGGAAAGTTTGCCGTTAAAATAAATGGTCGTTTGGATAATTTATCCTTGCAAAACGAACAGCTTACTCTTTATGAAGTGAAGAGTTTTCAGGGTAATAAATTATATTTGCCGAAAGACGGAGAGCCGGTACATTGGGCTCAGCTATACCTTTATGCATATTTATTACAAAATTCGAATCTTGAACAAATTTCCAATGCTGTTAAAGCGGATGATCAGAATATCGCTTTGCATATAAAAAAAGCATTGGAACAGGATTCCATCGAATTGATTTTAGTTTATGCAGCAGTTGATCAGGAAGATTTTGTCTATAAAAAAAGAATGGTTTCCAGACAGGAGATAACGGACTTTTTTACAGCAACAATCGAATCTTATCTTGTCAAAATGCAAAGCTGGATCTCCTGGAAGAGCATTCGCAATGAGTCAATCCGACAAAGTACTTTTCCCTTTCCGAGTCTAAGACCGGGACAAAAAAATATGATGCGTGAGGTACTCGCTATCTTACGGGATCGTCAATCTTTATTAATTCAAGCCCCGACCGGTATCGGTAAAACGATGTCTGTTTTATATCCGGCAGTGAAGGCTTTATCAGTTGATTCTATACAAAAAATCTTTTATGCAACGGCTATGGTGGCAACCAGAGATATTGCCGTCAACAGCTTAGAGATTTTAAGGAAAAACGGCATGTTGGTACGCAGCCTTGTTTTGGCAGCCAAAGAAAAACTCTGTTTGCAGCCTGATTTATTTTGTGATCAGACGCTCTGCCCTTTTGCCGTCGATTATTATCAAAGGCTGCCGGATGCGATACAAGAATTATTGCAAGTACAAAATATAACACCTGAAATCATCACCCAGACAGCGCTGAAGCATCAATTATGTCCGCATGAATTATCCCTGGATATTTCCGATTTCTGCGATGTGATGATCGGTGACTATAATCATGTTTTTGATCCGCAAGCTTCCATCCGGCGTATTTTCAGTTCTAGTGAAATAAAATGCGGTATTTTAATTGATGAAGCTCATAATTTACCTTCCAGAGCCAGAGAAATGTTCTCCGCCCGGATTTGTTTGCAGGATATTTTAAATGTAAAAAAAATAATTTTATTTCCCGCGTTCAACTTTCAAAATAAATATATGGATTTATTAGAAAGTTTCGAGCAATTAATTCTAAATTTTTCAGAAATTCCACTGATCCTAAAGACACAAAAAAAGCCGAAGGAGAATTCTTTTTTTTCACCGGGTGAAGAAAAATGGCTGATTGATCAAAACTTTATCGGCATCCGCAAGAAACCGAATCGATTGCTGCATCTTTTATATCGCTTGGTTGAGCATTTGCGATTATTCTTAGATGAACAAAGAATGTTTGAAGGCAGACAGCAAGTTTTGAATCTTTGGTTTGATTTTATGTTCTTCATTCGTATTGCGGACTTTTATTTTGATCAGGCATATTTAACCGTATTTAGCTTAGATTCGGCGGAGATGACAAATGTTTATCTACTTGCTTTGGATGCCGCAAGACATCTTACGGAAATATACGAAAAAAAGCATCCGATTATCTTTTTTTCGGCTACCTTATCCCCTATGCATTATTATCACAATTTACTCAATGATCATGCGCAAAATACTCCTTCTGAATTATTGAGTCTGGCCTCGCCTTTTGATGAAAGCAATCGACTTTTGGCAAGTTTGATTAAATTCTCTGTGCGTTATAAAGATCGTCAACAGAGCATGCCCTATATTTTAAAATTCATTCTGCATGCCTGCCGCAAAAAAAACGGTAATTACTTAATTTTTGTACCGTCTTTTCAATATTTGCAGCAAGTAAAATTTTTATTAAAAAAATACAAACCTGCTGCTTCTGAACAAATTATTTTTCAGGACAGGCAGATGAATGAATATCAAAAAAATCTTTTTTTATCACATTTTGAAAAATTCGGTCAGAAGACATTATTGGGATTTGCTGTTTTGGGCAGTCACTTTAATGAAGGAATTGATTTGCAAGGTGAAAAATTATCAGGTGTTTTTGTCATCGGCACAGGGCTGCCTCAGATTTCTCCGGAACGCGAATTGATGACCCAATATTATGCTGAACATTTTGACGGCGGTCGCGCCTTTGGCTATCAATATCCGGGGTTTAATCGAGTTCAACAAGCGGTGGGACGTTTAATTCGTAGTGAACAGGATATCGGCATAGCCATTTTAATTGACGATCGCTACAGCAATCCAGAGTGGAATACAATTTTTCCTGATGATTGGCATCTCAAAACATATTTTCAAGAGGAAGATTTATTAAGTGATATTGAAATATTCTGGTCCGAACATGCCGACTGATTTGCTTTCACTCTGTCCAGCAGCATAAAAAAGTAAATCAGCTATTTTTTGTGCTGCTGTAAATTTTCGCGCATCTTTCTTGCTGTAGGAGTATCTGCCAATCCACCTAAGGCCGTTTCTTTCAATGCTTCCGGCATCATTTCCCCTATTCGGTTCATAGCCATAATCACTTCATCACAAGGAATACGGCTTTTCACGCCGGCTAAAGCCAAATCGGCTGCTGTAAAGCAATTGCTGACTCCGATGGCATTTCTCTTAATACAGGGAATTTCTACTAAACCGGCAACCGGATCACAGGAAAGTCCTAAAATATTTTTCAAGGCGATGGCTACTGCTTCAGCAGACATCTCCGGGCTGCCACCGGCGGCTTCCACCAACGCGGCAGCCGTCATGGCGGAGGCTGAGCCGACTTCCGCCTGACAACCTCCTTCAGCACCTGAAATGCTGGCATTATTGCCGATGATCATGCCACAAATGCCTGCTGTCAACATAAAATTTAATTGTGCTTTACGATTTAATTTCAATCGCTCGCGTACGGCTGTGAGCACACCCGGCAAGATGCCGGCTGAACCGGCTGTAGGAGTCGCACAGATAATGCCCATAGCGGCATTGACTTCATTGACTGCGATCGCATTATTGACTGAATGGGCCAGCATATCACCTAATAAGGAGTGTCCCTCTGTGATGTAGCGGGAGTATTGCAAAGCATCGCCGCCGGTTAATCCGGAATGGGAAATGACTCCCTGTAAACCTTTTTTGACAGAATTCTCCATGGCCTGCAATTGAAATTCCATTTGTTCATAAATCTTCTCGGCAGTTGTTTGCATAATTTCCCATTCCTGCTCAAGAGCGATTTCATATATTTTTTTATTTTCCTGATTGCATTTGGCAATCAATTCGTTAAATGACTGTATCATGAAAACTCCTCATTTATATTAAGTCTTAACCTGGATGACGCGCATAATATCTTGCACTTGCTTCAGTTCGCAGAGAACATTTTCTGCAATCGGTTCATCTGTTTGAAAAATCATCAGAGCCATATCACCTTTTTCTCGTCTGGATACTTCTAAGTGGGATACATTGATTTCATGTTTGGCGATAATATTGGTCACAGCGGCGATCCTTCCTTTCACATCATGATGAAAGACTAATACAGCCGGATTTTCACCGGTAATGTGACAATCAAATCCATTCACTTCTATGATTTGGATCGTTCCCCCACCAACCGAAATTCCGACAACCGAAACGCTATTTCCCGGCTTATTTCCGAACAGTTCAATACAGGCTGTATTGGGATATTGTACCGGTTCATAATTTTCTTTGATGACTAAGTCTAAATGTTCTTCTTGCGCTACCTGATAAGCGATCGGTATTCTGGAATCAAAAGTTTCCATTCCCAAAATCCCAGCAATGATTGCAACATCTGTGCCATGTCCTAAATAAGTGTGAGCAAAAGAACCATAAAAGGTGATGATCGCTTTATCCGGTTTTTCTCCAAAAATATTGCGGGCAATTTGTCCGATACGCACGGCACCTGCTGTATGGGAACTGGAAGGGCCGACCATCACAGGCCCGATAATTTCAAACACACTGCGATATTTACTCATAAATGCCTTTCTCAAATTTTTCCAATGATCTGATCATATCTAATTTCTGATATTCTTTTTCCATGACAAATGTTGTATAGCGCTTGGAAAATGTAATGATTTCATCACGAACTTCTTCAGTTACAGGTATATTAAAACATTTGGCATAACTCAATTGTAACAAATAATCTAATGTTTTTAAGGTTTTATATTGTAAATCCATTATGGAGGAAGATCCAATATGTTGCCGGCATTCATTTCGTTGACAAATAATACCGCCCTTTGCAAAATAAAAACGATTTCCTTGTAAATCAATAGGTCGATTGCAAATGAGGCAGGAATGAATCCAAGGCGAAAAACCTTGATCAGATAATAATTTAAGCTGTGCCAAATGAGTGAGCAATACCGGATCAGGACCATGCGTGATCTGATAAGAAGCATAAGCCCAAAACGGATAAATCTCTTTTAATTGATTTTGATGTCTCAGTATATCGAGCACCAGTTCGGCTAAATGTGAAATGCAGGTTAAACGGGTCAGATCTTCTGCCAAGGGAGCATAGCGGTCAATAATATCTGCCGCCTGCAGCTGATAACGGTTTTTATAATAAAAAAATTCATACTCGGCAAAAACAAATGGAGTCACAGCAATTTTGAATGGACTGTTTTTCCTTTTGGCATCTTTTACCGAACAGGTAATCAGGCCATAATCTGCCGTCAAAATTTTCAACAGAACATTAGCGTCTCTGTAAGATATATTCTGCATTACACACCCTTGTGTTTTTCGGTATGCCATATCAAAGCCTCGTATCTTGCGTTTGATAACCCAGATCCTTGCGTTGTTCGGAGCGATTGCGCCAATCCTTTCGCACTTTGACAAAGAGCATTAAATCGCAGGGACAATCCGTCATTTCAGCTATTTTCATACGGCTTTTTTGACCGATAGAAGCAATTCTCTGCCCTTTTTTCCCTAAAAGAATCATCTTATGATTTTCTTTTTCACAGAAAATGGCGGCATGAATTTTAACCCGAATACGCTCGCCTTCTGCATTATAAATTTCTGAAAAATCTTCAATTTTGATGGCTGTACTATAAGGAATTTCCTCGGCAATTTGCTGAATAATTTCTTCACGAATATATTCTGCCGCTAAAATTTTTTCGGTTTGATCGGTATAGCTACCGTCTTCGATCAGAGGCATGCCTTCGGATAAATGATTCTTGATTTCGGCAATCAACAAATCAACACCGTCATCATTTTTCGCTGAAATCGGA
The DNA here is from genome assembly GCA_964345335.1 of uncultured Mageeibacillus sp. Taxonomy (GTDB): domain Bacteria; phylum Bacillota; class Clostridia; order Saccharofermentanales; family DTU023; genus UBA5436. The sequence goes on along the minus strand of CAYFQU010000006.1, from coordinate 34,748 downwards.
ACAACTGCCTTAAAGTCAGCATAATCCAAGTACATTTGCATCAGCGGCAATAATTTAATTTTTTCAATTAAATCTATCTTATTGATCGCTAAAATTAAAGGAATATTTGCAGACTGAGCTAATTTGATAATTCTCTTTTCTATTTCTCCGATCTGCATTGTGGATCGCGCATCAACCAGTAAGACAACCAGATCTGTTTCCTGAATGGCTACGGATGCCGCCTTTTGCATATTATGCCCTAATTGATCCATCGCTTTATGCATACCGGGAGAATCAATAAAGATAATTTGACTGTTCTCATCTTCATAAATTCCTTTGATTAAATGACGCGTTGTCTGCGGTTTATGCGTGGCGATGGCGATTTTCGTTTTCATGATTTGATTGATCAAAGTTGATTTGCCGATATTGGTTCTTCCGGCCAGAGTCACAAAACCGACTTTAAAATTTTTCATATTCATCCCTCTGTCTGAGAACTTTCAAGTAATGCATTCAGTTGTTCTAGCATGCTTTTTTGCAAGCCGAACATCAATTCTTCCTGTTCTTGATTTAAATGATCATAACCACATAGATGTAATAAACCATGCATATACAGAAAAAGAAATTCACGCAGATAAGAATGTTCTAAACTCTCTGCCTGCTCCTGTACTTTCTCAGCGCAAATGACGATTTCCCCTAAACTGATTCGTTTTTCAGGAGCATCTGGATCAAGTAAATCATAAGGTGCAAAGCAATATGTAAATCGCTCATTCTCCGGTTCAAGTTGATAATTGGTAAAAGACAAAACATCTGTGACTTGATCAATTTTACGGGTAATCTTGTTAATTTCCTGAATACCTGGTGCATCCGTAATCGTTACATCGATCTGTGCTTGAAGATTTTGCGCCTGCAATAAGCGCAGGAGTTTTTTTTCTTTTTTTAAAATCGCTTCTCCAAATTTTTGCAGGAGCTCCCTTAAGTTTACCGAGTTCTTGTAATAAACGACATATGGATCGGCTTCATAAACAATCACATCTAAAAAAGGATTCATACTTTACCTGTTCTCCTTTGCTTGTTCCATGGGCTCCGGATATTTAATACGCGAGTGGAATTGTCCGGCATAGACCTGTAAAAATGCTTCTAAGATCACTTCTATGTCATGAAAAGATAAACCAGAATTGATCAATTGATTTTGATCGACTTTGATTTTAATGATATTTCTGATAAATTTTTCTGCATCTTCTAAATTGTCAATACCGGCTGATTTCATGGCAGCTTCCGTTGAATCCGCCAGCATCAATACTGCAGATTCCCGAAAACTCGGCAAAGGGTTATGATAGCGATATAATTCCTGGCTGGGTTTTTCCCTTCCTTCCTGTTCAGCCAACTGACAAGCTTTATGATAAAAGTACTGTAAAACAGTCGTGCCGTGATGTTCATGAATCATTTTCAAAACAGGTTCAGGCAAACGATATCTTTTGCCTAATTTCAAGCCGTCTTCTGTATGTGCCGTAATAATGCGGCAGCTTTCTTCCGGCGTCAGCAGATCATGCGGATTGGTTCCACTTTGATTTTCAGTAAACATCAGCGGATTTTCTAATTTCCCGATATCATGATAATAGGCTCCAACTCTTGCTAAATTTGTGTCGGCCCCGATTGCTTCGCATCCGGCATCGGCCAAATTGGCAACCATCATAGAATGTTGGGAAGTACCGGGAGCTTCTGTGAATAATCTTTTCATCAAAGGTTGACCAGGTTGAGATAATTCAATAATTTTCACCGGTGAAACCGTATTGAAAAGCAATTCAAATAAAGGCATGACACCGATTGCCACAATGACCGAAACCATTGCTGAGATCGTAACGGTCAAAATATTATTTAAAGAAGAGGCCAGCGATAATTCGCGCATGATATTCAGGGCAATGATGACAGCAACTGCTGAGATCGTTGTTGCTAAGATTAATTTCACATAATTATCCTGACGTGAAATATTTCGAGAGAAAACAGCCGCAACTAAAGAACCTACCAAAACCACCGGTAAATAATATCCATTAAAGGAAGTCATCGGATAAATTGCGATCGTCAGAATAGAGGATAAAACGACAGATGTTTTGAAATCAAAGTAGGCACAAATAATAATTGTTGTAAAATAGATCGGCGGTGATAAAGGAAACGCTTTGGCGGAATAAAACGAAACAATTAAAGGAATATACAAAGCTACCAATAAAGCCCAGAGATTTTCTTTATCCTCAGCGATTTTATTTTCAATATTCTCAAAGAAAAACATGGCGATTAAAAATAAAACCAGATTCAAAAAAAGAATCCCGGAAAATTTTTGCCAATTGAATTGATTTGTGTCTGTCAAATTCAATGTTTCCAAAATCTCATACAGATCGCTGGTAATAACATCGCCTTGAGAAACAATTCTGCTGCCTTGGTTAATCATAATAGGATTATTACGAATTTGATTTGCCGCATCCTCTCTGGCGTTGCGCGTTGCGACTTCATCATATTCGACATTGGCGGACAACAAGTTTTTCAATAAAAACAAAATAGTGTCATTGTCACCAGTATAATAATTCTGTGTTCTTTCCAAAGCCTTCATCTGATTATCAATTTCCACTTGCAACTGTTCATCGTCAAGTGCTTTATCCATAATCATCTTTGCGATGGTACGTACATTCTCTTTAAAATATTCGAAACGATCATCCTCCATTTTTAAAAGATTCGTTGCTTTTCCGATTTCAAAATCCAGATTAAAGCTCTGATTGATCTGAGAAACCATGGAGGTTGCCGCTGTCGCAATATCATCCTGTGAAGGATTGCGGCGGTTTACTAAAGTTTGAACGGTATTCTGATTATTATTTTCATTATTCGGTTCCGTCGTATGATTTTCATCTGCCGCAGGACGTTCTTCCTGACCATAATACAAGCGATTCCTGCGCGATTGAACCGATTCCAAAAATGATTCAATATTTGCCAAGGAAACCGCCGTAATCTCCTCATTCTTGATCATTTTTCCAGGTACTGCCGCCATCGCTTTTTGAGCAAGGAGTTCCGTTTCCTTCTCGTTAATGATAGTACGTGGTGCTTCTATATCATAACTGCTGACATCATTGATTTTTAACGGATAAGTAATAGGTTGTGATCCCTGATAAACGATTAAGCTGACCGTCATTAAAATCAGCAATCCGGCAATGATTCGTATAAAAAACTTATGAGATTTAATCTCCGCTTTCAAATGTTTCAGAGATGTATTATTCTTTTTATTTTTGAGCGGTTTTTTTTGATGATCCTGCATATACATTACCTCTTTGGATTGCGGTTTTTCTTGTTCTGCTCTGCTTTTTCATAGGCCAAAATAATTCTCTGAACTAAATCATTACGCACGACATCCTGGGCATTTAAGTGAACAAAGGAAACCCCCTCCACTTCCCTGAGTACTCTTTGCACACCGATTAAACCGCTCTGATTGCTGTGCGGCAAATCAATTTGTGTAATATCTCCGGTCACAATAGCTTTGGAGTGAAAACCGATACGTGTTAAAAACATTTTCATCTGCTCCGGTGTCGTATTTTGAGCTTCGTCCAATATAATAAAAGCATCATCTAAAGTACGCCCCCGCATATAGGCAAGCGGGGAAACTTCAATCATCCCTTTTTCTAAATTTTTTTGATAAGTCTCAAAACCCATCAAATCGTATAAAGCATCATATAAAGGCCGCATATAGGGATCGACTTTCATTTGCAAATCACCCGGCAGAAAGCCCAATTTTTCCCCGGCTTCAACAGCCGGTCTGGTCAGAATAATTCTTGAAATCTGCTGGGCACGGAATGCTTTCACTGCCATCGCAACGGCTAAATAAGTTTTGCCTGTTCCGGCAGGACCGATGGCAAATGTTAATTCGTTTTTTTCGATCGCCTCAATATATTTTTTTTGACCAGCTGTTTTGCTGTGAATAGGTCTGCCCTTTGCCGTTACACAGATCAAATCCGGACTGAAAGACAATGTTTCTTCATTCATTTTATGAGAAGAGTCGGTAAAATACTTAACCAATTGCAAGCTGGCATCGGCACCGCGATGTATGCCTTCCAGGAGGCGCTGATAAACATTGATAGCAGCATCTATTTGTTCGTCATCGGTCCCTCTGATCGATAAGCCGTTCGCCCCCAATTCAGTTTCCACTGCAAAAGCATGATCGATTTGTTTGGCATTGGTGTTTAACTGACCTAATAGTTTGATCCCTTCTTCCGTACTGACAGGAATTGTTTTCACTTTCATATTTTCTTCTTTCAGTCCCCTTGTTACTCCGGATTAACCGGCAGCAATAAATCTGTTTTATAAGCGATGCTATCCGCACTAAGTGCAGGTATTATTATATTTTCTTCAACTTTAATTGTCATCTGTAAATTATCATTGGATATTTGCTCCATCACGGTCCGTTTTAAACTTTCCAGCATAGAAGCAGCATAATCTAAATTTTCATGAGCGATAATCGCTTTTATTTCAAAAGAATCCGTACGCGGAAAACTAACGCCGTTGATAATGATATTGTCTGCACTGGCTCTGATTTCCGTGGTTGCAACCTTTCTCTGTTCATTGATCGAAATAGCCTGTGCCCCCACTGCATTTAATTCATTGATAACAAGTCTTAATAACGAATCATTCATTTTAGCCAATCCATTAAAGCTCATTTCGATTTTCAAGCCAGAATTTTGAACCTCAGTCATACCGGCAAATATTTGATATTTTTCTTTTTCCGCAAGAATTTCTTGATAAGAAGTATCGCCTTGTAATTTATTGGAACGCAATCGTTCGATTTCATTATACAAAGACTCGTTGCGATCATTTAATTCACGATTTTTATCTGCATAGCTCCGTATATTATTTTGTAATTCATCAATATCTCTGCTCATGGCGGCATTCGTTGCATTATTGGTTTTGATCTGTAAAGAAACAGATAATCCCAAGATAATTGCAATCAATAAAATGACTAGATTATTTTTAATACTCAGTTTTTTTAACATATGTAATATATAACCTTCTATTTCCCGCCGGCCGGTAATAATAAATTAATATCTTCCTGTATTTTAGTCGGTGTTTCATAGCCGTGTATGATCAAATGATCCGTCTGAGCGGCTTGTAAGCGTATAAAAAAAGGCTCATTTCTCAATTTGGTAAGAACAGCATCTTTTTCGACGGCATTCAGCATCTGTTCGACCGGACCGATCGCCTTTATGATATAAGGTGGAGTCATTCTTTGATTATTGCACAAAATTGTCGTTCCTACACAGAATATATAACTTGAATTGACGATGCGCAAATCATTTACAGAAACAGCTTGTGCCCCGTTATTGATAAATAAATCAACCACATATTTAATATTACCGTCATGAATTAAAGAAGCCAGTTGATCTTTTAAGGGATCATAATTTTCTTTATCATTGATTGAAACAATAATCCCTTCACCTGAAACATCGGTCAGACCGGCCAGCTTTTTCATCAGTTCAAATTCTTCCAAAATAGCGGTATCGACATTCTCTTCTTCTAAGCTCTCCGACCAAAAGATATCAAGTTTATCACTTAATTTTTGATATTCCTGATCCAAATTTTCCCTTTCTGTTTCTAAAGCCTTTAATTCTTCCTGCATTTGATTATACTGGGCAATATCGATTTTTTCCGTATCAGCTTTACTGATCATATAATGTCGGCTGAAAATGATCCCAATGATAAAAAAAACTAAAAAAACGACAAGTTTGATGTTCTTAAATTGATTCTGCATTATCCTCACCACTAAAAATCCGATTGCATAAGTTGTTCTTTAGCTTGCTGATAATAGATAGGGTCTTCGATTTTAAAAAACATTTTTTGCTTGCTGAACGGTTTGACAAAACTTAATTCCCGTGCGTATAAAGCTTGAGCCGGTAAATGTAAATGATCTTTTCTTTTATTGTACAGCGGATCTCCAATAATCGGTAAATGAATATATGCCAGGTGTACTCTGATCTGATGGGTTCTGCCTGTAAAAAGTCTGATCCTCAATTCACTGGCAATAGGCTGATTATGCCGATTTGTAAAGCGTTGCAAAACCTGATATTCCGTATAAGCAGCTTTGCCGTTTTCCTGTACTGCCATTTCAATTCGTTTTCCGAAATGTCTGGCAATCGGTGCGTCAATTGAACCGCTGTCAGTAATCGGTTGTCCCCAAGTCAAAGCATGATAAATCTTTTTGACTTGATGATTTTTAAATAAAGAAGCCATCGCTTCATGCATACGATTGTTTTTACAAATCACCATCAAACCGGATGTATCTTTATCCAAGCGATGTACAATACCCGGTCTTTCCACTCCATTCAAATCGGATAAATGCCCTTGTGTATAATAGAGCAATGCATTAACCAAGGTGTGCTGCTGCTGACCGACTCCGGGATGTACGGCCATATGAATCGGTTTATTCAGCACAATTAGATCTTCATCTTCAAAGATAATATTCAAAGGTATGTTTTCTGGCTGTGGATCTGTGCGTTCTTCTGTTTCAAAATCGATCCATATCTCCGTTGCTAACGGTAAAATATCTTTCGCTTTCAGCTTCTTTTGATCAGCAGTATACACTTTTCCCTGCTTGATATAATTAGTAATTTTAGAGCGAGATAAAACCGGAATTTTATCACTTAACCATTTATCTAAACGTATATTTTCCTGATCGATAATAAATTTTTGCAAAGCCATCTCTATTTCCCGTCGTTTACCTGTCCGGAATTCTCTATTGCTGATTTATGTTTTTCAAAAAAAACCAATTGATCTAAAATTTCCTTATTCTTTAATAAGTAGATGATTAAGAAAAAGCCACCGATGACGATGGAAGAGTCTGCAATATTAAAAGTCGGAAAATAATAATCTCCAAATTTAAAACTTAAAAAATCAACAACATTATTAAAACGAATGCGATCGATTAAATTTCCAATACTGCCTCCTAAGATAAACGCCATAATCAGACGAAACATTTTAAAATTATTCTTTAAAATTAAATAAAAAATAAAATTAGAAGCCTCGCTGGAAATGATTGTCAGCAGACTGATTCCCCACGATTTTTCAGATAAAAACCCCCAGGCGGCACCGCTGTTTCGAATATGAAAAATAGAAAAAAATTCACCGATTACCGGTATTCGTTCACCTATCGCTACATTTTGTAAAATAATATACTTACTAATTTGATCCAAGCTGACAATTATGACGGTCAAGATCAACGCCAAACCCATACATCCTCCAATTCCGCATAGGGATTCGTTATGATCGATTTAGGAATTCCTTCAACTCGATTGCTGAAAACAATTCCGACTTGCTCGAAACCGATTCCCAATATATTCAATTTATTAAAATATTGTTGAATAAAATCTCTATATTTAAAAATATTTTCGTCCATCATTTTCGAATCAAACTGTCGATTCAGGCTATAAAAATATTGTTCTATCTGTTTCTCCAGAACCTCATCTTCGGGACTAAGATCCACAAAAAGTCCCGGTTCAATCAAAGAAAATGTTTGATCAATTGACATAGGATATGGTATATCCACCCAGTTAATCGCTAAATCATATCGCTTTTCAGCCAAAGCATTAGAATATTCCTCTGCCGCTATTTCAACAATTTCTACCTGTATATTCAAAGATAATAAACTTTCGCGAAGCGTTAAAGCCCATTCTTTTTCAGTCGTCGAATTAGGTGTAATTAAAGTGAATCTTATATTCTTATTTCTGAAATTTTGAATTTCCCTGCGATTTAAGGAAATATCCGCTTTGCTCTCCAATAAATTCAAATCAGAGATGACGGCATCATCAAATTGAAACGGTAAGCGACTGATCGCCTGATATCCACTGATCATTTTAGGAATATCATCGCGTACCTGCCAGATTTCCTGCAAAGCTGTTTTATTGGCCTGATCACTAATCGCAGCACCATTACCAAAAGAAATATAAAAATAACGCTGCCCTGGGAAAGAGATCATTTGTCTGCTATTTTGTTTGTCATATAAATTGTAATCATCTTCTGTTAAGTAAACAGCATCCAATTGATTATCTTCCAAGGCACGCATTGCCGCTACGGAATTATCATATATTTTTAAATCAATCTTTTGCAATGGGTATTGTTGATCACTGGCGCTTAAAGAAATATGATCATCTTCTTGTTGAACAATTCGATAGCGTCCTGAAGTGACATCGGCAAAACCGCTATGCTCAACATCATCTGCCCGTAATATTGGCATTGTCAATATAAAAGGCAGACCGGGATCATGATAGAGTGAAATATTCTCCGTCAGACTCCCATCATTGACATCAAGTTCTGTTCCCATTTCATGATCTTTTAAAGAAATTTCAAAACTATAATCATCTTTCACTTTGATCTCATCAATATTTTCTAAGGTTTTTAATTCATATTCAAGCAGAGAACGACTGATCATTTCTTGGTCTTTTTGCTCCGATACAAGTATCTCTGTCTTTGTATCTAAGTTTTCAGCATCACTTTTTTCTTCCACATACTGTTTCGAGAGAGATTGAAGAAATGCGGCTAAATTTTTAGAATAAGTTAAAATAGAGGCCTTACAATCTTCTGCTTTGATCAATTGATCATTGGAAAAAGCAACACCTTTAATCAAATTGATTTCATAAATATTTTTCTCGGGAATAAATTTTGCATCATCTACCAAATCCGTGCGTAAAACATTGCCGGAATCTAAAGTAAAAAGACTGCGATACAACAAAGTATTGGCCGCTCTGCCTGTATAATCAAAAGTATTCAGCGGATTATAATTATCACGTTTTTTTAAATATAAGCGCAAGGCATCTGAAGACTGATATTTATCATTTACAATTTCTGTGAAAACAGTTTGTGTTTTTTCCGGTTCCAGAACAGCTTCCGTTTCTTGTTCTACGGAATTTTTAGGTGAACAGGCTATTAAAGCCAGATTGATGATCAGGCATACTATAATAGTTTGAACAATTTGTTTGAATTTTATATTTTTAGAAGATTTCATCCTTTAAGCATAATCTTTCTATTTGCAAGGTTTGGCCGGAATGATGATCTATATTCAACAGAACGGCATTCAAAACTGTTTGCGGATCTGTTTCTAAAGCATATTGAGCAGGTAATTGCTGTACGGCTCTGCATAAAGCCGTTTTCTTGCTCATACCGAGTACGCCGTTAGCAGGACCTGTCATGCCTACATCGGTAATAAATCCCGTCCCATTGCCGATGATTTTTTCATCAGCTGTTTGTACATGGGTATGCGTACCCAGTACCGCCGTTACCTGATCCTCCAAAAAATAGGTAAGCATGATTTTTTCGGCTGTCGTTTCCGCATGCATATCGATGATGACATTTTTCGTTCCATATTTATCTTTTAATTCTTTAACTTTCTCATCCAGCATGAGAAAGGGATTATCCAATAATGGCTGCATAAAAGCCTGTCCCAGCACATTGATCAGGAGAAGAGATCTACCGTCTTTATTACAAAAAACATGATCAAAACCGGGCCAGGATTTCGGTGCATTGATCGGGCGACAAATCTGAGTATAGCGATAAGCTTGTTTTTGCCATTCTCTGCGGCTCCAAATATGATTGCCCAAAGACATCGCGTCAATCCCGAGTTCTAAAATCTCATCGGCGGTCCCGGCATTAATCCCTAACCCTCCTGCTGCGTTCTCAGCATTGCATAAAACGAAATCCGGTTGGTAGACTTTCAGCAATTCCGGCAGTTTCTTCTTAATGATTTGTCTACCGGCATAGCCGACGATATCGCCTATAAAAAGTATATTCATACTTTTTCCTCCATTTCGCCATTTTAACATGTATCGAGTGAATCAGAAAGCAAATTAATGAATATTTAAAACAAGAAAAAAGCCAAACTGCATATAATCATACAGTTCGGCTAAATTACTATTTGGCAAAATCAGCGACCCGACTCTCACGAATCATCTGAACTTTGATCATACCCGGATAAGTTAATTCATTTTCAATTTTTTTGCTGATTTCATGAGCTTTTAAGATCATATCTTCATCAGCTACTTCTTCCGGTTTTACCATAACCCGAATTTCGCGGCCCGCTTGAACGGCATATGTCTTTTCTACACCGGCAAATGAATTGGCAATTTCTTCCAATTTTTCAATTCGCTTGATATAGGTTTCAACATTCTCTCTTCTTGCTCCTGGTCTGGAAGCGGAAATAGCATCCGCAGCAGTCACTAAATTTGAGATTAAATCAATTGATTCTTTATCACCATGATGTGATTCAATGGCATTAATAACAACATCATTTTCATTGTATTTTCTGGCTATTTCAATGCCGATATCTACATGTGAGCCTTCCAATTCAAAATCGGTAGCTTTCCCAATATCATGTAGTAATCCTGCTCTTTTAGCTAACGAAACATCCAAATCCAATTCTGCGGCCATCGCACCTGCCAGCCAACATACTTCGATTGAATGGCGAAGCACATTTTGCCCATAGCTTGTACGATATTTCATTCTACCTAATAAACGAATGATTTCAGGGTGTAATCCGACAACTCCTGTTTCAAATACTGCTTCTTCACCGGCTTCTTTGATCGATTGGTCAACCTCTTTTTTAGCTTTTTCAACAGCATCTTCAATTCTCGACGGATGTATTCTTCCATCGAACACCAATCTTTCCAAAGCCAGACGAGCAATTTCTCTACGGATCGGATTAAAACTGGAAATGATGACAGCTTCCGGTGTGTCGTCGATAATCAAATCAACGCCGGTCAGGCTTTCCAATGTTCTGATATTGCGGCCTTCCCTACCGATGATTCTGCCTTTCATCTCCTCATTCGGCAAGTCAACAACAGAAACTGTTGATTCAGATACATAATCCGAAGCATATCTTTGAATCGAGTTGACGATAATTTCCTTGGCCTCACGATCCGCTACTTCAAATGTTTCATCCTGCATCTGACGCAACATAATAGCCATATCACGGCTATATTCATGTCTTGCATCTTCCAATACCTGCTCTCTTGCCTCATTGACAGTCAAGCCAGATATTCTTTCCATTTCTGCGACAATTTCAGCTTCTTTCTCACTTAAATCATTATCACGTTGATCTGCTTCTTCGATTCTTAACAGTAAGTTTTGTTCTTTTTCTTCAAAAGCATTCACTTTTTTGTCAAAATTCTCTTCTCTTTGATTCAGTCGATTTCGATCACGTTGTAGCTCATTTCTCTTTTCACGAGCTGCTTTTTCTAATTCTTTTTTAGTGAGATGAACCTGTTCTTTCACTTGCAGCAATAATTCTCTTTTGCGATTTTCGCCTTCAAATTCGGCATCGGCAATCAATTGCTCTGCTTCTTTTTTGACTTTTTCGCGTTCTGCTTCAAGCTCTTTGCCTTGTCGACTTAAACCTTTTTTATAATAAACGGTCATTGCGATAGCACCGACAATTAAACCGATTAGTACACCTATTATTAAGTCTAAAATGGCGATCACCTCCTATATTAAAATTTCAAGTTGCAATTCATTAAATGCACGTTTAATATTGTAAGAAAATGTTATCAAAAGGTCAAATGAATTTGTCTGTCTTTCAGATAGCTCAGACAGTTCTCATAAAATAAAAAAACAGCTCCAAAATGGAATTTAAATATATTGTCGAAGAAATCTATCATGGAAAAAGTATTGCTGAAATTTTGAAATTAAAATTTCAAATATCTTCTCTATTATTAAAAAAAATCCGTTTACATGGCGTTCTCCTCGTTAACGGTTTGCCGAAACGCATGATTGATCCAGCTTATACCGGCGATTTCATCTTGGCTCAACCGAGTACCGATCCGGATGATTTCAAACCCTTCAAAATGAACGCTTTACCGAATATTGAAATTCTTTACGAAGATGAACATCTTGCTGTGCTGAATAAACCTGCCAATTTAGTTGTCCATGCAACCTTTTCTCATCCGGAGAATACTTTAATTGATCAATTGTCCGATAGACGTTTACATGTAGTCACCAGGCTTGACCGGGAAACTTCGGGTGCAATGATCATTGCCAAACACAGTCATGCCCATTATCGTTTAATGCAAAGACCCATGCATAAGGTATATTGGGCTTTGACGCATGGTATCTGGCAAAAAAAGCGAGGTGAAATCAATGCTCCGATCCTGCGCAGTCCCGACAGTATTATGATTCGCCAGGTGGATTCTGATGGTAAAGAAGCGATTACTCTATATGTCGTACGAAGAGAATCCTCGTTAAAAAATTTTTCTTTGGTTGAATTTCAATTACTTACCGGCAGAACGCATCAAATCCGTGTACATAGTTTATATATGGCTCATCCCTTATTAGCAGACGGTCTATATGGCATTGCCGATTATATGCCCGGTTTAATCTTAGAGAAAAAGGTCATTCCGATCCAAAAAGACCTATGTCGCATTCAGCAAGAGCGGCAACAAATTTTTCTGAATCTGTTAAATGAATCACAATATGCTCTGGATTGCCAAATAAAACGCCAGGCTTTACATGCTAGATGCATCGGTTTTTATCATCCAATCAGTGAAAAATACATGGAATTCACGGCGGATCCCCCGGAAGATATGAAAATATTATTAGAAGATCCTTCATTATTGGAAATTTCATCTTAAAAGAGTATTCTGCCCAAACATTTTACACAAACGAAAAGCTCAAACAAAATTTTTATATTCTTTCAGCATTTGTTTGGCTAACAAGATAGACTTTTCATCTTGCTGATTACCGGATAATAAGCGAGCGATTTCCGCAATCCGTTGTGCAGGAGTTAATTTTTCAATTTTGGTCACGGTACGATTTTCGGCCTTTTGTTTTGAGATGAAAAAATGACAATCTGCCGCAACAGCAAGTTGAGGCATATGAGATACACATAAAACCTGTTTATCTTGTCCCAGTTCAACCAACATATCAGCCATTTTAATAGCCGTTTGTCCGCTTATTCCTGTATCTATCTCATCAAAAATCATCACTGATAAATGATCTGTTTTACTGAATATTGATTTGATTGCCAATAAAATTCTTGATGTTTCTCCTCCAGAAGCAATTTTACGTAAAGGTAATAGATCCTCCCCTACATTTGTCTGAATATAAAATTCGATGAAATCACGACCTGATTTACCATAATAGCCTTTCTCATGTTTAGATATTTGACTGACTTTAACCTGAAAAATAATATCAGGCATTGCTAATTGAGCTAAGGCCTGCCGAATCTCTTTGGCTATGGTCATACCTGCTTGTTGGCGCAGTTTTGTTATCTGATTTGCCAATTCATTCATTTCCGCCTCATTATCCAATAATTTCTGGCGGTAGAGCAAAAAATTTTCTTCACTGTCCAAAAGCATTTGCAAATTGTCTTTTTGTTTTTGACAATAAGCCAATATCTCAGGAATTGTATCGCCATATTTCATTTTGAGTTTATGGATCAAATCCAAACGTGTCTGTATCTCTTCTATCTCTTGTGGATTGAAAGTTAATTTCTGATAAAAATCTTGCAATTCTACATTCAGCAAGGATGTCTGATAAGATATTTCCTTCAGACGATTCATCATATCCAAAACAGTTCTGCTCTGTCTGGAAGCATATTCTAATTTCTGTGTGGATAAAGCTAACAGCTTGCCAGCACTATTTTCCGTATCAGCGGATAAGAAAGCGACAGATTCGCTTATATCTTGCTTTATTCTATTCAAGGAAGCTAAGATTTTATTGCGCTCCATTAAATAAGTTTCTTCATCTTCTTTTAGGTCAGCTTCTTCAATTTCAGAGATTTCATAGCGCAATAGTTCAAGTCGGCGATTTCTTTCTGCCGGTGTTAAACCGTATTCTTTAATTTTTTTTATAAACGATTTTCTTTGCTGCAACAGAGCTTGCCAGGTTATCAGTAATTCTTGTAACGTGTTTCCGGCATATTTATCTAATAAATTTCTCTGCTCATCTGTTTCAAAAATGACTAATTGTTCATTTTGCGCATGTAAACCAATTAGGTTTTCGGTAATTTCCCGTAACAAAGAAATGCTGATCAAGCGTCCGTTAACTCTGGCCCGACTGCCGCCGTCAGCTTGTATTTCACGGTTTAAAATTAATTGCTGATCTTCGATATATTCTGTGACGGAAGGTGGAATGTATTCATTTTGAGCAAAACTGAAGATCGCTTCTACCCTGGCAAATGCTTCCCCCTTGCGAACCATTTCTTTTCTGGCTCTCTTGCCGGTTAAGCTGCCCAAGGCATCAATCAGCAAAGATTTTCCGGCACCGGTTTCACCGCTGATAACTGTAAAATGTTTGCCTGGTTCAAAAACAGCTTGTTCGATCAAAGCGAAATTTTGTATTTCAACTCTTTCCAGCATTCTATTTTTTTATTCTTCTACCGGATGAATATTGGAAATAGACAATAAAGTAGATTTTAACTGTAAAGCTTCTTTATCGGATCTTGTCGCAACAAATATCGTGTCATCGCCGGCGATTGAACCTATAATCTGTTCCAAATGCATAGAATCGAGGGCAGCGGCCGCTGCTTGTGCCATGCCCGGCAATGTTTTGATAATCACAAAAGAATTCGTTGCCTCAACAGAGATGGTAGCCTCGATAAAAATCGTCATCAAACGGCCGGAAGCCCCTTCGCCACTTTGACTCATCGGTACATATTTTTGCCCCCCATGTCCTGTCGCTACTTTAAGAATTCCCAACTCTTTAATATCTCGCGATACAGTTGCCTGCGTCACGTCCATATTGTAGTTCTTGAGAGCATCAACTAAGTCCTCTTGTGTTTCAATACTGTCCTGTTTGATAATCTGTAAAATTCTGCTCTGTCTCAAATTTTTAGATGGATTCATTTTGTCATTCCCCTTAGTTGAATTTTCTTTGGTAATGTCTGATAGAATGTATCACCCGACAATCTGATTTTTTTGAACTTTTGTTTCGATCCGGTAATAATGGCATAATAATTATCTTTCATATCGACAATATGTCTGCCGTCACTGGAAAACATAGCCGGTCCTGAATTTTTCTTCAGGCGCAATTTCACCTCTGCATGATTTGCAGAGATATAGCTGCGATTATGCAAAGTATGCGGTGCAATTGGCGTAATTAAAATAACATCAACTTCCGGATGAACAATCGGACCGCCGGCTGCTAAATTGTATGCAGTTGATCCGGTAGATGTTGAAACAATGATACCGTCTCCCGGAATCTGTTCAACAGCTACATTATCAATGGTTAAATCTACAGTAATAATTCCTGTATTTCCCCAACCTCTTGCAAATACGGCGTCATTGAGAGCAATTCCCTGATCGATGCTATTTTCTTGTTCATCAAATATACGAACATCCAGAGTCATTCTTTCCTCTATCTGATACTCGCCTTGCATCAATTTAAGAATATCTTCTTTGATTTGTTCAGGTTCAATCTCGGTCAAAAATCCGACGCTCCCCAGATTTACTCCAATTTGAGGCAATCCTTGGGTGCTCGGATGATGAGCCGCTGAAAGAAAAGTACCGTCACCGCCTAGACAAATCATCAGATCGCAATTTGTATAGGAATTAAATTCAATGTTAGCGGAACGAAATCCCTCCGCTAGCTCAGGTTCCATGACAGGCTGACCGCCATGTTTGACAATTTCATCAACGATCAGATTGGTCACTGCATAATCCGGATCACGGGATTTATTCGGAAAAATAGCAATTCTTTTCATTACTTACACTCTCTATACATTATTATTCATCATTATAGCTTAAAAATACATAAAGATATAACTAATGATCTCTATTTAATAAAAATTCTGTCAATTCTGTCAAAAATGTTACATCAATTTTTTCATCTTTTAATTTTTTTAAAATTTGTTTTGTTTCAGTCTGCAGATTTGCATCATATTCCTTCGCTTGTTTGAGTCCCAATAATGTAACGAAAGTTAGTTTTTGATCTCTTTGATCTTTACCGATTGACTTGCCCAATTTCTCTTCCGATGATAAAACGTCTAAAATATCATCTCTAATCTGAAATTCCAGACCGATTTTATCTGCATATTCTTCGTATAAATATTCTAGTTCAGGATTAAATGTTTGACCGTTACGCTCCGCTTCTGCTTCTGCATAATAATAACCGGCTAATACGGCAGCCCGGATCAATGCTCCTGTTTTATGTTTTTGCAAATCAATTAAATAAGCTAACTTTTGCTCCCTGTTCTCAGACCGACAAGGTGTTAAATCCAAACTTTGTCCGCCGACCATACCGTTGATACCAGCTTCTTTAGCAATTCTACTGGCAGCTTTTAGTAATCTGGGATTGCTTAAACAGAGCTCAAAAAGATTTTCATAAGCCAAATTCAACAGACCATCACCGCCGATAATGGCGATATCTTCACCGAACACCAAATGATTTGTCGGTTTTCCTCTTCGCAAATTATCATTATCCATTGCCGGTAAATCATCATGGATCAATGAATAATTATGTATCATTTCTACAATACAAGAAAAATGAATCAATTGATCTGAAACTGGACAGCCCAGTGAATCCGCTACAGCCAAAGTCAAAACTGGTCTAATTCTCTTGCCGCCTGCTAAAAGACTATAGCGCACACTGTCGGAAACTTTGAATTTATCCGGTATTTTATCTTTAGCACTGATATCGACTAATTTTTCTTCAATCAACTCAAGATATGCTTGATATTTTTCCTTAAACATATGGATTTGACCTCTTCTAGAATTTTATTCAGGTTTTATTTCCTCTTCTCCTGTTATTTTTACAATTTCTTCTTCCATCGCTTGCAAATAATTTTCAGCCCATTTACTTAAAAAACTGCCGCGCTTAAATAACAGAAGGGATTTATCCAAATCACTGTCAGTATTTTCCAAAGCATTGACAATTTCTTTTAATTCTTGCATTGCTTTTTGAAAAGATTCCGGTTCCTGCATTATTTCCTGTTCATTTTTCATTTTAAATTTCCTCGATATTTTTATGTTTCAATGTTTTAATCTCTGCTGTCGCCGTGCCGTCTTTCCAATATAACTGTACTGTATTCTGCGGTTTTGTATCTTTGCTTGATTTAATGATTTGACCGTTTTCATCCGTAATATAGGTATAACCCCGATCTAAAACTGAAAATGGATTCAAGGCTCGAAGCTGACTGTTCTTCAGTAGTAATTGCTGTTTTGTATCACGCAGTTTCTGCTGCATCATCTGCGATAATTTTTCTTGTTGTAAGGCCAATATTTTTTGGCTCATCTCTCTTTGATAAAACATTTCACGCGACATACGATTTTTTAATTCATCTAAATATTGGGCATGATTTTGCAGTACTCTTTGTGGATTTCGCAAAGCAGATCTGTCTTTAAAATGTTTTAAGACGGTCTTAGCCTGCTGCAATTGCTTATTCAATAATTGCAATGAATACATCCTTTGTGCATAAATCTGTTCTAACAGGCTGCTTTTTTCCGGCAATACTAATTCTGCGGCTGCAGACGGAGTCGGGGCTCGCAAGTCAGCAACAAAATCGGCAATTGTATAATCTGTTTCATGACCTACACCGGAAATGATCGGTATTTGGGAAGTAAAAATAGCATCTGCTACAATGCGCTCATTAAAAGCCCAGAGATCTTCTAAAGAACCGCCACCTCTTGCGATGATTATCACATCAACTCTATGCATACGATTAAATTGTTTGATCGCATCGGCAATTTGACCAGCAGCATTTTCACCCTGCACAGCTACCGAAATAAAATCCATTTTGAACCCTGGGAAACGTCTTCTCAGGACATGCAAAATATCTTGGATAACAGCTCCTGCTTCAGAGGTAGCCACACCGATCCGCTTCGGCAAAACGGGAATTTTTTTTTTGTGTTCTTGCGAAAAATAACCTTGTTTCTGTAAATTATTTTTCAACAATTCAAATTGTGCATATAGATCCCCAATTCCCTGCATTTTCATCTCTTGGGTAATCAACTGGTATTTCCCGCTTTTTTCATAAATGGAAATATTGCCCTTAAGTGTTACTTTATCACCATCTTTAGGAACAAAGTTCAAGCGCTGATAAGCGGAGCGAAACATCACCGCCTGGATCGCGGCCTGTTCATCTTTTAAAGTAAAATAAAAATGTCCGGAGGGATAAAGCTTTCCGCCGGATATTTCTCCATGTACTTCGACCTGACTGAATATAGGATGTGTTAGAAATAACCGTGCTGCCAAATGATTTATTTCACTAACCGAATAGATCATTCTTTATCCTCGGATATACTTTTTTCAATATTTCCTAAAACAGCATTGATATAAGATTTTGACTCATCTCCGCTATATTTTTTAGCTAAACGTACAGCTTCGGAAATAGCAACATTATGCGGAATATCTGTAAGTTCTTCCATTTCAAATAGAGCAAGGCGCAAAATTGTCACATCAATTCGCGGTAGACGATTAATTTTCCATTTTATTAAATATGGTTCCAATTTTTTATCAAGTTCTGTGCGTTTGGCATAGACACCTTGTACACGCTCATCAAAAAATGATTGTTGAGCTTCAGGAATATGAAAATCGGCTAAAAACATTTCTCTTTGAGCCTGCATATCTTCATCATGAATTTCCAGTTGATAGAGAAACATAAATGCATATTCTCTAATTAAAGATCGTCTCACCTATTACTCCAATCTTATCGAAATCTTCCTGGAGGAAAAATTCGATCCAATAATTCTTTAATCGTTTTTTGATTAGAAAAATAACGAACGCCAATATAATACCCAAGTAATGTGACAATCAGAATGAATAGTGTTTTTAAGAAGCCGAAAATAACAATTAACAATGCCAATATAAAAGCAAATAATGCTCCTGTTTTCCCGGCACCGCCTGTTTTCAGTCCATCCAAAAGTGCAGAAAATAAATTTTTATTATCGCGCATTATCCTTAATCCACTCTCGCTGAAATTGTATCGACACGAATTACTTTCACAATTACTTCGGCAACTTGAATACCAGTATATCTTTCTATATCTTTCTTAACCCGTTCTTGAACTTTGGCCATCATAGCCGGCAATTCAACATTGGAAAAAGCCATCACACTTAAACGTACGGACAATTTATTATTTTTAAAAGGGGCAATATGAGCTGTGGCAGCTTTCACCCCCGCTTGCGCCGATTGAGCTGCATTCAGAGCCACACTTTCAATCGCATCAACCCCGATATCAATCATTCCCATACTGCTTTCACTGACTCTGGCTTTACGTAAACGGCCGGATAAAATCAGACGAACCAAAAGTATTAAGGAAACGAGGAATATGAGAGCAAATAACAGGATAATAATAGCACGGCTTCGGTTTTGATTAGAGATCTGTACCAATAAAGTGATCACGCCGCTCATCAGACCTTCACTCAGAAAAATAGCTACAAATAACAAAGAAAGAGCAGAAAAAATAAATAATAAAATCATTTGTAAAAATCTGAAAACCTGTTCCATTTAAAACCTCAATTTCTTTATGATAGTTCTCGTTGCTGGTCGATTTGAGAATTCGGTACAATGCCCATCACTTGTACATGCACGAATTCCACTACCAAACCTGTATATTTTTCTACATCATGCTTTACTTTTTCCTGTATATTCCAAGCTATTTCCGGCAGTACATAACCAAATTTGCAAATGGAATAAATGGTGATCGTGACAAACTCGGAATCGTCTGAATCAAATTCTACTTTGACACCATGTCCTTCATGCTCTACACCGAAAGCTCTTTTAAGATTTACCAGCATCCCCGATTCCACACTGTCGTCTCCTTCAATCTGCAGAGCAGCTTCCGCTGCATACTGTGCAATGAAACCTTGCGACATGGAGCGGTCGCCTTTGATGGAATTATCTTCTGTATATGCCATGGTAAATCTCTGTGCTCAATCAATTATGAACGAACACGCTCTTCGTATTCACCATCTCTGGTATCAATACGAATAATATCTCCCTGATTGATAAACAAAGGAACTCTGATCTCCGCACCGGTTTCAACGATTGCTGATTTTGTCGCATTCGTAGCTGTATCTCCTTTGACAGCAGGCTCACATTCAGTCACCAATAAATCAATTTTGATCGGTAATTCAACACTGAAAACTTCACCGTTATGAGAGATAAGTTGGCAAATTGTATTTTCTTTCAAAAACTTCAAACTGTCACCAATGATTTCTCCGCGAATCGGAAATTGCTCATAGGTTTCATTATCCATAAAATAATATAATTCACCGTCAGAATATAAATATTGCATATCTCTTCTGACTAAATTCGCTTGCTCAAATTTTACATTTGGATTAAAGCTTTCCTCTTTAATTGTCCCTGTTTTTAAATTACGATATTTTGTTCTTACAAAAGCTGCGCCCTTTCCCGGTTTTACATGTTGAAATTCAATTACCTGATAGATTTCACCATTATTTTCAAAAGTAACACCGTTACGAAAATCACCTGCAGTTATCATCTAATCCTCCTCTGCTCAATTGAGCTGTTAATAAATTTAATCTAACTAATTTTAAGGTATAAAAATATCTCTTGCAAGTTATTGCCGGATTTTGTTCATAAAGGCTGAAAGGCGGCTTATACTTTTGTTTCATAGGCTTTACAGCTAAATAAATGCGATCAAATTGTCTCTCAATCTAATCGTTGCAACATTTTCCTTAGAATTAGGGAATATCTTTTTTCTTAGTATCCTATAAAAATGTCCAATTTCTATTTGTTAAAAATCATATACTATAAAAATTAACATATAAAATACTTCTAATAAAAATAAATGTTAACTAGCTATTATAAGCAATCAAGGTTACATATAAAATTGTGAATAAGATGGCAAGTATCAAAGCTATAATAAACAATATCTTATCTAGCTTAAATTTGTCTCTTTTAATCTTTAGAGCAATACTATATAATGCAATTCCTAATAATCCACCCAAACAATTATTTATTATATCAGTGATATCAAATACACCAATTGCCAATATATATTGAGTACTCTCAATAAGTAATACTCCTAGAAAAATATATAGCATATTTTTTCCTATGCTTTTATCATAGTAGATTGATCTAAGCATAAAGCCTAAAGGGATAAATACAAGTACGTTATTGCTTGTAAATTTTATCTTATTCTACTCTGAATCACAAAAAATCCCGCTTTTCATATTTATTCAAGAAAATTTTTTCCAATAAACGTTTTAATTTAATTTGTACGGCTTCCCTGTCATATCTTTGCTTAACCAACATCGTATGACATTTGGCGTTCTTACCTGCCCAAATATCTGTAAACAACTGATCGCCGACCAGCAGAGCTGCATCAGATGTAATATTCTCCTCAGCCAATTTCTGCAATAATCGTTTTGGACTGGGTTTACAGGCATTGCTCATATAATCAACTTGTAGATTTGTTGCATATATTTTACTCCTGCTGCTTCTGGCATTTGACAAGACACATATTTTAAATCCTGCTGCACGGATTTTTTTTATAATTTCTTTTGCAAATTGATCGGGTTCATAGGATCCGTGTAAAGCCAAAGTATTATCAATATCCAAAAAAATGATCTCAATATTCTTTAGCAATAAACTTGGCCAGTCAAATGTACGCAAGTCTGCAATCAGATAATCAGGTTTTAAATTTTTTTCATAAAATCGTTTAAAGCACATGATGACCTCAGCCTAAAATCTTTGTGTAATCTATTTCGGGAAATGGTTGAGGATGATCTAAATCAACTTCTCTCAGATAGTTTGATACCATTTCTGTTAAATAAGTCGGCGTAGAAGCACCGGACGTGACACCGACAAGCCAGTTTTTTTGCAATTTGCTTAAATCAATATCCTGAATGGTATCGATTCTTTGTACTTCTTTGATCCGACAATTTTTGCCGATCTGGGCCAACATTGCTGTATTATTGCTTTTCGGATCACCTACGACGATTAAAGCATCCAAATTACTGTTTTTAATGACGGCTTGCTGTCTGACTCTGGTTGCTCCGCATATTTCATCAATGATTTCAGCCTGAGGATAATTATTTAAAATTTCATCCATAATCTCTTTGATTTCCAAAATAGAAAGTGTCGTCTGATTAGTGATCATAATTTGATCATGTTGATGAAATGAAAGGCAAGGCACGTCTTGGATTTTTGTGATCAGAGATACCCCGGGAAAATTTTCGACAATTGCTTCCGTTTCAGGATGCTTTTCTTTGCCGATGAAAATAACTTTTTTATGTTCGGCAAGAGCCTCTCTGATAATGTCATGTGTGGATAAAACATCGGAGCAAACGGCATCGATCAATTTCAGACCTTTCTGCAAAGCTTTCTCTTTTACTTTTTCCGAACTGCCGTGCGCTGAAAGAATTAAAATTCCTTTATCGACATAATCCAGCAGTTCTTCTCTGCGTTTACCCGGAATATCAATTGTATTGATCTGATAATAATCTAAGGCGGCTGTAATAAAACGATTATGAACGATTTTTCCTAAAACGCTGATCGTTTCGTCAGGATATTGCTCTCTGGTCTTTTGCACGACACGCAAAGCACGCACTACTCCTTTGCAATATCCTCTCGGCTTAATATCAATTACCTGTAAATCTTTTTTCATTCATCTCGCCAATCTTCAATAATTTTTGCAGCATCTCCAAAACGGGAAAAACCCCAGGCCTCAGCATTTAACAAAGAATTACCATTGACCGGGAAAAAGTCAAAATGTAAATACTCAGGAGCATAGAAATTATATATATTAGGACTTTCACTATACAGATTGCAATAACCTGATTCAATCACAAAATCTAATTTTTCCGAATCATTATAAACATGTGCGCCAAACGGAAAGAGCAGTCCGTCAACCGAACCGATCAGAGGATGCATCATATTTTCCCAATGCTGTATTTGTTCTATAAATTCCTGATAGGAGCATTCTCTTAGATTGACATCGCTGTAACCGGCATTGGCAAATTGATAACCATTGCGTTTTAAGCCATTTAACAGATTTTTCAAATCTTCGGTCTGTAAAGTGTAAAATTTATTTTTATCTTCCTGGGACTTATCCGACAATATATGCGGTTCTAATTCCAGCATTTCCCGAGCATGATTAACATTTTGCAATTGCTCATCATTGATCATATAACCTAAAATATTTTCGTTGATATTCAAAGCCAACATTGCTTTTGCGCCATCAAAGCTAAAGTCTGAATGCTCTACCAAAAAGTTTTCCAAAATAGAGATCGGATCAAGATTGTCCGCCTCGCTATCCTTTTGATTAGCTGAACGCCGTCCCATAAATTTATTTTGCTCTTCATCATAAACCAATTGTTCAATGGATCCGGATTCTATATAACGGGTATCATATTGATATTGCTCTAAAATCAGAACAATTGGCTTTTTCCCTTCAGGTATAACAACTTGTGAAAAATCTTCCGGATAATCATGGAATAAGCTTTGAGAGATCAATACATAATTGTTTTCATATAATTCATTCAGTAAATTTTCAAATTCTTGCGGCGTAATCATACCTGTTTCGGCAAATACTTTATAAGGACCTGATTTCGCCTTGGCTACATCTGTTACCAAAGGTCTGACCGCGATATTTTCAACCAAATCTTCCCAGACAATTAACTTGGAAGGAATTTTTTCATTGCAGATTTGTAATTTTTCATGGATTTCGGTTTCATTCGGGAAAGCATCAAACAATCGGTCTAAGACTAATTTTGCACTGTAATATTTATTGGCAAACATATAATCATCTATATCCTGCATCAACATCGTATAAATATCTTTTTGAAATACTTGTAAGCGATATGCAGCATAATTTCTGGCAAATCTACCGATTTCCTGATTTTCAGTCAATTCCTGCCAGTCCTGCCAAATACTGTTCCATTCACTCTTTAAATCTTTGGCATCGATACGTGCAAATTCTTTGGCAGCTTTTTTTAATTGTTCTTCCTGTGAAATTAAATTTTCCACATTGCTTTTTAAATTTGGAAAATTCTCAAATGCCGTGATAAAATGTTTCCATTCGATTTGATCAATTTCATTGTCCAACCATTCTTCCGTTTCCGAATACAAAAACGGAGCAATAATAGAGCTGGTCATCTCTTCCATGCCGCTCACAAAATTCTGATCATCCTGTGATAAGGAACCGCCTTTTTTCAAATTATCAATGATCTGTTCCGTTCTTGTCTTAACCTGTGCTTCATACTGATTTTGGATATCTATATAACGAGCTCTGCTGTTTTCGGAATTCTCAAGATCGGTAGCATTTCTTTGAATCTCTCGATATAAATCAATGGCTTTCTTATACTCTTTTTGGTTTAGCAATTCGTGAAAAGAGCTTTCATATTTAACTTTTTGTTGATAGCGCAGCACAAAAAACAAGCTGACTAAAATGGCCAATGAAGCGATGATGAGCAAGATTTTTTTTACTGAAAAATGTTTCGTACTTGTCATTTTAATTCGCCGTTTTCCAATCTCTATTCAATCGTATCGACAAAACTCAATTGCTTTGCCGCCATATCTTCTTCTTTGATAAAACGACCGGCTGCAGGTAAAGTACGTGCACGGTAATAGTCGAAATCATAATTTCCCGGGAATTGATCCGCAAAACCCATGTAATTCGCTTGGAAACCAGGCCTTAATTTCATAATCTGATTGCCTTGTGAATTTCTTGTGCTCTTTAAGCTGATGCGATCGCTTGCCACCAGAATCATTCGGTCTTGATCATTCTGTATGATAATGTCTTTGCCGGAATTCTCTTCTTCCTGATATAAAATACCGATCAGTTCAGCTCCATTGTAGAATGCATTTTTTAACATCCTGCGATTCGTTTTAGTATAAAAACTGTTGAGAGCAATTTTCACACAGCGTCCGTCGGCGAATCCCAGAATTAAATAACCGGGATAATCTTCTCCGGTAACATGTATCGCCAACACTTTTTCATCTTTATCGAGGTTCAGTAAGTTCGGTGTATATTCACCAAATTCAGACGGTTTATGATCCGGAATATCGAAAAGGCGTAATTTATAAACCTGTCCTAAATTTGTAAAGAATAAAATTTCAGATTTATTGGTTGCCTCGATTTCCTGTAATACATAATCATTTTCTTTCAATTTCAGCTCGCCCGCACTGCGCAAAGAAGTCAGAGCAATCTTTTTCACATAGCCATCTTTGGTGAAAAACACTTTTAAGTTGAAATCTTCAATAAAATGCTCTTCTGTGGCAACTTGAATTTCATCAGGTTCGATTAATTTTGTTAAGCGTTCTCTGCCGTATTTTTGAGCAACTTCTTTTAATTGTTTCTGTATTTCCTGATCGAGTTTACGCTCATCCTGTACAATTTTTTCCAGGCGAAAGATTTCTGCTTCAAGATTTTTAATTTCCTTAATGCGTTTCAGAATATATTCTTTATTCAGTTGTCTTAATTTGATTTCAGCAACGGTTTCTGCTTGCCTTTGATCAATTTGAAAACCTTGCATTAAGCGTGGAATAACTTCTTCATCCTTTTCCGTTTCACGCACAATTTTAATTGCTTTATCAATATCCAATAAAATAGCTTCCAGACCTTTCAGAATATGCAATTTATCCTGATTTTGGTCGATCTCGAATTGCAGCTCATTTTTCAGGCAGGCTCGGCGCCATTTCAACCATTCAGCCAAAATTTCTCGAACTCCCAAAACCATGGGTCGGCCGTCAATTAAAAAATTAAAATTGCAGGCAAAATTGCTTTGCATGGAAGTGACCTTAAAAAGTTTTTTGACTAATAATTTAGGGTCGGCTGAAGCTTTGTAATCAATGGTGATTTTTAAGCCGTTCAGGTCTGTATCATCACGCACATTGGAAACTTCTTTTAATTTTCCATTTTTTGTATTATCAATAATATCATCAATGATGGCTTCCACTGTGGTTGAATATGGAATTTCGGTGATTTCGATGCATTTGTGTTTTTTATCAATTGTATAGACGGCACGCATTTTAACGGATCCGCGGCCCGTCTCATAAATCTGCCGCATAATATCTTTTTCATAGATAATCGCCGCTCCGGTTGAGAAATCCGGTGCCGGCATATACGTAAATAAATCGACATCATGATCGTCGATATAGGCAATCGTCGCTTCACATACTTCTTTCAGATTAAAAGAACAAATATTGGAAGCCATACCTACGGCTATACCCTGATTGGCATTCACCAAAACTGTCGGGAAAGTCGCCGGCAAGAGTACAGGCTCCTGAAAAGTGCCCGAATAATTGTCGACAAAGGGTACGGCGTTTTTATTGAGACCGGAAAATAAAGTTTCACAGCTCTTGTCCAGACGAGCCTCAGTATAACGATAAGCGGCGAACTGCATATCGCGTGAGTAAACGCGTCCGAAATTCCCTTTTGAATCGATCCAGGGATTGATCAGAGCCCCGTTGCCTCGGGTCATACGCACCAAAGTTTCGTAAATTGCCTGGTCACCATGCGGATTTAAGGCCATCGTCTGCCCTACGATATCAGCACATTTGGAACGGCTTCCTTTCATCAAACCCATCCGATACATCGTATATAATAATTTGCGATGTGATGGTTTAAAACCGTCAATTTCGGGTATTGCACGCGATACGATAACACTCATCGCATAAGGCATATAATTGATGCGTAAAGTATCTGTAATCGGTGTTTGTTCAACTAATTTCTGTTTATTTTCTTGTTCTTTATTTTCACTCATAGTTTAAACCTTTTATTGAATTCCAAAATCAGACGACATCCAACATATCCATATATTCATTGCCGTGATCAGCAATATATTGTTTGCGCCCGGCTAAATTATCTCCTAATAATAAATCGAACATTTGCATCATATCATCCGGATCTTCCGACATAACTTGAATCAATCGTCTTGTTTCAGGATTCATGGTCGTTTGCCACATCATCTCAGGTTCATTTTCACCTAAGCCTTTTGATCTCTGTATATGCACTTTCCCTTTATTTAATTTTTTCAAAAGCTCATTTTTTTCCTGATCGGAATAAGCAAAATATGTTTTTTCCAAACCTTTTACAGAATAAGTGATCTCAAATAAAGGAGATTCAGCGATATAGACTTTATGTTCCTGAATCAAAGTCGGCGTCAAGCGATATAACATAGCCAAAATCAAAGTACGAATTTGGAAACCGTCAACATCGGCATCAGTACAGATAATAATTTTATCCCAGCGTAATTTATTTAAATCAAAATCAGAAAGATGCTTATTATGCTTACTTTCCAGTTCAACGCCGCAGCCCATCACTTTCAGCAAATCAACAATAATATCGCTTTTGAAGATTTGATTGATACTGGCTTTCAGACAATTCAAAATTTTACCGCGTACCGGAATAACTCCCTGAAATTCGGAATCTCTTGCCATTTTGACAGATCCTAAAGCAGAATTACCCTCTACGATATATAATTCACGTTTGCTGACATCATTAGAACGACAATCAACAAAATTTTTGATGCGATTGGACATATTATCCACATTGCCCATCAGTTTTTTACGAATATTCAGGCGTTGCTTTTCCGCATTCTCTCGGCTTCTCTTATTGATTAAGATCTGCTCAATCACCCTATCTGCTTCATCGGCACATTCAATAAACCAGATCTGCAGTTTTTCTCTGATCAAGTCCGTTAAAAAACGTTGAATAAATTTATTATTGATCGCTTTTTTCGTCTGATTTTCATAGGAAGTAAAAGTTGAGAAAGAATTGATCATCAAAATCAAACTGTCTTCAATATCAGCAAAAACAATTTTGGATTCATTGGCTTTATATTTATCCTTTTCCTTTAAAACACGATCAAATTCCGCAACAAAGGCATTTCTGACAGCACGATCCGGAGATCCGCCATATTCCAGCCAACTGGAGTTATGATAATAGCTGAGCAGATTTGTTTCATTATTAAAGGCAAAAGCCACATCTGCCTGTACTTTATATTCGGCTTTATCGGCACGATCTTTACCTTTTCCCTCACCTGAAAACATACGAGCTTTGGACAAGGCTTTATTGCCGTTAACTTCATTGACATAACCCAAAATACCGTCAGGATAAATAAATTCATCACGTGTATTTTCAAGCTTATCGATAAAGACAAATTTCACGCCGGGATTGACGATCGCTTGTTTTTGCAGGATATCGACAAAATAATGATGCGGAATTTCAATCTCCGTGAAAACATCCCGATCGGGCAGCCAATGCTGCAAGGTACCCGTTTTCCTTTTATTGGTTTCCGTTTTCTTTAAGCCGCCGACATTTTCTCCTTTTTCGAAATGCAATTCATAAAGATAACCGTCACGCACTACTTCTACATCAAAATAAGCGGAGGCATATTGTGTCGCACAAGCACCCAGACCGTTCAGACCTAAACTGTATTCATAATTTTCATTATTAGGATCATATTTACCGCCGGCATAAAGCTCGCAATAAACTAATTCCCAGTTAAAACGCTTTTCATTCTCATTATAGTCGACAGGGATACCTCGGCCTTCATCTTCGACCATAATACTGTAATCCTGAAAACGAGTAACTATAATTTTATGACCGAAACCGGCTCTTGCTTCGTCAATAGAATTAGAGAGTATTTCAAAAAAGGAGTGTTGGCATCCTTTCAAATCGTCCGAACCAAAAATAACACTGGGTCTTAAACGAACTCGATCCGCTCCTTTCAGTGCAGAAATACTTTGATTGTCATAATTGTCTGTATGCGCCATTGCCGCCTCGCTTCTTCTAAATATAATCGACTGGAATTATAGCACTTAGAACGAATGTTCGCAAAAGAACAGGCCTTCTCACATAATTGATAAGAAAGCCTGCTCTCATAACCTGTCTTGTTTTTCTTTTACAGTATTACAATTGATTGACAACGCCGATAAATAGCGGATCACCTGTAATACCTGTTATGACAAATAAGAAGGGACGATTCAGTATAAAATCAATTTCCTCAGTTAAGGGCATAGCAGCTCCAGCTGTTTCCATGGCGGTAAAACTCGCTGCCGTCACACCTTCTTCATCAATGGCTACTCTGGTTCCTTGTTTTGCTTCAGATAGCCAAACCGGTATATCCGAATTTTTCAGCAACGGTGAAAAATTCGCTATATTTTTAGCGAAAACATCCGTCATACCCAAAGTTTTTAAATGCTCAGCTAAATTATAATTGGCAGCAATATCAAATTTAGGGACGGATAAATTGATTTTTAAATCCTTTTTATTCTGCCAATCAGATAATACTGGATGCGTTGAAGTTAAAGCAAAAAGCTGCTCATTGGCAAGCACATCTTCTACCGTTGAATTTTCATCCGGTAAAATGAACCACATACTGCTTGAGCCGTCAAGCAAAGGTTTATTGACTGCCGAAAAATGATCCGCCCAATAATAAACATCATTACCGCTCTGATGCATATACTCTGTTTTTACTTCTTTCTTTTCACCATAAAAAGTATCTTCGGTATTATTCATTTTTAAAAATTCATCGGCCCATTTCTGCTGAAAATAAACAGTCGAAATAAGACTTAAAACTGTTTCTTCCGAGAATCGCAAATCCTTTGTTTGTTCAGTCAAAAGATTTCCGGTCTGCTGATTGATCCAGTTTCGCAAAGTTTGACTATATTCATCCGATCCCATATCCCCTTGAAAAATAGAAGCATAATACCGATCCGTTATTTTATCTATCGTTTCTTTCTGATAGGCTAAATTTTTATTTAGCCACAGAGAATTCGCCAAAATGCTATTGCTTGCCGTGTCGGCCGAATAATTTGCATTCCACAAGGCTTTGGCATCATCGGCAATCGTATCGGAAAAATCTCCGAGCAGAGCTAAAATTTGTTCCTTACTCTTGCCTTCTGTTGTTTCAGAAAGCATTGCTAAGCCCATATATAAGCTGATGGGAGAATAAACCTGATTAACCTGCTGCTCATCTTTCAGGATAATCTGAGCAGTTTTGCGATAAAAATCACGATAATCCCCTTTAAATTGTTCATGAAAATCACGCTGTATTTTTTTATCCGACCACCAAGCATCATATACCTTATCAAAACCTTCATCATCAAAGTTACCGTCAGCACGAATGTAGTCTTTTTCATTGGGATAAGGAGTCATTTCAGGATAGACCGGCTCAGCAACAAGATAGCGGGATACTTCTTCAGAATTATCTTGTTTCTTATGATTGATCGCATTATTGTTTTGTGTATGACAACCGACAAGCAGAGACAGCAGAATAATAATCAAAATGAACTTTTTACTATGTTTCATAATTTTTGCTCCTGAGGTTACTCGGAATATAAGATACATGACAGATACATTGTTTTTTCAAAACCTTTCTCAACCTATCTCCTACTATTAGTATACATAAAGTAGCACTTACATTTTTTTAAAAATCATTTAAGATTTATTCATTTCCTTTGATATCGGTACAATTTTCAGAACAATCAATTCAGGCGGATTATAAAATCTGGGTACTTTTATTGATTCTCTATTCAGGCCTCGTCCGACCAGCAAAGTCGTATTAGATAAATGATAAAAACCGGCTGTATATTTAGGAAACAAACCCTGATGTGGAGCAAATAATCCGTTTACAAGACCGGGAATACGCCATTGACCGCCGTGAGCATGTCCCGCTAAAACTAAATCGGATCGCACTTGTTGATAATCATCAACCCTCTCGGGATGATGAGTTAAGAAAAAAGTAAATTCCTGGTTTTTCATCCTTTTTAACTGTTGTAATTGCTGAGTATAAGTTTTTTTACCGACCAATGGATCATCAATGCCGATCACGTTGATTGGATTCGTACAGAGCACAAGACTCTCCTTTTTCCCATCAAGAATATGAACACCTATTTTTGTCATCTGCTTCTTAATGCGTTCGCACTGGGCAGTATAAAACTCATGATTCCCGGTAACAAAATAAGTCGGAGCAATCTTCACGGCTGCCCGGACCAAATGAAATCCTGCTGTTTCAGGCATTTTCTTGTCTAAGATATCCCCTCCCAACAGAATTAAATCAGGTTGAAAAGCGAGTATATGTCCAAGCAATATATTTTGATTTTTACCGTATTGACAACTATGTAAATCAGAAATAAAAATAACTCTGATCTCTGTATTCACTTTAGAACTGACAAAACTATATCGGGTGAGTTTTAGTCGATTATTAAGCCCTCTAATCATAAACAGTAAGAACAAGGCAACAATAACCACCATTCCTAAATATAAAAATACCAATCGGCTAATAAATTTTCTCCTTCTCTTTTATCAAAAAAAATATATATGACAAAGTATATCATTCGCCTGAAAGTATATCATTCGCCTGACGGATTTTCTAAAAATTTCATTGATGGTAAAGTTTGATTGCATGATAAAACTTTACTTGGAAATTGAATATTGTCATTAATATTACAATTTTAACGCCAAAAAAATTCGCTCGAACTATTGGACAAAAGAAAAATAATATTGTATGATTACTAAGCTGGTTTTGAGA
The DNA here is from genome assembly GCA_964345335.1 of uncultured Mageeibacillus sp. Lineage (GTDB taxonomy): Bacteria > Bacillota > Clostridia > Saccharofermentanales > DTU023 > UBA5436. The sequence continues at coordinate 3,318 of CAYFQU010000006.1, read as the reverse complement.
GCAAGATCAATGCGGGTGTAGTTCAACGGCTAGAACACCAGCCTTCCAAGCTGGATATGAGGGTTCGATTCCCTTCACCCGCTCCAATAAAGCTCTTTTTTAGCTTTTATGGGTCTATAGCTCAGCTGGATAGAGCAACAGCCTTCTAAGCTGTGGGTCTCAGGTTCGAATCCTGATAGGCTCGCCAGATGAAAAAGCACTGAAACATAATGTAGCAGTGCTTTTTTATTAGAATAAATTATGATTGAGATAAGTTTCTATTCTGATCTGTATATAAATTCTAATCGTTAAGGCAAAAAATTCAGACTTTTATTCATCCGGAAATAATGAATCGGCATAAGCATAACCTACCGTTTTTCCGTTTTCCAAACGGACATAAACCCAATTATTTTCTATTTCCGACAATTGGGTTACTTTCGCCCCTCTTTGTACCGTTGCCACAATGGGAGAATTGGCGTTCGGTTCTTGTCTGATCTGCAGATTATTTGCTTTGACTGTTATATCTACTTCCAATAAAGCAGAGTTCGGCGGTATAACTTTTTCATCAACACTCATCATCCTGGTTTCAAAAACCGTCTCTTCAACTTCTTCCTCAACAGGCTTCGTTTTGGAACCAATCGTTCTGCCTAATAAAAAAACAAATAGTACAAGTATTAAGATAATTGTTGTCGACAATAACTTTGACAAAAACGGTTTATTAGGTATTAAATTAAATAAGTTTGATATCGTTTTTTTAAAGTTTTGCACAATCGGTTCAAAGCTGTAAGATTGTAAATCATCTAAAATAACATCTTTGCTTTTACGTCTTTGCTCCAATTTATGTAGATTTCTTTTGCGATTTTTTTTGCTCTCAGCCGATGAAAAAGATTCGTTATCCAGTTTTTTCTTTGGCTTTTCAGGATGCTTTTTATGCAATAAATATTGATCGTCAAGATTTTTCTTAATCTCTGCTGTTTTTTGATGTACTTTAAGATCGGAACTCCGGACAGGGAGCAATTTTTGTCCGTCCTTCACACGAGAAACTCTTGAACTGTTGATCAGCATTGTAAAATCATTGCGTTTGCGCAATCTGGTCTGATGATCATCGGCGAAAACATTTTTATTTAAGCGCTCTACTTCAAATCCAAACCAACTAATATCAAAGTTTTCATTGTATAAACGTATTTGATTCAATAATTCGTTAATTAGATCCGATAATTTTAAATTGCTTTCTAAAAGTTCTTCCGCTTTTGCTGCATCGACACGATCAAATACCTTTTCGGAAATTGAAAAAACAAAATCATCTGCTTTTAAATTAAAAGAATAAAAGTCCGTATATTCCATCCAATCTTCATCAAAAATCCGAGCAGGTAAAAGAGTGGGCTGCAAGCGATATAAACTACCGTTTCTGATTAAATATAAGCCGTTCTTTCGATCCTGCCAGCCGATGAATACATCTGCCGAAAAAATGTACAAATATTCAGCATAAATATGATGATCTTTAATGAATTGAGGAAAGGCTTTGATCCCATGTGACTGCATTTCCCGAAAAGACTGATTCCAAAGACGAATTCTATCTTGATTGAAACGAGGATCATAATAGATAGATGCATTGGAAAACCCGCTGATCATATGAACATTACGATTGGAAGATAAAACAAAATTCGTTTTTTCCTCATCAGACAATAAACCGATCGATCGATCGTTAAATAATAATGTTAAATCATTTTTGTCCTGTTCACTCAAATGTGCAGAAAATACGGATTTGATCATAATATACCTAATAAATTACCATTCTCTATTCAAAATACTCATATAGTGTAAATCTAAATATTGATTGCCGCGTTTGATATGTTCTCGGAATGTCCCTTCTTTTTTAAAGTTTAATTTCTCAAATAATTTTCGGGATGCTATATTGCCTTCTATATAACGAATATATACCTTATGTAAATGCTGATTGTGAAATAAATAGTCAAGCATTGTCCTGATAATTTTTGTAGCATAACCTTTACCATAATCTTCAGGGTCCAAAACAGCAATCCCGCATTCAGTATTTTTTTGTTTTTCAGAATAATTTTCTAAAGTAAAAAATGCAACTATTCTCTCCTCTTCCAGACAGGTAAACAAAAAAGAGCTCTCATTGTCATCCCAATCAGCCAAATATTCCAAAATTTCTTTTTCTGACATCAAACTGATTTCTTCCGGAATATAGTAGTAGAGAATTTTTGGATCCGTAAAAAGAGGAATAAATGCTTTCAAATCCTCTTCTTCGGTTCTTCTGATCGTTATATTTCCGATTTTCAAATGAATATTTAACATTTCCCTCAAGGTAAAAAAACCGAGGGCTAAAAAACTCTCGGTTTTTTAAAGTTTAAATCAATTTTAATTATTTTTTACCGGCTTGAACAAATTTAAGTCTGGCAAATCTTGGTAAAGAATCTTCCAATACGCGTTCCGGCTGACCTTGAATCAGCGGTAAGCAATAGTCAACAAACTCTTTAGAAACGAAGTTTTTCTCTTCATTGATCCATTCAAGAGGTACTTTTTGTTCTGTATTGGCAGCTTTTTCCAATGGAACATGGGTCAATTCAACATTTGCCTGATGGTCAGAGTGATTGACTTTAAAGCCGATCATGATATCTGTTTCATCATTCAAAGCTGCTTTCACGGCTTCTCTGCCTGCATTAAATGTGCTCTCCACATCAATTTCAGATGCTAAATGAGCACCACATCTTTGCATTAAGGATAATTCGATACCACGAACTTTAGTGTTGATATGATTTTCAATATAGTCTTTTAAGACCGCAGCTGAACCGCCCATCTGCTTATGTCCAAAAGCATCCGTTTTGACTTCCCCTACTAATTCAGGAATGAATTTACCTTCTTTGGTTTTCAATCCTTCGGAAATAGCTACTAAAACTTTGCCTTTTTCATCGTAAATACGTTTTACATCAGCCATAAATTGATCTAAATCAAATTCTACTTCCGGTAAATAGATCAGATCAGGACCATAGCCTTTATCAGCAGCTAAAACAGAAGCGGCAGTCAGCCAACCAGCATTTCTGCCCATAATTTCAACAATTGTAATCTGACCTGTTGCATAGACAACTGAATCACAATAAACTTCCATCATTGTGGTCGCAATGTAGCGTGCAGCTGACGGGAATCCCGGGCAGAAATCCGTGCCGTATAAATCGTTGTCAATTGTTTTGGGGACACCAATTACTTTACATTCATAGCCGTTTTTTTGGATGAATTTAGAAATCTTATTACAGGTATCCATCGAGTCATTTCCACCATTGTAGAAGAAATAACGGATATTATATTTTTTAAATACTT
>CAYFQU010000005.1:0-46050 GCA_964345335.1 uncultured Mageeibacillus sp. | reverse complement strand
CAGCTCTTGGACAACACGGATTGAATATTTCTCAATTCGTTAAAGAATTTAATGAAAGAACACAACAAGATATCGGATTGATTGTTCCGGTTGAAATTACAGTTTATCAAGATCGTTCTTTCTCCTTCGTTGTCAAGACTCCGCCGGCAGCAGTTTTATTGAAAAAGGCTGCAAAACTCGAATCTGCATCAGGTGAGCCGAATCGTAATAAAGTTGCAACATTACCTTGGTCTGAATGTTTAAAGATTGCTGAATTAAAGATGCAGGATTTAAACGCATCTAGTGTAGAAAGCGGTGCCAGAATGGTTGCAGGAACAGCCCGTTCTATGGGTATCGTCATCGATATGGATAAATAAAGGAGTTAAACATGGCAAAAAGAGGAAAAAGATATCTTGAGAGTGTTGCGAAAGTAGATGCAGAAAAAGTTTATGAATCTGCGGAAGCAGCAGCTCTTGTCAAAGAAATCGCGTCTGCTAAATTTGATGAAACGGTAGAAGTTCATTTGCGCATGGGTGTTGACTCCAGATATGCAGATCAACAGGTCAGAGGCGCAGTTGTTTTACCACATGGTACCGGTAAAGATGTTAAAGTTTTAGTTTTTGCACAAGGACCAAAAGCTGATGAAGCAAGAGCAGCCGGTGCAGATTATATTGGTGACCAGGAAATTATCGACAAAATTAAAAATGAAAACTGGTTGGATTTTGATGTTGTGATTGCCAGTCCGGATATGATGGGTAAAGTAGGTCCCTTGGGTCGTATTTTAGGCCCTCACGGTTTGATGCCGAACCCTAAAGCTGGTACGGTAACAATGGATATCAAGCAGGCTGTTCAAGACAGTAAAGCCGGTAAAATCGAATATCGTTTGGATCGCCAAAACATTATTCACTGCCCAATCGGTAAAGTTTCATTTACAGAAGAACAAATCAATGAAAACTTCTTAGCTTTATTGAATGCAGTGTATAAATCAAAACCGTCCGGTGCAAAGGGTCAATATATCAGAACCTGTTATATATCTTCTTCAATGGGTCCTAGTATTAAAGTAAACCATAAAATAGACTAAGCACCGATCGATTTGAAATGAGCACAGCGATGTGCGACAATTAAATAAATATTACCTCAACGCCTAAGACAGACGGAGCTTTATGCATAATCATTCCGTCCGAGGTGGAAAGTAGGTTTCCTGATACAAGCTTATTTCTTCAGCTCGTTGAAAGAACTTCCTGCCCCTCCGCCGATGCGTGAGGGGTATTTAAATATAAAAAGGAGGTATTTCAATGCCAAGTCCTAGAATTTTGGAAAAGAAACAGCAAGCAGTAGATGCTTTGGTTGCAGAATTAAAAGACGCACAATCAATCGTCTTAAACGATTATATGGGTCTGAATGTGACTGAAGATACCGAAATGCGTGCGGCTTTTCGCAAAGCAGGAGTTCATTATCGCGTTGTTAAAAATACAACTCTGATCAGAGCTTTTGAGCAATTAGGTTTAGAGGGTTTTGAAGAAGAACTCAAAGGACCGACAGCCATTGCTTTTAGTGAAGATGTTGTTTTAGCACCGAAATTGAGCAAAGAATATGCCGATAAAACAAAAAAATTGGAAATCAAAGGTGGTACCATGGAAGGTGCTAAAGTTGATCTTGATAAGATCATGCAATTGGCAAGTATTCCTGATCAAACTACTTTGTATGGCCAATTGGTTTCCGGCATTATGTTCCCGATCACATCCTTAGCTATGACTTTGAACGCCTTAGCAAAAAAAGCTGCTGAAGCAGGCAAAGAGAATGTAGCGGATCTGGTTGTCGATAAAACTGCTGAAGCTGAAAATAGCGAAGAACCTGTTACAGAAAAAGCTGAAGAGACAAAAGAAGAAGCAGCTGAACAAGAAGCTGCTCAAGAATAAACGGAAATAATCCGAGGCATAAAGCCATAATTAGTTATATGTATGGAGGAAATTTACATGGCTAACGAAAAAATTACACAGATCTTAGAAGATGTTAAATCTTTAAGTGTTATTGAATTAAATGATTTAGTAAAATTAATCGAAGAAGAATTCGGCGTATCTGCTGCCGCTATGATGACTGTCAGCGCAGGTGGTGCCGGTGGCGCTGCTGCTGCAGAAGAAGAACAAACAGAATTTACTGTTATGTTAAAATCAGCTGGTTCTTCCAAAATTGCTGTTATCAAAGTTGTGCGTGAGTTAACAGGCTTAGGCTTAAAAGAAGCCAAAGCAGTTGTTGATGAAGCTCCTAAAGCTGTTAAAGAAAATGTTTCAAAAGAAGAAGCAGATGCAGCTGCTGCTAAGTTAACAGAAGCTGGTGCTGAAGTAGAAATTAAATAATTTTACTTTTAATCTGTTTTAATATAAAAGAGAGTTGATACAAAAGATCAACTCTCTTTTTTTACTGAAAAACATAGCAAAAGTTTCTTTAAATCGGAGGTACAGGTAATGGTCTGGCGGGATCCAGAATATCCTCTACATCAAATAAATCATCAACTAACTCCGGATTATAATACATGCGATAACCGTCTAAATTTTTGCGACCCTGGCGTACATGATCGGCAGCATATACAGTCCAGTTTGAAATTGAGTCAACCGGACAGAAAAATTCAAAACCGACGGAGTGTAAATACTGAAATTTATCATTATCCGCTGCATAAGGATCCACTCCTACGGCAATATCACTGCCATGTGCATAAATCAGAATATTGGTTTCTCCGATAATCGGGATGACATTTTCCAAAAAATTTTGTGTATCTTCTATAATATTTTCTAAAGGAGTGACAGCCATCGGTATATGCCCCCAGGAATGGGAAGCAAATTCCCAACCATCGGCTTTTAAGGCATCAGCTACTTTTTTTGCCATGGCTTTATCTTCTTCAAAATTAGGATTCTCCTGCTGGTAGGAACTATCCGTGCGATAACCTAAAACTCCCTCGTAGCCTGTGACTGCTAAGATACCTTTGGCACCTTGATAGGAAAAATCGGGATGTTCTTCGACGAATTGATCGAGCAGTGGAGCCACATCATAAGCACCATATTTTGTAAATCCCTCTTGGGTCACATATTCATTGACGACCTTGCCCTGATCATCCAGGGTCAGTTTTTTGGCGAAACCGTCTGCTTCCATATACTCATAGTAATTGACATCATCGACAGAAAGGATGAGCGGTTTTTTACCTTGCGGCAATAAGATTTCATTTTGTACAAATACATCATTCCCGTTTTCATCTTTTTCTCTACGTACTAAATCTTTGATGGAAATCAAGACAAAACCGCGTTGATGCATTTCTTCCAGCATCTTATTAAATTCAGTAATTGTCGTCATATATTGATTATAACCGTCTGCTTTATAATCTCCATCGAAGGCTAAGTCTGTATCGGCGATGAGAGAATGAAAGAAAATATGTGTCGGATATGGATCTGCGGGGACTAAAGCAGCCTTAATTTCTTCAATTTGCTTTTTATATTGTTCCCCAATCGCCGTATTTGCTTCTTTGGAATCAGCAATTTCCGCCAGGGCGGTATCATAATCGTACATAGCGATCAGGCGTTCAATTTTTTCCGGATCCAGGGATTTCTCACTTTTTTTTGTTGCATTGGTTTCATTGCTTGTGTCTTGCTCCGACAACACGATGCCTGAATTTGCTTCTTCCGATTCAGGCAAATTTGTTTTATGCTCGCTGTTGATAGGGACAAGAGCTGCGGTTAAGTGATTATTTTTATTATTTTTAATGACCTTAACCACAAGTAGGATCACGGTGCAGAAAACCAACATAAACGTAGCAAATAAAATAATTTTTTCTGTGGAACTCAACTTTTTCATATCCGATATACTCCAAATAAATTTATAAATCCTTTATCTTATTTATCTTATTTATAAGATATCATGTTTTCGCTTTATTCGTAAATAGAATATAGATTGATGCATTGATAAATTTGATATAGCAGGCAAAATCCAAGAAATATCATTTGATAGATTTGAAAAAAAATGATGTCTGGATAATAATATAGGGTATTGATATGCAGATTGGAGAGGACCTATGTTAGATATTAATTTAATCAGAAAAGATCCTGCTTTTGTGAAAGAAAAACTGGCTTTACGCGGGGTTGATGTTGATTTCACGGATTTTTTAGAAAAAGATAAAGAACGCAGAAATTTAATTCATGCAACGGAAACTTTGAAGGCGGAGAGAAATAAAACATCTGCTGAGGTTCCAAGGCTGAAAAAAGAAGGAAAAGATGTTTCTGATATTCTGGCAAAAATGCGCGAAATCAGCGATCAAATCAAAGAGAATGATACAAAGCTCTCCATTTTAACCGAGGAACAAAATAATTTTGTAATCGGTTTGCCAAATTTACCGGCTGACGGTGTTGTGGGAGGCGGCAAAGAAAATAATCAAGTGATTCGTGCTTACGGTGAAAAACCAAGTTTTGATTTTGAACCGAAACATCATGTGGATTTAGTTGAACGCTTAGGCATTATTGATTATGCGAGAGGGGCTAAGCTTGCCGGTGCCGGCCATTGGGTTTATCGTGGGGCGGGAGCTATGCTGGAATGGGCTTTGCTTAATTACTTTATACAGAATCATTTACTGGATAATTATGAAATGATCTTACCTCCACATATGCTGAATTATGAATGTGGTTTTACGGCAGGACAATTTCCTAAATTTGAAGGTGACGTATATACGATCGGTGAGAAAGATATCGATGATGAGCATGGCTTTAAGCGCTTTTTATTGCCGACGGCTGAAACGGCATTGGTGAATCTGCATCGTGACGAAATTTTAAATGAAGCGGAATTGCCGTTTAAATATTTTGCCTATACACCTTGTTACCGTATGGAAGCAGGCAGCTATCGAGCAGAGGAGCGCGGAATGATTCGCGGCCATCAATTCAATAAGATTGAAATGTTCCAATACACAACTCCGGAGAATTCCGCTGAAGCTTTACAGGAATTGATTCGCAAAGCGGAACAGTTGGTCAAGGGCTTAGGTTTACATTATCGTGTCTCTAAATTAGCGGCTGAAGATTGCTCGGCATCGATGCGTGAAACTTATGATATCGAAGTTTGGATTCCCAGCATGAATGATTATAAAGAGGTTTCTTCAGCTTCAAATGCAGGTGATTATCAGGCGAGAAGAGGTAATATTCGCTATAAGAATGAAAAGACCGGTAAAAATGAATTCGTCCATACCTTGAATGCCTCAGGGCTGGCGACTAGCCGCATTTTCCCGGCGATTATTGAACAATATCAGCAGGCTGACGGCAGCGTTAAAATCCCTGAAGTATTGCATCCGTTTATGAATGGTATGGAAGAGATAACTTTATAAACACCTTGTGGTCATTTCTCATTTGTCCAAAATGAACGATTTCGGAATACTTAAATAGACGGTGAATAAATCGCCGTCTATTTTTATAGACAAAGAACCGTTTTGTGCTTCCATTAAAGATTTGGCAATCGATAAACCGATCCCGCTGCCGCCGGAATTTCTAGACAGATCACCCTGTACAAAGCGTTCCATTAATTGCTCGGCTGAAATATTCAGAGGCTCGGCCGAAACATTGCGTAGACGGATTTGAATGTTTTCCTTTTTTAGTGTGAGAACATCTAAATATACTCTGCTGTCGGGTAATGCGTATTTCAGAATATTATTCAGCAAATTATCAATAACGCGGAAAAAAGCCTTGGCGTCAGCTTTCACAAAAACCGGGTTTTCAGGCAAAGTAAAGATCAATTTCAGGTTTTGCCGATTAAATTTTTCTTCGTATTCAGCATAGATCTGATTCAAAAATTCATTTAGATTTAAAGAAGTTAATTGAACCTGGATATTACCGGTGGAAATTTTGGAGGCTTCAATTAAATCTTCAATTAAATTCTTTAGGCGAGCTGATTGCTTTTCGAGGATAGCGACATATTCCTTGATATTTTCGTTTTCTGTTTTTTCTCGGGCTAATAGATCTGTAAACATGATAATCGAAGTAAGAGGTGTTTTGATATCATGTGAAACATTGGTGATCAATTCTGTTTTAAATTGCTCGCTTCGGGTTTTTTCCTCAATTGCTCTTTTTATATTCTGATTCAATTCGGAAATGGAATCAGCAACTTCTGCGAAGTTTTCATTCACATCTGTCACCTTAATTTCATCAAAATTGCCCTTGTTAATTAAAATAATTGATTTTTTTATGATTTCAAAACTTTTGATATAGCGGACATTGATGATGAAATAAATGATGTTGAAAAGGACAAAACCAATGATATATAAATAGCGTTTATTTTCTTGTGTGATAATCTGCCGGATCAAGAAAAAATTCAACGATAAAAAGAGAATGACAAGAATAATTTGTTTGGTATAAAGCGAGCAGGACAGATAAAGTTTTTTTAATAATTGCCAGAGTTTGAGCAATTGTTTTTGCAGGAACAGCAATAGTTTATAAAACAAAGAGCTTTGCCACAATGTATCGACTTTGATCTGAGCCGTAAAAACTAAAACGAAACCGTATAGAGCGATAAAAATAATAGTATATAAAGTGGCCGCCAATAACTGTAGATTAGGAAAAGATGATAGAAAAACCGGTATTTCATCGGCAAAGAGTTCTTGCGATATAAGGCTGATACTGTAGCAAAGCAAAGCAAATACAATCAGGAGCAAGTCAATCGGCAATTTATGTATGATATAAAAAGCAGGATGATCTTGAGATTTTTGCCAACCCAGACTGAGTGTTAAATAGATAAAGGAAATCAAAATAACAAAAAAAGAAAAAATCGGGATGCTCAGATGCTGATTTTTACGACTGTTAAATTCTATCAGCTTATCTTGAAACTCCTGAGGATGATCGATTTCCTTCGCTTGGGGCGACAGAGGCATTTCATTACCTTTCAGCGAAAATTCTCGATTGCTCATATTATTTGGGGGATAGAGGTTCCACTCCTGACCAGCCTGTGATGGAATATGATCAGCCGAATAAAGGGACACGATCATGAAAGCACTGTAAAAAAATAAAAGTACAGAGATACTGAAAACGAATAATTTAAATAATAAACTGGATCGAATACGCATTTTTACGGCAACAATATTCCAAAGTCTATTTATTGTTCAGGACGGGGTAAATCTTCAATGCGATAACCCTGACCCCAGATGACCGTAATCAATTTCGGATCTGCCGGATTGATTTCAATTTTTTCTCTCAAATGGCGAATGTGTACCGCAACGGTGCCGTCTGCACCATAGGAAGGTGTTTGCCAAACATGTTCATAAATGTCGGAAGAGGAAAAGACTTTCCCCGGATTTTCTAATAATAATTTTAAAATATTGAATTCGATTGGAGTTAACGCGATTGTTTCCTGCTCAACTTTTACTTCTCTGGTTTCTGTATTCATCGTTAATGAACCGCTGGAGAGAATATTGCCGGTTACTTTTAAGCCACCTAAATGAGTAAAACGTCTTAATTGCGATCTGATTCTGGCGATGAGCTCGGTCGGATTAAAGGGCTTTACAATATAATCATCCGCGCCTAAATTCAAACCCATCACCTTCTCATGATCTTGACTTTTGGCTGTTAGATGAATGATCGGTACATTGCTAAATTCGCGAATTTTTTTGGTCGCCGTCATTCCATCCATAATCGGCATCATCAAATCCAATAAAATGAGATGAACATTATTGTTGTGTAATATGTCAATTGCTTCCTGTCCATTATAAGCGGTTAAAACATGATAGCCTTCTGACTTTAAATATATTTTCAAAGCTGTGACAATATCACAATCATCATCGCAGATTAAAATGGTTTTTTTATCACTCATGCTTTCTTATCTCTCCGATATTTCACTATTATATTCTAAATGCTAACATAATATAGTCGGTAAGAAAAAAGATATTATTAAGAAATTATTAGGATTTTAAAAAATCTATTGATTGGGAAGCGGATTACTGTGACGAAAAAAATATACACCAAAGATTATTTGGTCGGAGAAATTCCGATTTTGGAAATCTACCGGGAGCAAAATCATTCTGAGTTGCCATTACTGTTTTTATATCATGGTTGGACTTCTTGTAAAGAAGATATGCTGGATATCGCCAAACAATTGTCCGCTTCAAATTACCGTATTATCATGGCGGATTGTTATGGTCACGGTGCCAGAAAGAAGCAGGAATTAAAAATGTGGGATATTGATCTGATGTTTCAGACGATTATGAAAACGGTCGATGAATTTCCTATATTATTCGATTATTATCGAACATCTTCTCCTCAGCAGATGGATAGAAGCCAATTTGCTGTTGCCGGCATTTCCATGGGAGCGATGATCGTCAATGCCCTGATGTATAAATTCGACTATATACCGGCTGCTGTTTCGCTGATGGGAGCTGCTTTCTTACAAGATCTGGTCAAGCATTTTCAAATAGACGGTATGCGATCGCTGGTTGATGCGAGTCAGTTTTTCTATCCGGAACAACCTTTGCCGAATACAACAAGCTTAGATCGCATGACCAGGCAAAAAGAACAAGCTTTAACGGATTTACAAAGACAGCTTGCGGAATATGACTTGGGACAGGACATCAGACGACTCAAGCAGCGCATCATGTATTTTTGGCATGCCAAACAGGATCCGCTGGTACCTTGTCGGATCACCGAGGACTTCGAACAAAAGTCCCGTGCCTATCCTGAAGCCCGCAATTTGATTTTTTCTTATGATCAAAAGCAAGGTCATCTGGTACCGCTTCGGGAATTGAAGAGAGTGACTGATTTTTTGCTTTATCTAAAGAATATTCACTTTGATCAGAAGCTATTTCATAAGACGGAGGCACTATCTGCAATACGTTCCTAAATATGAATTTAAAACTGCAGAAATTAATAAAATCTTAGTTTTTATGACTGTTCCGAAACACTGACTTTGGTAGACTATATATATGTGGAAAAAATTAACAAAATTGAACCCTATAAGGCAGAAAAGGAAACAGGATGATCGTCCGGATTTTGAGCAAACAGGACCGGAGGGTTTGAGTGAAGCAGAAGCTCTGCGTCGTCAAAAGCTAGGGTATGGCAATCATGATTCGGTCAATAAACCGAAATCGATCGGCAAAATTATGGCAGAGCATATTCTCACACCTTTTAATATGCTCAATCTTTTTTTGTTTTTGGTGATTGTCTATGTTTCGCTGACACATCATCTCAGATATCTTGTCAACGGTTTCTTTTTTGGAGTTGCGATCGTCAATACAATCGGCGGTATTATTCAGGAAACCAAAGCTCGCAAAGAAATGCTGCGCCTCTCCATTATCAATCAAATGGATATAACCGCCATTCGTGACGGTCAGAAGAAAAAAATAGATATTAAAGATATCGTACTGGGCGATTTATTGGAGTTACATTATGAAGATCAAATTCCGGTTGACGCTGTTTTTTTGAGCGGTGCTAATTTCCGGGTTGATGAATCTTTATTAACCGGTGAGTCGGATTTTATCGAAAAAAAAGAAGGCGACATACTCTATTCCGGGAGCAATGTAACGAGCGGCAATGCGCTGGCTTTCGTGACAAAAGTAGGAAATGATACCTATGCCGCTCAAATTTCCAAAGAAGCACATATTATTCGCAAACCGAATTCGGAAATCAAAAATGCCTTGGACAAAATTTCTAAATATCTGGGTCTGCTGATTTTCGTGATCGGGACAGCCATGATTTTGAGTAAAGTTCTACAGGCCGATGCGGATCCTCTGGCAGAGATTTTGACATCGACCGTAGCTGCTCTGGTCGGTATGATTCCGGAAGGGCTGGTTTTATTAAATTCAGCTGCTTTTTTCATCGGTGTGATCGCTTTAGCAAAAAATAATATTTTAGTCCAAAGAATGAGCACGATTGAAACTCTGGCCCGCATTGACGTGTTATGCCTGGATAAAACCGGTACGATTACCACCGGGGATATGCAGGTTGAAGATATTGAATTTTTTACGAAGTCGGAAGAGCAAATTTTGGAAGCTGTTGAACGGGGACTTCTTGCTTTGGACGATCAGAATAAAACAGCACAGGCAATTTTAGCCTATTTGGCAACTCATGGAATTCCTAAACAACAAACGCAGGATAAAATCAAGCGGCTTTATTCTTTTTCTTCTGAAAAGAAATGGTCTGGCGTATTTTTTGAAAAAGCCGGATTATGGCTTTTCGGTGCTCCGGAGATACTCTTAGCAAACGAGGAGTTGGAAAAGCAACAGGATTATTTGTCCCGCAGAGCAAAACAGGGAATTCGTCTTTTAGCCGTTGCTTATGCTCCTTCCGATTTGGAGCAGGACACGATTATTCCGGAGAATCTGACTTTACAATGTATCATTGAGCTCAGCGATACGATCCGGGAACAGGCCAAGGAAACTTTTGATTATTTTTCCAAGCAGGATGTTAAATTGAAAATTATTTCCGGAGATAATCCGGTGACAGTGCAGACGATTGCCAATAAAGCGAATATTTCTGATTTGGGCAAAACCATTGATTTAAGCCAGGAACAAGAACCTATCCCCTATGAGCAGATTGTCGATGAATATCAATTCTTCGGCAGGGTGACGCCTTTTCAGAAAAAAGAAATTATTTCGACCTTGCAGAAGAAAAACCATATTGTCGGCATGACGGGTGACGGGATCAATGATGTACCGGCCATGAAAATTGCCGACTGTAGTATTGCTATGGCTGAAGGTAGTAATGTTGCGAAAATCAGTTCCGATTTAGTGCTTTTAAATAATAATCTTTCGGAAATGATCCCGACTGTCTATGAGGGGAGAAGAATTATCAATAATATTGAAAGAACGGCTATTTTATTTTTAACCAAAACTGTCTATGTCGTTCTGCTGAGTATTGTCTTTTTATTCTTAAAAGATCCTTTCCCTCTGTTCCCCATACAGATGACTTTGATCAGCTCCGGTACGATTGGCATACCGGGATTTTTCTTGGCTTTGCTGCCCAATCAAAACCGGGTGAAAGGCAAATTTTTACCGAAAACGATGCAAGTTTCTTTGCCTGCAGGATTGGTTGCCACCCTGATGGTTTTTCTGCAATATCTCACCATGCCGGTATTTCATATTCCTAAAATGTACCGCAGCACAATTACGCTTTGTATTTTATTAAGCATCAGTCTGTTGATTCTATGGCGGGTTTGCAAGCCTTTCAATCGGCATACTGCATCGATCTGGCTTTTTTCTTTTGTGCTGGTTTTGCTTGCTTTTACGATTTTTCCTGGGATTTTCTTTTTGGAACAACTCAGCGGCGGCATTTTAATGTATACAATTGTCTATTGTGGCATTGCTTTATTACTCACAGTACTGTTTTTGAAAATCAGTCAATATATTGTAAAAAAATATCAACTTATATAGTAAAATGGGTAGTTATGTTAAATATTCAAAATGTGACGAAAAGATATGGCAAAGTACTTGCCAATCAAAATATCAATCTTTATATTCCGGAAAAATCGGTCGCTCTTTTAGTCGGACCGAACGGAGCGGGCAAGTCAACTCTGATTAAATGCATTACCGGTTTACTGCGCTATGAGGGAGACATCACAATCCACGGTTATCCCAATAAATCAAGTGATGCCAAAAGGGTATTAGGCTATGTGCCGGAAATGCCGCATCTCTATCCTTTGCTGACAATTGCCGAGCATTTGGAATTTATTGCCAGAGTCTATAAATTGTCAGACGATTGGCATGCCAGAGCTGAACAACTGTTAAAGCGTTTTGAACTGGCAGATAAAAAAGATAAATTGGGCGGAACTTTATCCAAAGGAATGCAGCAGAAATTAAGTATTTGTTTAGCTTTACTGCCGGAACCGGAGTTTTTGATTCTTGACGAACCCTTAATCGGTTTAGATCCCCATGCTATTAAAGAATTAAAACAAATATTTCATGAACTGGTGGAAGAAGGGCGTTCGCTTTTGATCAGCACCCATATTCTGGATACGGTTGATGAATTATGGGACAAGGTATTTATCCTGGAAGAAGGCAGATTGATAGCCCAAGGTGATCGTACGGAATTGGCTGGTTTAGGCAAAAGCTTGGAAGATTTCTTCTTTGATGTTACGGAAAAAACGGATCAATCAGAGATGGGTCGTCAGGCAGAAAGCATACATGAAGAGGTAAGCCAATGAATGCCTTGTTTTACTTGAAATATCGTTCTTTGATTAACAGTATTAAGCAATATAAAGAGGATCCGAAAAAATTAATAGGAATTGTTTTCTATCTAGGTTTTTTCAGCCTTTTGATTATAGGAACCGGGTCAGGTGAAGCCGTTTCAGAAGGTTTTCGCATGGAAGGTTTAGCGAAAGCTCCTCAACTTATCCTGTCGGTGGGTATGATGATTCTGGTTACCATTATCAGTGCTATTTCCTGGAACACAGGTACTAAGACAGGGATCAATATTTTTACTTTACCCGATACACAATTTTTGTTTACCGCACCTTATCATCCGGCTACTGTCCTTTTATTTGGTATGACCAATCAATTAAAAGCTTCGATTTTGAGTTCTTTCTTTTTGCTCTATCAAATTCCGAATTTACGCAGACTAGGTGTCGATCATCGAGATATCATCACATTGTTTATTTTGTGGATTTTAACGATTTTTATCAATCAGATTATTTCAACCTTTGCTTATTCATTTTGTGTGGGCAATCCTGCTCGTAAGAAAATTGTTACTGTAATCAGTTATCTTGTTTTGATTATTCCGGTACTTATTTTTGTTTATCTTTATTTGCAAAAGCATGATTTAAAGGAGGCCTTTAGTGGTTTCCTGCAGAGTAATCTTCTGTATTTGGTGCCTGTTTCCGGATGGGGCAAAGGGCTGCTTGATTTACTATATCTAGGTTTTTCCATACATAGACTGCTTGCTTTACTTTGCTTCTTTCTCGTTCCGACACTTTTGATGTATCAGGTTTATCATTCGAATATCGATTATTATGAAGATGCCCTGACGATGTCCCAGGAATTGCCAAATGGCAAAGGCGATAAGGAAGCTGTGGAAGCAGCTAAAAGAAAGGCTTACAGCAAATATAAAATCAGGGATATAGGGATCAATAAAGGTTCCGGAGAGTCTACTGTCTTTTATAAGCAGTGGCGCGAGTACAGAAGAACCAGACCCTATTTCTTTGGTGGTGCAATGATTACTGTTTTGGTTGTATTAGGAGGGATTGCCGTCATTGGGAACATCACGAATGGAGGAGGGCCGGGACCTCTGATTTATTGGACGGTCAGTGCCGTGCTGCTCTACTTTATGGCCTTTTCATCTTCCACGCTTGACGCGTTTAACGATTGGCAATTTTTTCTGTTACCCGGCAATCCTTTGAAGAAAGTTTTTTTCGCCAGCATTTTGAGTATTGTTTTGCGCTTGGCAGATCTTTTACCGGCTTATTTGTTTGTAACGATTTTTGAAGGCTTTTCGATCGGCGTTTTAGGTTTAGGTCTTTTATTATCATTCAGCCTATTGCTGTTAATCAATTCTGCCCAGATTTTGGTGTTTCGTATTTTAGGTGAAATTGAAAATTGGTTGTCGACGATGTTTTTATTTTTCACGAGTATGGCCTTTGTCGCTCCGACCGTCATTTTAATGGTGATTGCGAGTTTTCAGATGAAAAATAATCCGATGATCTTTTATCTTTTACTCGGTATCATTTTATTGATCAATTTTGCTCTGGGCTTTTTAGGACTATATTTCGGTAAAAGATATTTGGAAAAAGGTCCCGCCAAATAAAAATCTGACCTTAGATTGTGCTTATATTCTAAAAAGCAGCTTGCAGGGTGATCCCTTTAAGCTGCTTTTTGCAAATACGATTAAATTATTGTGATAAAAGCAAGATCCGTAATGATTTTCTAAACTAAGGTTCATAAAGTCGTTTACAGGTATAGGTCGAAAAAAGTTTACCTGCCGGCAGCTTGTCTTTCAGTAATCGATAGGCTTTATCTCTTTCTTGATAAGAAGCATAGATCGCAAAGAGAGTCGGACCGCTGCCAGTAAAACGTACAAATTCAGCTTTACTTTGCTTAAAAAGGGTAAATATTTCTATCAGATCCGGATATTTATAGAATAAAAATTCGCTGAAATCATTTTTGAAAGATTTTAATGATTTCAAATTCGCAGAGCTTAATAGCTGATTGAAATGCCTCATTTTTGCTTGCAGATGATTTGATACAGCATTTTCTACATATGGTTCTGCAGCAAGATAAGCAAAAGCTTCTTTGGTAAAAACTTCAAGCGGTGGATTATAGAGCAATAAAGGCTGATTGGCAAAATCATTTAGAGCATACATTCTTTCCCCTTTACCCAGGCAGAGAGCTGTACCTTGAAATAGACAAAACGGGACATCGGCTCCTAATTTTTCTGCTACAGGAAATAAATCTTCATAAGTAACTTGATTTGTTTTATTTTGAAAAATTTCTCCGGCCTGTTCATCCTGCAATAAATAGAACAGAGCCAATAAAACAGCTGCAGCGTCCGTACTGCCTCCCGCTAAACCTGCCGCTGCCGGAATGTTTTTTTTCAATATCATTTCCAGATCACAATGTAAATTAAATTGCTCCAGGAATAAAGCCGCGGCACGATATGCTAAATTATTTTGCGGTTCAATGGCGAGATCAACATTTGTATGTAGTTTGATCTTGCTTATATTTTGGGCTTTCCTGATTTTCAGATACAGATGATCAAATATAGCGATCGATTGCATGATTGTTTCCAATTCATGATAATGATCTGTCCTCTTGCCGAGAATATTTAAATTCAAATTGATCTTAGCAGGTGCTTTCAGACTGATCGAAGCAGACTCAAGCGTGAAGTCCGATGTATTTTCAGCAAGGTTTAAGGTGATGATCGGTTGCTGATCAGATGAAATCTTCTGTATCTTTTTCAAAACCTTCTCCTAAAACTTCACGGGCCTCGGTTACAATGACAAAAGCCTTGGGATCAATAATATTGACGATTTCTTTTAATTTCGGCACCTGACGATTTGATAAAACGCAGAAGAGCATTCCTTTATCGGTCTTGCTGTACATACCCTTTGCTTTCAAAGAGGTAGCTCCGCGATCCAATTTTTCGAAAATATGAGCGGCGATTTCTTGTTTTTTATCGGAAATAATATAAGCCACTTTTATGACTTCCAAGCCATCCAAAGTAATATCTGTAAATCTGCCGGCTAAATAGAGAGCGACAAACGAATACATGGTAATCGCCATGACATTTGCCTGAAAATTGATATAGAAGAATAAACTGGAAGCGACAATTAAAGCATCTGTTACCAATATAAATTTACCGATCGTAATAGAGGGAAAACGGCGATGCAAAATGACGGCAAGAATATCGGTGCCGCCTGTCGTGAAACCGGCCCGCAAGATCAAGCCCATGGAAATTCCAAACAAAATCCCGCCAAATAGACAGAAGATCAATAAGTCCGGCGGACCGTTAACTGTAGGATTATTGAAATAAGTATTAAACCAATGCCCCATCGGTTTTTCAGTCAATGTTAAACATAAGGAGTAGAAGGTGGATCCGATAATGCTTTTATAGACAAAACGCCAGCCCACTTTTACCCAGCCCAAAATCAATAAAGGCAAGTTCAGAATCAAAATCCAGATACCTAAAGGGAGAAAGTCCCCTCTGCCGGTCAGTTGATACGCAATAGAAGCGATACCGGAGATACCGCCCATGGTCAACATAATCGGCGTAAAGAAAACATTGATGGCAAAGGCTGAGAGGAAGGAGCCTATCAATAAGAAAAAGATGGAACGAATGGTTCTTTTTCTCTTCCCTTTTTTGGATAATTTTTCTATTAACAAGTCCATATTTATCGCCTCCTCAGATTTATACAATAGCTGCATAATCGAGCTATATCATACCATAATTTTCATGAAAATGTTGTAAAAATAGTAAGTACGGAGCATCCGATGACACAAAAATCAAAATAGTGAAACCATGAGTTTATCGGATTTTAGAACCTATAAACTGCTTCTGAAAGAATAAATTTGTTTTATATAACAAGTGAATAAAAGATTATATGGACTTGTATTTTTTGTTGCTGTGATTGTGATAAGATATAAAAAACTAAATAACAGATGAAAAAATTATTCAAATTTCGAGCTTGATAGCATAAGAAAAACATCAATTGAGAGGTCAGTATGGAATTCAATACACAAGAGAGAATTATCGTTATTCCGGATTCATTCAAGGGAACAATGTCTTCTTCTGAAATTTGTCAGATTATGGAAGAAGCGATTCATGAATTTTTACCTGAAATAAAAATAACTCGTATTCCGATTGCTGATGGGGGTGAAGGTACGGTTGATGCTTTGCTTGAAGGTGTTGGCGGCAAAAAAATGAATCTGCGTGTCAAGCATCCTCTGTCGGGTGAAGTCGACAGTTTTTATGCTATTCTGGACAATGGCACGGTAGCCATTGAAATGGCTGCTGCCGCAGGTTTGCCCTTAATGGAAAAATTAGATGTCTTACATGCTTCAACTTACGGTGTCGGTCAATTAATGAAAGATGCTTTGGATAAGGGACAGAGAAATTTTATTATCGGCCTTGGAGGCAGCGCTACGAATGATGGCGGAGCCGGAGCCTGTGCTGCACTTGGCATTGAATTCTTAAATGCACAGGGTGAAAGTTTTGTGCCGGTCGGAGGTACTCTTAAAGATATTTGCTCCATCAATATGGAACATATGCATCCGGGAATTAAAGAATCTTCTTTTCATATCATGTCGGATATTAACAATCCACTTTGTGGTGAAAATGGCGCAGCTGCTGTTTTCGGGCCACAAAAAGGTGCTTCAGAGGAAATGATTCAATTATTGGATGAAGGTTTACAAAATTTTGCTGAAGTCATTAAAAAAGATTTAGGTGTCGATATTTCAGAGGTACCGGGTGCCGGTGCGGCAGGAGGTATGGGCGGCGGACTCTATGCATTATTGCAGGGTGAATTGGAATCAGGTATTGAAGTCATGCTTGATACTGTGAAATTCACTGAACTATTGCAGGATGCAGCCTTGGTTTTTACAGGTGAAGGTAAAATTGATTCACAATCTTTAGGCGGTAAAGTCGTGAGTGGTATCGCAAAAAGAGCGAAAGCCGCTGATGTTCCGGTGATAGCTGTTGTAGGTGATATCGGTGACCGATTAGATGCAGCCTATGAACTGGGGATTTCGGCTATTTGCAGTATCAACAGAGTGGCTCAGCCATATGAAAAAGCTAAAAAAAGAGCGAAAAGTGATTTGAAGTTAACTGTTCGAGAAATCATGCGTCTATTAAGCTTGGCATAATTTATAATTATTTTTATTTATTCAATAGACTATTTTAGGAATTTTTTAACGATTATGTAAAAAATCACTGTAAATAGTCTATTCTTGTTTTTTATTCTTGTAAAAATTAACAATTCCATTTATACATAATATTGGTATAATTATAAGATATTATTTAGGCTATATTGAATAGATCTAAAAAAGACAAATGGAGGGGTTTTATGAAAAAAAGAGTTTTAAGTTTAGTATTAACTTGTTTCATGCTCTTCTCACTAGTAGCTTGTGGAAACAGTAAAGATGCGAGTGGTGAAGTAGAAAGCGGCGACACTATTCGAATTGGTCAGATAGGACCACAGACAGGAGAATTAGCTGTTTATGGTACGCAGGCTTTGCAGGGTATCACATTAGCAGTTGCTGAAATTAATGAAGCAGGCGGTGTCTTAGGAAAGAAAATCGAATTACTTGCTGAAGATGATAAAGGTGATCCTTCGGAAGCTGTCAGCATTTATAATAAATTAAAAGATCAGAATGTTTCTGCCATTATCGGTGCGATCACTTCTAAACCGACAGATGCAGTGGCTGCGAATTCAACTGAAGACGGTATTCCAATTATTACTCCGACAGGTACGATGGCTTCTATCACTGAAGGTAGAGATAATGTATTCCGTACTTGTTATATTGACCCATATCAAGGTCAAGTGTTGGCAACTTTTGCAGCAAATAAATTAAATGCGAAAACAGCAGCTGTTATGAGAAATAACTCGGATGACTATTCCAACGGCGTAGCAGACGCTTTTATTGAAAAGGCAAAAGAAAAAGGCATTGAGATTGTAGCAGATGAAGGTTATGGAAAAGACGATGTTGATTTTAATGCTCAATTAACCAATATTATCCAAAGTAACCCTGATGTTTTACTTGTTCCAGAATATTATCAAAAAGATGTTTTAATTGCGAAGCAAGCGAAGGAATTAGGATTGCAGGCTCAAATTATTGGCCCTGATGGCTGGGACGGTGTTTTGGCTGAGATCGATGATGGTTCCGTTGCTGTTTTGAATGGTATTTATTTTGCAAATCACTATTCTTTAGATGACAAATCGGAGTTGGTACAAAATTTTGCTAAAAATTATCGTGCGGAACATAATCAGGATCCGTCCGCTTTTGCAGCTTTAGGTTATGATACGGTTTATCTGTTGAAAGCCGCTTGGGAAAAAGCCGGATCGACAGATTATGCAGCTACAATCGAAGCGCTGAAAGGTATTGAACAGCCAGGTGTTACTGGTAATTTAACATTTGGCGAAAATAATAATCCGATCAAAGCTTCCTCTATTATTGAGATCGAGGATGGTGAATACAAATATTTTGACAGCGTCGAAGTTGATTAAAAGTTAGTTTCCGTCATCATAAAGAAAAAATGATGCTTAGTTGCATCGAGTGTATTATAATTGGTGTATTATAATTATTAAATTAGTAGCAAGTGATTACTTGCTACTAAAATTTTTATTTGAGGAGCGTTAATTTGAACTTTTTATTACAATTATTAAATGGGCTGCAGATCGGTTCGATTTATGCTCTGGTTGCTCTAGGGTATACCATGGTGTATGGAATCGCTTTGCTGATTAATTTCGCACATGGCGAAATCATTATGATCGGTGCCTATACAACTGTTTTTACAATTCAACTGCTCTTGGCAAACACCAATATTTCTTATCTGTTTGCCATTATTCCTACAGTGATTGTCTGCACGATTGTCGGTATGCTGATTGAGCGTTTGGCTTATCGCCCTCTGCGCAACAGTCCGCGTATTTCAAATTTGATCACGGCGATCGGTGTATCTTTACTTCTGCAAAACCTGATGATGAAATTATTTGGGGCTCAGTCCAGATCGGTGCCGAAAATTATCAATGCTGAAGCAGTCAATTTCTTCGGAGCGAAAATCTCTATGGCGACGATTCTGACCATTGTCATCACAGCGGTTTTGATGATTTTGCTGCAATTATTTATCAAAAAAACAAAATACGGAAAAGCGATGGTCGCTACTTCTGAAGATTACGGTGCTGCGGCACTTGTCGGTATCAATGTGAACAGCACTTTGACGCTGACTTTTGCAATTGGCTCCGCTTTAGCCGGTGTAGCTTCACTTTTATATGTATCATCTTATCCACAGGCTCAGCCGCTAATGGGATCTATGCTTGGTATCAAAGCGTTTACAGCGGCGGTTGTCGGCGGAATCGGATTAATTCCCGGCGCCGTTTTAGGTGGCTTGATTTTGGGAATCGTAGAAACCTTAACAAAAGCTTTTATCTCCAGCAAGTTAACAGACGCGATTGTTTTCGGTTTATTGATTTTAGTTCTATTGATAAAACCCGGTGGTTTGCTTGGCGAAGATGTTAAAGAGAAAGTTTAGGTGATTCTATGCCGAAAGAAAAAAGATTAATTTATTTGATCAATTTAGCCTTGTTAATTTTGCTCTTTGCCTTACTGACGATCTTTGAAGCGGCAGGTTTATTTACCAGTTATACGATGTCTATTTTAAGACTGGTCTGTATCAATACTATTTTGGCGACGAGCTTGAATATCACGGTCGGCAATCTGGGTCAGATCACCTTGGGTCATGCCGGCTTTATGTCTATTGGAGCTTATACCGCAGCACTTTTTGCTAAATCTTTACCGGCTTTTAATACCGGAAATTACATTGTCGGATTATTGTTAGCAGGTTTGATGGCAGGAATTTTCGGGATTGCTATCGGAGTTCCAGTATTGCGCTTAAAAGGAGACTATTTAGCGATCGTTACTTTGGCATTTGGGGAGATTATCAGGGTTTTGATAGAATATTTTGATTTCACAGGTGGGGCACAAGGTTTGAATGGTATTCCCAGAATGCAAAATTTCAGCATCATGTTCTTAATTGCCGTCATCTCAATTACTTTGATGTATTCAGTGATGACCTCCAGGCATGGCCGCGCCGTGCTCGCCATCAGAGAAGATGAAATCGCCGCTCAGAGTTCCGGGATCAATATCACCTATTATAAAACGTTTGCTTTCGTTTTATCTTCATTTTTTGCCGGTGTAGCGGGTGCTATGCATGCTCATAATATCGGTACGATCGGAGCCGGAGATTTCGGCTATAATCGTTCTTTCGATATCTTGGTCATGGTTGTTTTAGGAGGCATGGGTTCTTTCACCGGAGCGATTTTAGCAGCTACGGTCTTAACCATTTTGCCGGAGTTATTAAGAGAATTTGCTGAATATCGTATGATTGTCTATTCTTTGATGTTAATCATGATCATGATTTTCCGACCGGAAGGGCTATTAGGCAGAAAAGAATTTCAGATTACGAAAGTACTGGACTTTATTAAAAATCGTAAAGCCAAACAGCAAATGAAGAGAGGTGCCAAATGACAAAAGTAATCTTATCTTGTGCAGATGTCGGAATTCATTTTGGCGGTTTGAAAGCTGTTCAGCACTTTAACTTAACGATTCAGGAAGGTGAATTGATCGGTTTGATCGGTCCAAACGGAGCCGGTAAAACAACGGTATTCAATATGATAACCGGGGTTTATACTCCGACCGAAGGTGAAATTAAATTACTGGGTAAACCCATCAATGGGAAAAAACCGGATCAAATTGTTAAACAAGGCATAGCCAGAACGTTTCAAAATATCAGATTGTTTAATCATTTGACAGTTCTCGAAAACCTGAAAGTTGCAAGCAACAAAGACATGCATTATTCAATTTTATCCGGCATGTTTCGCTTTGGAAAATACTGGCAAGAGGAAAAAGAAGCAACCGAAAAGGCTCTGAAAATATTAGATATTTTTGATATGTCAAAATTTGCTTATCAGTCTGCGTCATCCTTACCTTATGGTGCACAGCGTAAGTTAGAAATTGCCAGGGCTATGGCGACAGATCCGCAACTCTTATTGTTAGATGAGCCGGCAGCCGGCATGAACCCGACGGAAACCGATGAGCTGATGGACACGATCATGTTGATTCGTAATGAATTCGGCATTACAACATTATTGATTGAACATGATATGCGACTGGTATTAGGCATTTGCGAGCGCCTGACTGTTTTGGACTATGGTCAGATATTGGCCGAAGGCAATCCGCATACGATTATCAATGATGCCAAAGTCATTGAGGCTTATTTAGGGAAGGGGCAATAACATGTTATTAGAAGTCAATGATCTCAATATATTTTATGGTAATATTCATGCTATTAAAGGTCTTTCCATTAAAGTCAATGAGGGTGAAACGGTCTGTTTGATCGGAGCTAATGGTGCTGGAAAGACGACTACTTTACAAAGTATTTCAGGGTTAATCCCGATTCGTTCCGGTGAAGTTTTATTTAACGGCAAGAATATTACCAAGGAAAAGGCACATATGATCACTCAATCCGGCATTGCACAGGTGCCGGAGGGCAGGCGTGTTTTTACAAATTTGAGTGTTTTTGATAATTTAATGCTCGGTTCATTTGCCATTAAAGATACGCAGGCCAATAAAGAGAAAGAGATAGAGCGTATTTATGAACGTTTCCCTATTCTCAAAGAGCGCCGCGAACAGAGAGCCGGTACCTTATCAGGAGGCGAACAGCAGATGCTCGCGATTGGCCGTGCTTTGATGAGCAGACCAAATTTGCTTTTATTAGATGAACCTTCCATGGGTTTAAGCCCTCTATATGTTGAAAAAATCTTCGATGTTATTAAAAAATTACATGAAGACGGCGTGACGATTCTCTTGGTAGAACAAAATGCAAAGGTCGCTTTACAGATTGCGGACAGGGCTTATGTTTTGGAAACGGGTAAAATTGTTAAATCTGGTTCTGCTGTAGAATTAATGAATGATCCGGATGTCAAAGCAGCCTACTTAGGGGCCTAATTCTTTATAAAAATCCTATTTTTAGTACATATTAATAATTTTTGATGAATAATATTTTAATATTTTAGTAATATTATTCATTGCAAGACTGATCGTAAACGTTCACAATAACTTTGTTATAAGTTTTAAACGTTTACGATAACTGGAGGGATTAAATCAATGACGAATAAGACAAGAAGTAGAATCGAGAATGTGGCTGATTTGGAAAAGGCTTTAGTGAGAGTAAGAGAAGCTCAAAAAGTTTTTTCGACTTATAGTCAAGAACAAGTAGATGAAATCTTTTTTGCTGCAGCAAGTGCCGCTAACAAAGCCAGAATTCCTTTGGCAAAAATGGCGGTCGCGGAAACAGGTATGGGTGTTGTGGAAGATAAAGTGATTAAGAATAACTATGCTTCCGAGCATATTTATAATGCCTATCGCTATACCAAAACTTGCGGTGTCTTAGAAGAAGATAAAGCCTATGGCAGCAAGAAAATTGCAGAGCCGATTGGTTTGGTCGCAGCTGTTATTCCAACTACCAATCCGACTTCAACCGCAATTTTTAAATGTCTGATTTCTCTAAAAACCAGAAACGGTATTATTATTTCACCGCATCCGCGCGCCAAAAAATCAACGGTAGAAGCTGCCAGAATTGTTTTGGAAGCAGCTGTCGCAGCAGGTGCACCAGAAGGAATTATTGATTGGATTGATGCACCATCATTGGAATTAACAAATATGGTGATGAAAGAATCGGATATTATTTTGGCAACCGGCGGACCGGGCATGGTCAAAGCTGCTTATTCTTCAGGTAAACCGGCCTTGGGCGTCGGTCCAGGCAATACTCCGGCTATTATTGATCAATCGGCAGATATCCCTTTAGCTGTCAATTCCATTATTCATTCCAAAACCTTCGATAACGGTATGATCTGTGCTTCCGAACAGTCTGTGATCGTCGATCGGGTCATCTACGATGAGGTCAAATTTGAATTTGCCAAAAGAGGCTGCTATTTCTTAAATCCGACAGAATTGGATAAAGTTCGTAAAACGATCATTATCAACGGTGCTTTAAATGCTAAAATTGTCGGACAGAGTGCAGCGACAATCGCCAAGCTTGCCGGTATAAAAGTTCCAGAGGGGACGAAAGTTTTAATCGGTGAAGTTACATCCGTTGACTTGTCGGAAGAATTTGCTCATGAAAAATTATCCCCTGTTTTGGCTATGTATAAATCAAAGGATATTCAAGATTCTTTTGCCAAAGCAGAAGCTTTAATTGCGGACGGCGGATATGGACATACCTCTTCTATTTACTTAAATGTCAATACAGCGAAAGATATTTTAGAAGAATTTGAAAGCAGAATGAAAACCGGACGTGTTTTAGTGAATACACCGTCAGCACAAGGTGGTATCGGAGATCTGTACAACTTCAAACTCACACCTTCTATGACTTTAGGTTGCGGTTCCTGGGGCGGCAACTCAGTCAGTGAAAATGTTGGTGTTAAGCATTTAATCAATGTGAAGACAGTGGCCGAGAGGAGAGAAAATATGCTTTGGTTCAAAGTTCCACCTAAAATTTATATTAAAAAAGGCTGCCTGCCGGTTGCTTTACAAGAATTAAAAATTGAAGAAAACCGCAAGAGAGCATTTATTGTTACCGATGAATTCCTATATAAAAACGGTTTTACCGATTCGATTGCTAAACAATTAGACGAATTAGGAATTGTTCATCAAACTTTCTTCGATGTACAGCCGGATCCGACGCTTGCTTCTGTCTATGAAGGAACAGCACAGATGAATCAATTCAAGCCGGATACAATTATTGCTATCGGCGGCGGCTCTGCAATGGATGCTGCGAAAATCATGTGGGTTCTCTATGAACATCCGGAAGCCGACTTCAAAGATATGGCAATGCGTTATATTGATATCAGAAAACGTGTTTATAAATTCCCTAAAATGGGCGAAAAAGCATATTTTGTCGCAATCCCGACAACGGCAGGAACCGGTTCCGAGGTCACCCCGTTTGCCGTTATTACCGATGAAAAAACGCATATTAAATATCCGATTGCTGACTATGAACTCTTGCCGAAAATGGCAATTATCGATGTCGATTATCATATGACTGCCCCGAAGAGCGTGACGGCTTCGTCTGGTATTGATGTTGTAACCCATTGTATGGAAGCTTTAGCCGCCATGCTGGCCACAGATTATACGGACGGTATCGCTTTGCAATCTCTGAAAAACTGTTTCAAATATCTGCCAAGATGTTATGATAATGGTCAGGAAGATGTGGAAGCTAGAGAAAAGATGGCAAATGCAGCCTGCATGGCCGGTATGGCTTTTGCGAATGCATTCCTCGGAGTTTGCCACTCTTTGGCCCATAAATTAGGTGCCTTCCATCATATTCCGCATGGTATTGCCAATGCTTTGCTCTTGGAGCAAGTCATTCGTTTCAATGCTTCCGAACAGCCGGTAAAGATGGGTACCTTCTCGCAATATCCTTTCCCGAATACTTTGAGAAAGTATGCAGAAGTAGCTGAGAGCTTAGGTCTTCCGGGTGAAACGGACGAAGAAAAAGTAGAAAACTTTATTACAGAATTCAAGAAATTGCGTAAGAGAGTCGGTATCAAGGATACGATTCAGGAATACGGTGTCGAAGAAAAAGATTTCCTGGCAAGCTTAGATGAGATGGTTGAAAATGCTTTTGACGATCAATGTACAGGTGCAAATCCGAGATATCCGCTGATGAGCGAAATAAAACAAATGTACTTAAACGCCTATTATGGTGAAAGTACATTTAAAGAAGTAGAAATGCCGAACGAATCACAATTAAAGAAGAAAAGTTCTTCTAAGAAAGCCTAGGAGGAATGTATGAAATCTGAACATTTAATTGCAGAAAGAAAAAATAAGAAAATTTATGAACGGGACGGAAAAGTATATAAAACTTTTGATAAAAGCTTTTCCAAAGCGGATATTTTGAATGAAGCATTAAATATTGCACGTGTCGAAGAAACTGATTTACATATTCCCCAAATTATGGGTGTTGAGATGAATGATCAGGGAGCCGTGATTATCATGGAATATATCGAAGGTAAAAATTTACAAGAGCTATTTGATGAAAACCCGGAAAAAGAAGATGAATATTTAGAGTTGTTTGTTGATCTACAATTGACCATTCATGCTCAAACGGCGCCGATGCTCAATAAATTAAAAGATAAAATGAATCGTAAGATTTCCGCTTCCGGCTTCGATGCGACAACGCGTTATGATCTGCATACTCGCTTAGAGGCAATGCCAAGACATGATAAAGTTTGTCATGGGGATTATAATCCGTCCAATGTGATTATTGCGAAAGACGGTACGCCTTATATTCTGGACTGGTCCCATGTAACTCGCGGCAATGCTTCCGCAGATGTGGCCAGAACGTATCTGCTGTTTAAGCTGAAAAAACAAGATGAATTGGCAGAAAAATATTTGAACCTTTTCTGTCAGAAAGCAGATACGGCGAAACAATATGTACAAAAATGGATGCCGATTGTGGCAGCCAGCCAATCTGTCAAGGGTAATCAGGAAGAACGTGAATTCTTAGCATCTTGGGTAGGTGTGGTTGATTATCAATAATAAAATACTGACGATTGTTTAACATTTAGTCATCATTTAAATCATGTGCGGCAATTTCTTCTAAAGCAAAGAGCAGAGATTGCCGCTCATTTTTTATTTCATTATCTAAAACCTTTTCCAACAGCTTCTGTAAAGCCTGACCGATTTGTTTACCTCTTAAACCGTATTCCATCGCATCATAACCGTTGACGGCTAAATCTGTAACCGTTAACGGTGGCTTTTCTGTTTCCAGGTCTTTTACCAGTTCATATACGGTATTTAATCTGTTTAGCCGTTCCTGATGCAGTTTCGGCGCCTGTCCCAAAGTATCTGCTTTTTGCAAATCAATTAAATAATACAGCATAGGAAAACCTAATTTTTGAGCACGCTTTCTTAAAAGAATTTTATCTGCTTGCAGAGGAGTATCGTGATATTTAATTAAGGTATATACTGCAGCAATCGTTTTTTTATCAAAACGCAAATTTTTCAAAATCTGTTCTGCCGTAATAGCCGAGCTATGTGCATGATGATAAAAATGACCGATGCCGTTTTCATCTAAGAAAAACTCCTGCGGCTTGCTGATGTCATGCAATAATGCAGCTAAACGCAAAGTAGGATCGGTGGGCGTATTTTTGACAACTTCGACAAGATGTCGGTATACCGGATAAATATGATAAGGGGAATGTTGCTCAAAATCGAAAGTTGCTCTTAATTCAGGGATCACAAAAGCAAAAACATCGCGGTAAGTTAATAAAATATCCGGCGCATTTTTACCCATCAAGAGCTTTTTCAGTTCAATTTGAATGCGCTCTTTTGCAATCTGAGCTAAGCGAGGATAAAACTGTAAAATTGCTTTCGCAGTATGTTCTTCAATATTTAATTGCATGATAGAAGCAAAGCGCAATGCTCTAAATAAGCGCAGAGCATCTTCCTGAAAACGTTGTGCGGGCTCGCCGACACAGCGCAACCGTTTGGCCATTAAGTCCTTTTGACCCTGAAAATAATCGATCAACCCTTGCTCAGGATGATAAGCCATAGCATTCATGGTAAAATCACGGCGCTGCAAATCATCTTTTAAGTTAGGAGTAAAGGAAACTTCCTGCGGATGACGACCGTCAAAATATTCCTGATCGATACGAAAAGTTGTAACTTCAATTGGATTTTGCTCGATTAAAACGGTGACAGTACCGTATTTTAAGCCGGTGGCAATGGTCGGATAATCTTTGAAAACAGTCATGATCTGTTCGGGAAGAGCAGCAGTGCAAAGATCGAAATCATGAGGTGTTTTATCCAGCAGATAATCGCGCACGGCACCTCCGACTAAAAAAGCCTCAAAGCCTGACTCGTTTAATTTTTTGATGCTGGTTTCAATATAATCAGGTAAAGGGAAATACATGATCTTGAACTCCTTTTCAAGAACTTAAATTATGCCGGAATAAAATATCATGATGAACCTTTTTTCGAGTCTGCAAAACTGTCAGATCATCGTCTAGTGGTGGAGCTATGATATTGTAACAATCGATATTTCCAAAGCCGTCGCGAAAAATATGATCTCTGTTCATGAAGCAGTCATTGTTCCGGTGAGCATACGCACCACATAAGAAGCACAGAGCAGGCCGCTGACAGAAGGAACGAAAGATAAGGAAGCAATCAGATCCGGATCCTTGAAAGTGGGTGTTTCTGGCGAAAAAACAACCGGATGTTTTTTTATATTTGCTTTGCGCAATGCCGTTCGAATCGCTTTGGCAAGACGATCATTATATGTTTTATAAATATCTGTAATTTCAAATTTTGTCGGGTCAAATTTATTGCCGGCACCCATAGCCGAGATGATCGGTATGTTTTTTTCATGAGCACGAATGATCAGGTCAATTTTGGCTTTGACATGATCAATTGCATCCACGATAAAATCTAAATCATCCGGCAGAAAATCTAACTCTGTGTCGTGTGTATGAAAAAGCTGCTGACTATGAACGACAGCAGCAGGATTTATGTCTAGAATTCTAGATTTCATCACCTGGACTTTCGCTTGACCGATGGTTGAATGCAGAGCGCAGAGCTGACGATTTAAGTTGCTGGGGTCGACAGTATCCTTATCAATCAGATCAAAATGTCCTATACCGGCCCTGGCTAAAGCTTCTACTGCATAAGAACCGACGCCGCCGACGCCGAAAACTGCTACTTTTGCCTTGCTTAATTTTTCAATACCTTCTTTTTTCAGTAAAGGCAAAGAGCGTTCATAAAGGGCTTGCTGCCAATTATTCTGCATCGCTGTCATCATTTCCGATTGGCTCATGCTGAACAGGATTAGTGAAATAAGATTCTAAAGCTTCCGGAGAATCTTCGTCCAGAGGCTTAAATTGTCTGATCGGCAAAGGTTCCAAAAATCCCCAATCAGTATAGCGAATACGATCTGCTTTACAGTCAATAACAGCTTCGATCAGACCGGTTGTCTGACTTTCCAAAGTGTCAATATAATGCACAATACCAGCTGTTACGCTGGTCGGACGATCCCCATATTCGCCATGATGTCCCGCAATCACACTTTGCACATGACGATAAAAAACTTCATCGTAAAGATCGATTATGTCATCCCGGTATTTAGCAAGAAATTCGATGCCGCGTACACGGTGATTACTGTACCAAAATTCAGCCGGTGCCAAATCTTTATATTCAAAAACTTTGCCGATATCATGCATAACAATAGAAAAAGCCAATAAATCGGCACATTCAACAAGTTCTGTATTGTTTTCCAACAAAGCGGCCAGAATATTCAGCATTTTGGTCGTATGGTTGACTAAACCGCCAATTTTATTATCATGATGAAAAATAGCTGCTCCTTCAACCGTAAAGCGTCCTTCTAATTCAGGGGCAGACAGGATATCCTGCACTAATTGCCAGCAATCATTGCTGACACCTAAAGAATGTAAGCAAGAGATGGTTCTTTTCCATTGTTGATTAATATGCTCACGCGGAATACGCGGCAAAAAATCATGCTTTGAGATATTGGAATCAGTACAAGGCTCCGCTCTCCGTACCGTAAAATAAAAACCATTAAATTCCGCTCCGATTACTTCTACATCATAAAGTCCCGGACCATAAGCCTGAATAATAGAAAAAATTTCTTCTTCCCAGATCTTAAATTCATAATCCCCTTCAACAGAAGCAAATTGTCCGACCATATAGTCGCCCTTTTTACCGGAACGCACCATCGGCGGATTATTAATCAGCACGATCCCCTGAGATATCTTGCCGTTTTCAGCAGCTTCCTGTAAGTTCAAAATCGCCATATTAACCTCTATTTCTTGCGGCTAAAATGAATCAGCCCGACTTCGATAGATTAAATTTTTGTTCAAAATAATTTATTTATGATTTTATTGATTTATTTCCTTATCTTTATCAGTTTACCTTGAAAAAATCAGCAAGACAAATTAATTTATAATGAATAAAATAGAATTAGTATTTAAGATTTAAGCGATAAAGGAAGATTATGAAAACATATAAAATTACTCTGGTTGGATGTGGGAAAATTGCTAAAAAGCATCTCAAAGCTATTCATTTTTTTCTGAAAAAACGTAAAAAGAATGATTTTAAGGTAGAACTTTTTGCTGTTGTAGACCCTCTGAAGAAAAATGCCGACATGATTCTTGAGCAATATCGAGGAAAGAATACAGTACTGCATTTTCATAGCCTTGAAGAAATGTTCGAACGGACGAATGAAATGGGTGAAAAGATTGATATTGTCCTAATTACAACACCTTCCGGTTTACATTATGAGCAAGCGAAAATAGCTTTAAGGCAGCATTGTCATGTTTTGGTCGAAAAGCCGATCACGCTGAAAATAGCTGAAGCAGAAGAATTATTGTCTCTGGCTGAAGTCAATCAATGCCAAATAGCGGTCGGGCATATTTATCGCTATTTCCCGGTTTTGCAAGAGTTTATGCAAGATTTACAGAAAGGTAGATTTGGCAAAGCCCTTTATGGCAATGTCCAGGTGCGCTGGGGACATGATCAGGCTTATTATGATCAGGCAGCTTGGCGCGGTACGAGAGCACTCGACGGAGGCGCGATTATGAATCAAAGCATTCATGCTTTGGATTTATTGCGCTGGTTGCTCGGTGAACCGCAACTCCTATCTGCCAAAGGCTATGTCAGCACACAAATTCATCAAATGGAATCGGAAGATTTAGGGATGGGGATTTTTTCCTTCGCGAATGATATTTGGCTTTTGCTCGAAGGCACGACCAATACTCATAAAGACAGGCCTGAGGCAGGTTTTTTTGTCAAGTATGAAAAAGGAGAAATTCGAGCTTCGCTGATCAAGAAAAAAATGAAATTTTCGATTTTAGATGATGCACAAAAAGAATTGAAATATTATTATCTAAAAAAAGATTTGGGCAAGCGTATCAAAACATTGGGCTTTTCATCCTTGAAACAAATTACCAATCCTCATACAGGCATTTTATTTGATCTGCTAAAGAGTATTGAAAGCGGGCAGCCGCCTTTAGCCGATGGTCACAGCGGCTTAGAAGCTCTGCGCCTGGTCGAAGCACTCTATTGCGATGCGGGTGTGGAATAGATTGATTTTATAAAAATCAATCTTAAATTTTTTGTTGTTTATAAGCAATATTATAAAAAGCACTGCTATCCTTGTATAACAGTGCTTTTTGGTATCCCCGGGCGGATTTGAACCGCCGGCCTTCCGCTTAGGAGGCGGACGCTCTATCCTGCTGAGCTACGGAGACGTACTCAATCATTTTACTACGATTTCAAAAGATGAGCTACTATGCCCGGCTTTTATTTTGTCTTAGGCTTGGTAGATTTCTTAACAGTCTTTTTAGTCACCTTTTTTCCTTGTTGAGGAATGATTTTTAAAGCTTCTTCTTCACCAACGATTTCCGTTAAATAGTCTTGAGCCTGTTTTCTGGTTAACTCTCTGATTTCATTTTGAGGATATTTTGATTCATGACCGCCTTTACCTACCAATAAATAAGAATTTTTTGATTTAGTACCGTATAAAAATTCTTCAAAGCCGTAAGGATCGCCAAAATAACCTTGATAATTATGAGAAATTACTTCTAATTTTACACCGAAATTTATATCTTTCATTTCACCTCTCCTTTATACAATAACAAAAGTAGTCTAATGATCTAACAATATATAATTTTTAGATAATAATTATTATAACGATAAATCTTATGTAAGAGAGGAAAAGAGCTGTTTTCGCAATACTTTTTATCAAAAGTGTCTGCTTAATAATCATCGAAGTCTATTTTTACCGACAAAAACGATAAAATATTTTTCTGTGAAAAAGAAAAGACCGCTGAGACTTGAAGTTACTTTGGGCAGGGGACTGAATTACTTCTTCCTCAGATAAATTTAGCAGGTTTGATTTTTCTTGATGATTTTTGGGAATTGCCGTCAAAATATATATACAATTATAAAAAACAGGATTGTAAGATTCAAAAATAAATTTAAATTAATCTTATGCTGTAACAAACACTAAAAAAAGATCATCTATATATGCTAAAATGATGCATAAATGATGAGGTGACAAATCCATGGAATTATTTGAATTAGTGAAGGAGTTGACGCATTTAGAGCCGAAAGAAGCTCTTTCTCGGTTGGAGCAAAGAACAGATATATCATCTTTTTCTAAAAATGATGCTCCTTATTATTTACAACCGGAAGGTCATATTTATCAAGTTGTCAGCTATGATTATTGCTTTAAAAACGGAGATTGCATCACTTTTACGGTAAAAGAATCCTGTCAGCCCGACACGATTTCAGAGACAGGTGTTTGGGATTGTTATTCTGCTGAAAAAAAATCATGGTATCGTTTTGAACATGATGAGTTTGTCTTGCATGATACCTATCGTATTGAGCGGAAAGATAAGCCTAAACCTAGTCAATACAGTTGACAGGCAGGAGAAAAAATTTGCTTGATAAAATTTATTTGCCCACTTTATTCGGGATTGAATCGATCACTGCTAAAGAATTAATCGATCTGGGTTTCGAAAAATCACAGATTACCGTAGACGATGCGGAAGTTTGTTTACATCTGGATGAAGTCAGCCGAATGCCCGATCTGATTGCCCGCTTAAATTTTAATATCAGAACGGCTGAAAGAGTTTTGTTGGGGCTTGCGGAATTTAAAGCGGTCACTTTCGATCAGTTATATGATGAGACATTTGCTTTACCTTGGCAGGATTGGCTGGATCGTGATTTTTTTATTGAAGTCAACGGTCATAGCCGCAAGTCAAAACTGTTTGGTGTCCCTGCTTGTCAGAGAATTATTAAAAAAGCGATCATAGAGAAATTAAGGCAAGAGTTTCAGTACGGTACCAATAAAGTTCCGGAAAATCATCGTACGGGTATTAATCGCATTCAATTTTCTATTGTCAATGATATTGTCAGAATGCGCATGGATACTTCGGGAGATGGTTTGCATAAAAGAGGATATCGTCCCTTAGCACATGAGGCACCTCTGAAAGAAACCTTGGCGGCGGCAATTCTGCAGATTGCTTTTTATCAACGCAATATAAAAAATCAAGAAGTTTTATTTGATCCGTTTTGCGGCAGCGGTACCTTTTTGATTGAAGCGGCTTTGCTCGCGACAAATACGGCTCCCGGAATAAAACGGCATTTTATTGCGGAAAAATACCAATTAATCGGTAAAAGTGCGTTTGATCGGCAAAGGGAAATTGCCAAAAGAAAATCTCTGCTCTATCACCCTGAATTGTATCGATCAGGTGAAACTAACGAGTTGATTTCTGCAAAGGAAAAAAACAGAATTTTTGGTTCGGATATTTCGCCTGAAACAATTTCATATGCGAAACAATGTGCAGAGCGTGCCGGAGTAGCGGATTATATCGATTTTACGGTACAGGATATTGTACAGTTAAATTATACAGATGTTTTGCATAAGGCAGGAACGGAACGTATTTTAATCACCACAAATCCCCCTTATGGGAAACGCTTAGGGAATGAAGAAGAAGCAAATCTTCTGGAATCTGAGATTCGTAAAATTTGTTTTAACAAGTCCGGTGATTTGCGCAAAGGAATGCGTTTAGCTTTAATTACTTCCGATGAGGATTTTGAAAAAACAATCGGACATTCAGCTGACAAAAGAAGAAAATTATACAATGGCGGCATGCGTTGTACTTTATTTCACTATTTCAGATTTAAGAAAAGATAAAAACAGTTGTTATGACAACAGTGCGAGTTGTCCTTCAGGCACGGACAATGAATTTTTGTCATATCTTGAAGGAAACTGTAAAAGGCTTGATACAATAGGATTTCCTGTGCATTTGAATATATGTTTGTTTTCAATAAAAATGGATCTATCAATTTAAGCCTTATACTCATAGGCTTTTCTGATAGTAAATCTCTGAAAGCTTGTTGCCATAGTTATACACATAGTTATTAACATTATTAACATTTTTGTGGAAAACGGTATTATAGCTTTTGACATCAATACTTTGAACGCTTTTTTGCAGAAATCTTCGAATATGTATAAAAGAGTCATTGTTTATGAACTTTAAATTTTGTAAAATGATGAGAGATAAATACAGGAGGGCTTTATGGAAAACGTTTTTATATTTGATCATCCCTTAATTCAGCATAAGATTAGTTTAATGAGAGATAAGAATACTCCGACCAAAGAATTCAGAGAATTAGTACGTGAAGTTGCGAGATTGATGGCTTATGAAGTTACGCGCGATCTGCCGTTAAAAGAAATTGAAGTGGAGACACCGGTCGGTAAGGCACATGCTAAAGTAATTGCCGGCAAGAAAATTGCTTTGATTCCGATTCTTAGAGCAGGTTTGGGCATGGTTGACGGTATGCTTGATTTGATCCCAATGGCAAGAGTAGGACATATTGGCTTATACCGTGACCCTGAGACTTTAGAAGCGGTAGAATATTATTGTAAATTGCCTGCCGATGTCGATAAAAGAGATGTTATTTTATTAGATCCGATGTTGGCAACAGGTGCTTCAGCAATTGACGCGGTGAATCAATTAAAGAAAAAAGGTATCACTTCGATTAAATTTATGTGTATTATCGCAGCTCCGGAAGGGATTGAACGTTTACATAAAGAGCATCCGGATGTACCTATTTTCTGTGCTGCGAAAGATGACGGTCTGAATGAACATGCTTATATCGTCCCGGGCCTGGGCGATGCAGGCGACCGCTTATTCGGCACAAAATAATTTTATAAATTCATCAATCAACGATAAAATAGAAAGCCAGCTCGGCAAACTTCAAACGACAATAATCCGGCAACAGATATGTTTGATGTTTGTTGAGCTTTTTTCCGTCTAAATAAGTGCCGTTGGCTGAACCTAAATCTTCAATAAAATAATGAGATCCATGTCTGGAAATTCTGGCATGAATTCTACCCACTGTTTTTTCCGATAAGCATAAATCACAGATTTTTCCATCTCGACCAATTAGAAATTCATTGATTAAGATGAAAGCTCTTAAACCTTCATTTTCTTCGACGGTACCCGGTATCCCTTCTGAAATCATTGCTAGGCGAAACAGTTCCTCTTGAGGATTCAAAGGTATTGTTTTTTCTTCCTGATAAATACTTTTACCTGTTTTTAGATTTTTAATTTTCGCGAAATATGAGAATATAGATTTCTTTGCTCTGCTTTTTGGCTTTCTATTTTGTTGTTGCAATGTTTTATCAGGCATATTTTCTTTGAATTTCATAATATGAGGGAGTAGAAGTTGATCGGCTTCTTTCCATTTGCCGGCTTTGTTGAATTGTTCGTGCATTTGATATAATTCATGATGAGAAGGATCTAATTGACTTAAACCTTGCCAAATACTTTCTTGGCTTGGCAGTATTTCGTCTAAATTGAAATCCACTTCCTGTGGCAGTATGTACCAATGCAACATTTGATGATGTACTGTAATATCTGCATCTCGCAATAAATTTATCGGATCTTCTAAAAACTTTTCTATGAAAGTTTGATCTATCTCGAGCAGTCCTGTTTGCAGTAAATTCAGATTGGCCGCTAAAAAATGCTCTTCAAGGAAAAGCATTTGTTGATTCAGAGAGTGTAAAAGGCATAAACAAGAAGGATATCGCCACTCTGCCTTTTTTTCTTGTAAATACTCTATGACATGCAATAAAATTCTGTTTGTTTCACTCCTTTCTAATAACAAATATTCCTGTTCTTGCTCAGGGCCACTATATAGAATGATTTGCTTGCTAAACGGAATATTTTGTTGTTGAAAATGCAGAAGTGCGAGCTTCTGCATTTCATTCAATTGAACCTTTATTTTATAAAAATCAAGCATTTTGTTTCCTACCGTCAATATGAAATACTGTCAATGATTGAATAATCGAAAACTTTTTCGATTAAACTGTTAGCAAAACTCGTCAACTGTGTGCGGAAGATTAAGGCCACTGCGACGAGCACGGCAATAATTAAGACAATTTCCAAAGTCCCTAAACCGCTGTTATCTTGTAATTTCTTTTTGATCCCATTTTGTTTTTCCATCATAATTTCCTTTCTGATTATAGAGTGATATCGGCTAAGCTGGCGACAGCCGGCAGCATCGCCATGATAATCACGATGAACAAGTCGAGTGTCATCGGTAACAATAAACCCATATTTTTTCTTTGCAGACGTCTGCGCATCGCATTTCTATATAATTGCCAGCTGGCATTTGCCTGAATATCTAAAATATCTAAAATTTCTTTACCACCATCACGATCATAGCGAGTCATCAATTGCAAAATAGAGGCAATTTCTTCCTGCGGTAGATTATCTGTAATTGAACTGATTGCATAGGAGGCACTGTCACCTACACTGAGATGATGCCTGATCTTTAATAAGTCATTTTTGAGTTGAGAATTTACCTTCCCGTGTACTGAATCAATCATTAAACGTAAACTTCTATCCAAACTCAAACCACTGCGCAATAAAATGACCATCGAATTTAAAAAAGTCGGGTATTCAATACGAATTTGTTCTTTTAATTTACTTTCACGATAAAAAATATCAAAATCCGGTAAAAACCATATTCCAATTATGCAAATCAGAGCAACTGACAAGTTGATCAGCTGCATTGAAAATAAACAAGCAGTGAAAAGAAAGCAGAGTACGATGAGTATTATTTTTTTCCGTATATACTTCTGCCACGATTCTGTTTGGTTTTGAGATAAAATACGTACGCTGTCCGCTAAATGATAACCGAATTTTAAAGGTAAATAACTTAAAATAAACTGCGCGCTATATTTTACAAAACGGCTTCGACAAGCCTTATCTTTCAATTCAATAAAAATATCTTTATTATTTATTCGTACTGGATTCTGTGCCCAAATTAATAAAGCGATAAAAATTGAAAGATGCGAAATGACAAAAATAACAGCCAACAGTATTTTGCTCCAGGCTACATTCGTTAAAGACTGCGCATAGGAGCTACCGTGCCTGATCAAAATCAGAGAGAAAAGAAACGGTAAAAAAATCAAGATCAAGGCTTCACTTTTCTGCGCATTTTGTTCGGCGGCGATATCTTTTTGCATTTGAATTTCTGCATTCAGCGTTTTATAAGTTTGCTTGATAAAGATGTCCAAGCGTCCGCCATAGTGGTTTAGATAGGGTAAAACATCAAAAAAGGCATCACTGGTTTGACAATGAAAATTCTTTTTTAACATTTCCAGACAGCGATCTAAATCTAAATGTGCATGCATGGCTTGTTCCAATTGTTTTAAGCATTTTCCCAATGTGCTTTTGAAGCCGAGTTCATGCTTTAAACGAGCATAGGCTTCAGACAAGCACGATTCCAAAGTGTGACCGGCAGAGATACGGCTGCTCAAATATTCCAATAAGATACGATACTGTTCAATTTTTGCAGCGTTTTGTTTACCTCTCAAATAAATTGTGAAACCAAAACAGATTAACAGTCCGCAGAAAATGATGATCGGCATGCCCAGATTTTCTAAATCCAACCAGGTTGTATAGGTTAAGTAAACAAACATGAGGCAAAATAGAAGATTAGAAAAAAATGTTTTTACGGCTGCCATATTAAATTTTCTCCTACTCTTTTAAAAATTGTTTTTGTCACAAATTGTTGATCAGCATAGCCTTGGATTTCGATAATTTCCTGTACTACTCTGGTACCGTTTGGTTGGCGGCTCAAATGAATATTAATATCCAGAGCAGATGCCACTAATCTGCGAATAGCCTCCCAGGGCAAGCTGGAGGACATGAGGATCATCAGACAAATACGATCCAGCATTTCTAGACTGTTATTGCCATGACCGGTTGACATGGATCCCGGATGCCCTGTACTCATCGCTTGAATCATTTCAAATGCTTCCTTGCCTCGAATTTCTCCGACGATAATTCGGTCAGGTCTTAAGCGCAGAGAAGAACGGATCAAATCTTCTAAGGAAATCCCTCCTAAACCGTCAGGACCAGCTTCGCGAGATTCCAGACGGACTAGGTTTTGAATACCCTGTAAATCTAATTCAACCGCATCCTCAATGGTGACAATGCGCTCATCTTCGCCGATATAAGAAGATAAAGCATTTAAAAAAGTTGTCTTGCCGGTACCGGTTCCGCCTGAAACAAATATATTTTTCTTGTTATGCACGCATTCAATTAAAAAATCGGCAGCTTCCTGGCTTAATGTCTGATGTTCCAGCAACGCATTCATATCGGGGCGAATACCTGTAAAACGCCGAATGCTCATAACAGGACCGTCGGGGGCCGAAGGAGGTAAAACGGCATGTATTCTCGAACCGTCTGCCAAACGCATGCCATTAATCGGATTTTGTTCATTGATTAAACGATTGGCTTTGCCGAAAAATCTAGTAATAACATGAGTCAGATGACTTACATCGTCAAATTTGAGATTTGCTCGATGAATTTTGCCAAATCTTTCAATAAAAATATCTTGATAACCGTTGACCATGATTTCCGTGACGGTTTCATCATTGAGCAATGGTTGCAATAAATCCAAACCTCGCATTGTATTGAACAATTGGGTCAATAAAGTTCTTCTGTCCAACAGACTCAATTCTGAAAAATCAGGGTTCTCCGCCAATTTTTTTGAGAGAAACTGCATTAATTTTCGATCGTTAAGAATATCTATTTCCTGATTTTTAGAAATAAGTTGTTCGATATATTCTTGTCTTTGTTTATGCGTTAACATGTTTTGCCTCGTTTTTCTTTAAACTCAATGGAACAAATTTTGTTGAATTAGGTTTTTCTGCTAAAAAATCAGCAATTAACTCTTTGCCGATTTTAGCTCCGAAACATTTTTCTTCCGGCACATCAAACAGACAAACATCACTGAGAAAGGCGATGTTTTTTAATAGTTCAAAAGATAAACCTTGATAATCGATCATGCCGATGGCGGTATCGCTGAGCGTAGATATAAAATTCCGAAATAAACGAATAAAGCATAATAAATCCTTTGGTTCAATTTGCAGAATATCTTCACTGTGTATACCGGGACGGGCAATATAGATACCACTTTTTTGCTTTTCGAAAATATGCCCGATCACCTGTCCGTCAAGGGGAATACCCCTTTCAATCTGAAAAAGCATTTCGAATAAAGTGCTTCCCTGACTGAATTTTGCCTGATAAAACCATTGATATAAAGGCTTTATCGGTAATAA
Source organism: uncultured Mageeibacillus sp. (assembly GCA_964345335.1). Taxonomy (GTDB): domain Bacteria; phylum Bacillota; class Clostridia; order Saccharofermentanales; family DTU023; genus UBA5436. The sequence continues at coordinate 7,702 of CAYFQU010000005.1, read as the reverse complement.
AAAGATGTCTTTACCTATATACATTTGCTCCTGAATAAATTTCGTAAAATAATTCAAATAATAAGCTTGATTGAATACATAAAATAAATATAGTTTGGCATGGGTTAATTCTGACTTGTCATGATCTGCCGGCTCTTCGTTTCCAACTTGTGCTAAAATTTTTGCCTGCCAAGCGGATAATTTGCTCTGACGGAATAGAGTGTTCCGTGTATCTTCTTCCCAGGTCGGATTTTCTTTAAGCCAGATAATCTTTTGAGGTCTTTCTTCTTTTGACCAATACTCTGCAAAGCTTTCATGCACGATATAGAGTACAGTCTTGTCGGTGATATCCGTAAAATTGGTTTGTGATCGTATGTAGGCTAATGGATTTAAGCGTTGATTTAAACTCTGTTCTACACGTTTGGCATATAAAATATTGGGATCAATCAATAATATTTTCTTCATAAGTTCCTCTTTTTGTTTTTGATCAAACAGTCTGTTGAATAGCTATTTCAGCATAAAAAATTTAGAAGGCGGAATAGAGATTTCTTTTGATAAAAAATAGAAAAATCAGAAAAACAAAAATTGACAGTAAGTAACTCGTATGTTAGTTTAATAGAACATTTTAATTTATATCTTATCCAGAGTGGTGGAGGGAACGGCCCAATGAAACCCGGCAACCGTTAATACGGTGCCAATTCCGTCAGGTTTACCTGAGAGATGAGTGAGTGACAGTACCTCTCAGTCGAGAGGTTTTTTTATTCTCGCTGAAACAAATCGATAAGATACAGTGCAAAGGAGAATAGAATATGCGCAAACAATATTTATTTACGTCAGAATCCGTAACCGAAGGTCATCCCGACAAAGTTTGTGATCAGATTGCAGATGCAATATTGGATGAAGCCTTGAAACAGGACACGATGTCCAGAGTCGCCTGTGAAGTGATGGCTCATGCTTACGGCATGTTAATTGCAGGGGAGATCACAAGTAAAGCCGAGCTTGATGTTGAGCAGATTGCCAGAGAAATCATGCGTGATGTCGGTTATGATGCAAAAGCCGGTCTTGATCCTGACGATTATCCGATTTCTCTTGCTATTCATCAACAATCACAAGATATTGCGCAAGGCGTTTCAATTGGATATGAAAAGCGTATGGGCTTAAAAGACGACGCTTTTTCCGGAGGAGCAGGCGATCAAGGTTTAATGTTTGGTTATGCTAATTCCGAAACAGACGAATATTTGCCCCTGCCAATTTATTTGGCTCATCGCTTGAGCAAACAATTGACAATGGTCAGAAAAAACGGAACGGCTAAAAGCTTTTTACCGGATGGGAAAACGCAGGTTACGGTCGCATACGAAGAGGATAAACCCGTACATATTGACACTGTTGTCGTGTCAACACAACATAAGAAAGAATGCAGTTTAGATATTGTTGAAGAAGAGATTATGCAATATGTGCTTAAACCTATTTTGCCGCAAGATCTTTTTGATCAGCAGACCAAAGTGCTGATCAATCCGACGGGCCGTTTTGTGCTTGGCGGACCTATGGCAGATACCGGTTTAACCGGCCGGAAAATTATTGTTGATACCTATGGCGGATATGCCAGAAATGGTGGCGGAGCTCTCTCCGGCAAAGATCCGACCAAAGTTGATCGTTCGGCGAGTTATATGGCTCGTTATTTAGCCAAAAATATTGTTGCTGCCGGCCTGGCTGAAAAATGCGAAGTACAATTAGCCTATGCTATTGGTGTCGCACAGCCGGTTTCCATTTTTGTTGATACATTTTCCACCGGCATTATACCGGATGAAGAGATCGCTGAATTGATTCAAGATCATTTCGATTTAAGACCCGAAGCAATTATTCATCACCTGGATTTACGCCGGCCGATTTATCGTCAGACAGCAAATTACGGACATTTCGGACATAAAGAGTTGAATTTGCCTTGGGAAAAATTAGATCAGACAGCACTTTTTGCCTCCATTAAAAAATAGAAGCGTAGTGAAATTGATACATAACAAAAAGTCAGATTGGCTCAATTTTCTTGCCGGAAATACCTGCATAGCTTGTGGTTTGCCCTTGCAACAGAGCTTCGTGCAAAAAGCAAGTAAGACTAAACTTGGCAATCTGGCTTTTTCACAAAAAAAGGATGAAGCGGAAAGCCTGACCAGGCGGCTTGGATTATGCTCTGCATGTCTGACTGATTTACCTCTGCTCAGACCTCTTGTCTGGCATGGAATGACAGATTTGCCGTTTCCTGTTATGACGGTTTTTTCCTATGAAAAACCAATTGATCGGCTTTTGCTGCAATTAAAATTTTATCAAAAAGCATATTTAGCTGATTATTTAGCGGAATTAGTCTTTTTATTAACGCAAAAAATTTGGCAAGAAATATCTGGAAATATCATTTTATGTCCGATTCCTTTATCAGTGAAACGCTTTAAGGAAAGAGGCTATAATCAATCTGATCTGATCGCTGCCAAAATCGCTCGACTGGCAAATATTTATTATTTGCCGGATCTTCTGCTGCGTGTCAAAAATACAAAAAGGCAGAGCGAAACGAAACATCGTGAGGAGAGACGAATAAATCTCAGAAATGCTTTTTGCTTGAATCAGGATATTTTGCAGAGCAAAGGGGAAGATTTTTTGCAAGATAAAGAGATCATTTTATTTGACGACATTGTGACAAGCGGTATGACTTTGCTTTCCGCAGCGGAATCTTTGCTTGAAAAAAACTGCCGAATCAGGGCTTTTACAGTTGCAACAGAAAGAGATTTTTCCTGAAAAAAACGAGTCCGGAAATAGAAGATCCTTGTACAATTCCGATCTTTTTTGTATAGTAAATATACCCTTGAGTTATAAGACGCTTCGTATTTGAACCTTCAAGATATTTAAGGGAGCTCGGAGTCGATGCGGAATACGATTACGCCTTAACCGGAAAATCTAAGACCGCCGCAGAGCACCCACCTAGTTACTGTGCTAGGTCTCAAAAGAAGTGCATATTCAGGGGTATTTTATGTTTAATACTTAGGAGAGGCGTTCCATGCGAGTTTATAATGATCTTAGCAGAAAAGAAGAAGAGTTGATTCCGCTGAAAGATAATCATTTTACGATTTATGTTTGCGGTCCGACGGTATATGATTTGTTTCATTTAGGTAATGCCAGACCGTTTATCGTATATGATACATTGCGTCGATATTTATTGTATAAGGGTTATTCTGTGACTTATGTGCAGAACTTTACTGATATCGATGACAAAATGATCAATCGTGCACAGTCCAGAAAAATTTCTGTGCAGGAATTAGCGGAAGAAATGATCAAAGAGTATTACTTTGATGCTGATCAGCTTAATATTATGCGTGCGGACAATCATCCCAGAGCCACCGAAACAATTCCCGAAATTTTGGATATGATTAAAGTCTTGGAAGAAAAAGGCTTTACTTATGTTTTGGAAGATGGTGTCTATTATGATACTTCAAAATTTCAAGATTATGGCAAATTGTCAAAGCGTGATTTAGAAGAACAGGAAGCGGGTGCTTCGGAACGTGTTGATATCCATAATGAAAAGAAGAATATGAGCGATTTCGTCTTATGGAAATTCAAAAAAGAAAATGAGCCTGCCTGGGATTCTCCTTGGGGAGAAGGCAGACCGGGTTGGCATATTGAATGTTCCGCTATGAGTAAAAAATATTTAGGCAATACCGTGGATATTCATGCCGGTGGTATGGATTTGATTTTCCCGCATCATGAAAATGAAATTGCTCAGAGCGAAGCAGCCAATGGTGAACCCTTCGTGCGTTATTGGATGCATAATGGTTTCATCAATGTAGATAATGTAAAAATGGCAAAATCCGGCGGTAACTTTTTCCTGGTCAGAGAGCTGGCCAATCAATTTGGTTATGATGTGATACGTTTCTTCATGTTACAAGCTCATTATCGCATGCCGATTAATTTTGAAAAAGAACCTTTAGAAGCGGCCGCCAACGGTTGGCAAAGAATCAAAAATTGTGTCAGCCATATCAGCTTTTTGCTGGAACAGACATATACGGAAATCGATCAGGATAAATCTCAGGAATTAAGAGATTTTAATCAGCAGACTGTTCAGGATTTCGAAACGGCCATGGACAATGATTTGAATACACCTGATGCTTTCGCGGCAATTTTCAATCTGGTACGCTTTGTCAATGCTGCTACTGCCGAATTCAATATTGCGCAAGATGCCTTGCAAAGTACGCATGACTTAATTCTGAAATTATGTGATGTATTAGGCTTAAAACCGGAACATCAAGCAGACCATGTAATTCCGGTAGAAATTTTAGAAAAAGTAGAATTAAGAAGCCGTGCCAAAGCGGAACGTGACTTTGCCAAAGCTGATCAGTTAAGAGATGAGATCATCGCTGCAGGGTATCGTATTGAAGATACGCCGCAAGGTCCTAAAGTATCAAAAAACGAGGAATAATGTTGCCGGTTAGTGAATTACCAATTTCGACATTAGCTTATATTGGCGATGCGGTCTATGAATTGGCGATCCGCATGGCTGTTTTAAAAACCTATCAGGCGAAATCCGGAGCCATTCACAGGGAAGTAATTGCTTTAGTTAATGCTGCGGCACAATCCGCTGCTCTAAAATGTATAGAAGGGCAGCTCAGTGACTTGGAAAAAAGCATCGTTAAAAGAGCGAGCAATCATTCTGTGCCCCATGCCCGTCAGGTTAATCCTGCTGAATATCGCCGGGCAACTGGTTTTGAGGCTTTGATCGGCTATTTATATTTAAACGGTGACAAGGAACGTATTTTGGAACTATTATCTGTTTCACAATCCAATTTGCAGTTTGAACGAACATTGATCTAGGAGAACATTTTGAATAAAGAACATAAATATTTGGATTTAATTGAGGGTCGTAATCCGGTACAAGAAGCTTTGCGCGCTGGTCGTTCCATCAACAAAATCTGGATTGCCAAATCCGATCAGCCGCGCGATCATCGCTTAAATGAGCTGATTACCGAATGCAAAAAGAAAGGTGCCGTGATCATGGAGGTCGAGAAAGATGTCCTGGAAAATATGGCACAAACTTCAGGTCATCAAGGTATTATTGCCCAGGTTTCCGCAAAAGATTATATTGATCCATATGTACTGATCGAACAAAAATTAGAAGCTGGCAAGCATCCTTTTATTTTGATCTTAGATAATTTACAAGACGGCTATAATTTTGGCTCGATCATTCGTATCGCTGAGGCCGCAGGGATTGACTTAATTGTTATACCGGAACGCAGATCTGTATCGGTTGACGCCCATGTAGCTAAAGCATCAGCCGGAGCCGTGGAATTTGTGCCCATCGCCCGGGTGACCAATATAGCTACTTTTATTGACAATATAAAAAAACGCAACTTTTGGATTTTCGGTACTGAAGTGCAAAATGCCGAGAATTATCAAAAAGCAAATTATCAGGGGAATATTGCTTTGATTATTGGCAATGAAGGCAAGGGCATGAGCGAAAATATCAAAAAAAGATGTGATTTTTTGTTGACAATTCCTATGCAGGGTAAAATAAATTCTTTAAATGCAGCGGTTGCTACAGGAATTATTGTTTTTGAAGCTACCTTGCAAAGATTGGAAAAAGCATAATAGGCATGTCTCACAGCATATCCGATACATCTCAATTTAAAACAGATGAGTATTATATCGAGCAAATCCGCAAAGGCGATGAGCTTGCCGTTGAACATTTGATTATGAAATATAAAGGCATGGTCAGTGTTAAAGCAAGGCAATATTTCCTTCAGGGTGGCGATCAGGAAGATTTGATTCAAGAGGGAATGATCGGATTATATCAGGCAATTTCCCTTTTTGATAAAAGCAAAAATGTGCCGTTTGGTAAATTTGCTGCTCAGGTCGTTGAATCTCGCTTATATGATGCGATTCGTAAAGCGGCACGGCGTAAGCATGAACCCTTGAATCAAAGCCTTTCTCTGGACTTTAAAATTGATACCGATGCTTCTTTTACTGATGAAAGTTTTATCGATTTGATTCCGGATGAACAAATCGCTGATCCGGAAAGTAAATTACTTGATCAAGAACGCATTCATCAATTAAATCTTTATTTAAAAAATAATCTCAGCGACTTTGAATATCAAGTGATGACTTTATATTTGCAGGGAAGAAAGTATAATGAAATGGCAGAGCTGCTCTCTGTTTCCAATAAGAGTATAGACGGAGCTTTGCAAAGAATACGTAAAAAAATTATGGCTTTCAGACAAAACAATCATTAAAGGAAATGAAAATGCCGAAAAATATAAAAAGAACAATTTTACTTTTTTTGAGCTGTGCACTATTGATGCTGAGTATGACTGCTTGCTTTGTTATGCCGAATCAGGAAGAAAAGACCTTAAAAAGTTTATTGCATAAAAGTGATCAAAATTATCTCCTTAATAAAGATAAAAACGGACAGATTACAGATGTATCTTTGATTTCGGCCTTTGTTGATATCGCCAATAATAATGTCTCGGTTATTGATGTGTATAATGCCATTCCGGCAGAAATGAAAACAAATCTTTCCTTGCATGATTTCACGACATATCTGGAAATGCTGGAGCATAGCAATTCACATATTGTTGCTTTCCGTCGCTTAACAAGCGCTGAGAAAAAGGACTATATACTCGAGATTACGACTGATGTACCTAGTTTAGCTCTGATGGCTGAAGATTCTGAATTTTATGAATTGCAATATGAATTCAATGATAACAGCTCTGCGCACAAAAGTATTATTGCCGTTCAGCATGATGCCATCGGACATCCTTATCTGGCAGAAGAATGGGTGAAAAGGACAAATGAAATTTCGAACTTTGCGAAACTCTATTTCGATGCCATTGAGCAAAGGGATGTAGATATGTTGTCTTGGCTTTTAGCACAGGGTTATGTGCAACCGGTTGATGATCAAATCCTCTCGATCGAAGAAAACAAAGCAAATTTATTGATGGATTACTATCGTATGCAAATTAAGACGGAAGCGACGAAAAGTGTGCCGATAGCTGTCCTGCCCAATAAGATTTCATTTTTGCAGGAATTGGACACGCTGAACAGTGTACAGGAGAATCTACGTACTTGTACTTTTAAATATAGAAATAATCAAATTACCGTTTCGGATCCTTATCCGCAGACAATCAAAAATTATCACTTGAATGTTTATTATAAAGATCAATTCCTATTATCTTGGTCGAGCAACGGAATCAGACAAACCTATTATAATTTTATGTTTGATTCGATTCTGGGAAAACCACGTGTCAGCCAGACAAATTTAAAAGATAAAAACGATGAAACGGTTCAATTTTGGAGGATCACTTATCCGCAAATTTCATTTTTGATTAGAGGAGAAGCCGATTTTAAAACAAAAACTTGGGCAGGGGTTATCGATCGTCTGGAAATTACCAATGTTTCAAAGGATATTGCTTTAGGCGGACCTCATGGACAAGATGATGCTATTTATTATGGCATGAACTTGACGGATTTTTATCGTCAGTATCCGTTTTCGCCGGAAGCCGATTATATTATTCAGAGCTCGGCAGCGCAAGGGGCAAAGACGGAACTGATCGTTCAGGTTGACAATACAATGGTCAAAAATTTGATCTTAACGGTTGTGAATGAATAATTAATAAAAAAACTGTCCTTCAGTTGAAGAACAGTTTTATGGCGTACCCTAGAGGACTTGAACCCCCAACCTTCTGATCCGTAG
>CAYFQU010000004.1:15688-46862 GCA_964345335.1 uncultured Mageeibacillus sp. | reverse complement strand
CCCCCATAACTCGCCCCAACCAAACGGAAATCTGAATTCAAAGTCCGTCGTCGCCTTGGAATAGAAAGATAATTCTTCCGGACTATGATCGCATAAACGCAAATCTTCTTCTTTAATGCCCAAGCTTAATAACCAATCCAAGCAGAATTGGCGCCAATAAGCAAACCATTCCAAATCAGTATCCGGCTTGCAGAAAAACTCTAATTCCATCTGCTCAAATTCTCTGGTACGGAAAATGAAATTGCCCGGCGTTATTTCATTACGGAAAGATTTGCCGATTTGACAAATTCCAAAAGGGATTTGCTTGCGGGAAGTTCTCTGCACATTTTTGAAATTAACAAAAATACCCTGTGCCGTCTCAGGTCTTAAATATAGTTCGGACTTGCTGTCTTCCGTAACCCCTTGAAATGTTTTAAACATTAAGTTGAATTGACGGACATCCGTATAATTCAGGCTGCCGCATTTGGGACAAACAATTTTATGTTCTTTGATATAATTGCTCAGCTCTTCATTGGACCAACCTTCAACGACAACATCTAAACCATTTTCTTTATTAAAATCTTCAATTAAGTTATCCGCACGATAACGATTTCGACATTCTTTGCAGTCGATCATCGGATCAGAAAAACCGCCCACATGGCCGGATGCTTCCCATGTTTTAGGGTTCATCAAAATAGCGGCATCAATACCGACATTATAGGGATTTTCAGAAACGAATTTTTTCCACCAATACTGCTTAATGTTATTTTTCATTTCTACGCCATAAGGACCATAATCCCAAGTATTAGCTAAACCGCCGTATATATCGGATCCCGGGTAAACAAAACCACGATTAAACGCCAGACTGACAATTGTCTCCATAGACTTATCTTCTGCTCTCATTTTTCCCTACTCTCTAATTTTCATTCAGATATTTGACAGAATTCTGTCTATTCTTCACCATTATCAAATAAATTATGCTCACGAATGGAATTTAATAATTGTTCCGCGACGACCCGATTAAAGTCATTTTCTTCTGTATTGTTCTGTCTGAAGTCACTATAACTGTCATTGCGTTCATTAAAGCGACGTTCATTCTTCGATTCGCGTTTTTTGGCTTCCGCTTCAAGTTCCGCACTCAGCCTTTCCGCTTCTACTTCAGGTCTTAATGGTACTGTGACCTCAACTTTGCCTTTGACCGCTTTGACCATGTCGGCATCTATTTCTTCCGCAGCAAGCGATACGACATTTTCCGTCTTGGAATCAATCATCGGTTGCGCACCGTCAACTAATTGTCTGGCTCTCTTTGCGGTAAGCATAGATAAGACATATCTATTTTCAGTTTTTGGTAAAAGGCTTTCAATCGTTGGTTTTGTTAACATTTTAGCTTCCTTCCCATTCTTTCTTTATTTACTCTTTATAGAACTATTTTTAAAAATCTTCAACCATCTGACGAATAATTTCTTTTTGTCTGGAAAATTTGCTTTTTTCTGCAAGCACAATAGCTGCAAGTCGATCAACTGTATCATTGAGATCTTCATTGATCAAAACATATTCAAATTTATCTGCCTGCGTAATTTCAACTCTAGCTTGATTTAAGCGGGTTTGCATTGCTTCGGCGGTCTCGGTTTGCCGTTTGCGCAATCTTTTTTCCAACTCAGCCATACTCGGCGGCAAAAGGAAAATCATAACGGCTTTGGGCAATAGTTTTTTGACTTGCATAGCACCTGCTAAAGTAATATCCAAGAGCACATCCTGGCTTTGTTTCATATAATCGCGAATCGGTCCGACCGGAGTTCCATAATATTCATCTGAATAAACATCAAATTCAAGAATTTCCTTCTGTTGAAGCAAAGTTTCGAATTCGTCTTTATCACAAAAATAATATTCAATTCCGTGCTGTTCCTGACCTCTTGGTTTTCTGGTGGTCATGGATATAGATAATTTAAACTCAGGCATACGCTCCATTAAAGCAGCTATCACCGTGCCTTTTCCAACGCCTGAGGGACCGGAAATACAAACTACAATGCCTTCTTTACTTACTATCTTACTCACGCTTCTTCCTCAATAACCTTATTCAGTTGTTCGACGGTTCGAGATGACAAAATAACATGATCGCTGTCCATAATCAAAACTGCTTTGGTTTTCTTGCCATAGGTCGTATCGATCAGAGTACCGCGATCTCTGGCTTCTTGAATCATTCTGCGGATCGGAGCCGAATCGGCATCTACGATAGCAATCAAGCGCTGCATCGCGACAACACTGGAATCACCGATACGGATAAAGTTTATTTTGTCCATACGCTACCTTTCTGATAAAAAACAGAATAACAAAAAACAGAATTACACTCAAACACCTTTATTCAATATTTTGTACTTGTTCTCTGACTTTCTCAATATTCGTTTTCATTTCAACAACAAGTTTCGTAATTTCCAAATCATTAGCCTTGGAACCGATTGTATTTGTTTCTCGCAAAAATTCCTGTACAAGGAAATCTAAATTTTTACCGATTGCCATATCCTGTTTTAACAAATCTTCAAATTGATCAAAATGACTGCGCAATCTGGTAATTTCTTCAGTCACATCAGCCTTATCGGTAAAAATAGCAATTTCAGCGGCGACCCTCTGGCCGTCATAATACTCTTCTATATTTTCATCCAATAAATTTTGCAGGCGCTCCAATAATTTTTCTTTATGATAAAGCGGAACCGCTGCGGCGTATCGCTCAATTTTCTCAAGCAAAGTACGCATATACTGAATGCGTTTTTGTAAATCCTGCACCAGATTAGTACCTTCGACAATCCTGGTTTGATCATATTCAGCTAAAGCTGAAGCAATCGCCTTCGTAAAAACCGGTAAATATCTCTGTTCATCAAGAATTTCTTCCTGCTTGGCAATAATATTAGAATTTCTTGCCAAAAGCAATGCTTTTGAACTGATGGCTTCACCAGTCAGCTTTTCAATTTCCTGATAAATTTGTAAATACGCTTTAGCGCCGTTCATATCCAATTTAATATCCGGTTCTTTTCCTAAATCTTCATAATTGATATTCACTTCAACATAGCCGCGCTGAATAATTTGCTCAATTTGCTTGCGCAAAGTGATTTCCAAAGCATTCAGAGCATATGGAATCCGCATTCTGATATCACGATTACGATTATTAACAGATTTTATTTCTACAGAAACATTCAAATCATTTTCAGATAATAAGGATTTACCAAATCCGGTCATACTTTTTGCCATATTTTGCTCCCGCTTTTCTAAAGTTAATAACTTACTGAATATGCGTTTTATATTACTCTAAATAATCATCAATCTTCAATGCCTGAAAATTGATTTGGTCACATGCACAGAGATACATTTTGACATCATCAATTTTCTGCCCGAACAGCTGATAAGGGCTGTTCGCATGATGAATATGCCCATAAAAACAAAGTTCGGTCTGATATTCTCTCATCAATTTCGTAAAAGGTGAAATCGCTAATTGCGTATTCATCGGCGGAAAATGTGTCATGACAAGTAAACGATCCCCGTCTTGCCGCATTTTTCCCGCTGCCTGTAAAGAAATCTGCAAACGATGAATTTCTCTTTCATAGATTTTTTGATCAGTTTGCTGCCATTTAGGATCATTAGGGAATATCCAGCCTCTTGTACCGGCGACGAGTAGATTGCCGATTTGGGCATCTGCTATGCGAAAAGCATTATTTTGTAAAAAATCGATGGAGTGAACCCCTAAATTCTCCGCTTTACGATAATTTTTTTTGAGAGTGCCCCACCAATAATCATGATTGCCACGCAGCAAAATTTTTCGCCCCGGCAATGCATCAATAAACAACATATCCTTTGCCGCACTCTGCCAATCGATCGCCCAGGAAATATCACCGGGAATCAGCAGCGTATCCTCTGCTTTAAGAACTCCCTGCAGATGATTTTTTAATTTTTGATCATGCTGCAGCCAACGCTCCCCGAATTTATGCATGGGTTTATCAACTTCATTACTTAAATGAAAATCGGCGATACAATAAACTGACATATATTTCCTTCACTCATAATGTTTTCTTTCATCAACCTTTGCTAATAATGCTTTTGCTCATCACGCTTCAGCTTGTTGATGAAAATATTCATAAACATTTTTTGCAATTTCATCCGGTATGCCGGGAACTTTTTTTAATTCAGCCAAGCTCGCCTCAGCAATATTTTTGATACTTGAAAAATGTTGCAACAGCTTTTTTCGTCTGGCAGGGCCGACTCCCGGAATATCTTCTAATGTATAATGGATCGTTCTTTTCAGTCCCGCTTTTTTATGTAATCTTCTGGCAAAATAATGGGCTTCATTTTGTATTGCCGTGCATAAACGCAATAAGCCAAGCCTTTTGCTTCTTTCATCCGGATTTTCATCTGCCAGCGCTTCATCCTTTTGCAGTTCAATCAGCCGACCGTCCGGCAAAAGCAAACCATGCGTACGATGTCGCTGATCTTTGACAATACCGGCTAATGGAATATCCGGAGCATAATGATGCACAATAGGCAAAATTGTTTGTATATGCCCCATGCCGCCATCCAATAGAATTAAGTCAGGAGCTGCACCGAATTTCTGATCTTCAAGTCGTTCCATGCGCCTTGTGATGACTTCCGCCATCGCGCGATAATCATCAATTCCCTCAAAACTTTTAATATGAAAGTGACGATACAAAGAACGTTTCGGTTTTCCCTCGGTAAAAACAACCATCGCTCCGGTTCGATCATCTGCTCCTAAATTGGCCATGTCATAAGCTTCAATACGATGCGGAGCTTCTTTTAAAGCAAAGATTTCCGCTAAATGCATCAAGGTTTGTGCCAAACCTCCGGCAGATCCCCCGATTAAAGTATGACGATTTAAATTTTGCGCAGCATTGCGATCCGCCATTTCGATCAATTTTCTTTTTTCACCGCGCAAAGGTTTTCTGAACTTAACTTTTTTATGACTCAAAAGCTGCAAATAATCCTCCAACAAAGTTTGCTCATCCAGATCCTTTGACATTAAAATCAAACTTGGTATATAGGAAGAAGCAGCATAATGCTGTTTGATAAATGCTTCAAATAAAATGCTGTCAGGTTCTTCCTGGTCTTCCATAAAACTGCTGGCGGCTCCGATCATTCTGCCATTTCTGATCTCCATTTTCTGCAGGCAAACCTCATTGCCGTTTCTGGCAATCCCCAGCACATCAAGATTTTCTCCTCTGGTCGAAACGATCACCTGGTCTTCCGTTAAGCGCAATAAATCCTGATAACGGTCGCGCCAAACAGCGGCTTTTTCAAAATCCATCTCAGTTGCTGCCTGCTCCATTTTAGTTTTTATTCTTTGTAATAAATCAGCATGCTGCCCGTCCAGGAAACGACATATTTCATCGATACTTTGTAAATATTCTTCCTTGCTGACTGCACTGGTACAGGGACCGATACATCGATTGATATAATATTTGAGGCATGGTCTGTCTTTGTCAATATCACGCGGTAATTTGCGATTGCAGGTCATCACCGGGAAAATACGATAAATCGCTTTTAGCGCCCGCTGCAAATCACCCGCTAAATAGGGGCCATAATAACGGGCTCCGGCTTCGCGATCCGGACCGATGCGATAAGCTCGCATCACCCTGGGATAGGATTCATTTAAGGTGACTTTTATATATGGATATTCTTTGTCATCACGCAAAAGCGTATTGTATTTCGGGCGATGATGTTTAATCAAATTATTTTCCAGAATCAATGCTTCCAGCTCATTTTTGCAGATAATATATGAAAAATCTGCTATATGAGAAATCATCGCTTTAATTTTCGGATCAACTTTGGGATTAGGCGTAAAGTAATTGCGCAGGCGATTTCTCAGATTGATCGCCTTTCCGACATAAATAACAGAACCGGATGTATCTTTCATCAAGTATACACCAGGTTCTTTTGGAATTAACTCCAGTCTAGCATCAAAAGCTCGATTGCTAACGGGCATGTTATTAAATTGGACCGGATTAATCGAGAGGATTTTGCAGGAATTCTGCTAACGCTTCAACGGCCTCTTCCTCATCTTGACCTTCCGCCTTAATTTCTAACTCAGCACCATCTTCGATGCCCAAGGACATCATGCCTAAAAGACTCTTGGCATTGGCTCGACGATCACCTTTTGAGATATGGATAGTGGATGAGAATGCAGATGCTTTTTGAATCAATAAAGCAATTGATTTCATCTCAATGCCTTCTTCCCAATCAATCACAATATTTTTTGTTATCATGTTGCCTCCAAATATATACTTTTCCTCAATGCTTTGATTAGCTTTCAGTATATGATTATTCTTTATTCATTGTCAATCTACAATATAAAATCAGTGCATCAGGCAAGCTCTTCTCTTCATCTTTCGCAGATGTCGCCATCATCGTCATTCACAAAATATTTTATATGCGGAATATCCTTCTTGATCCATCTCTTCATAAGGGATAAAACGCAAAGCCGCACCGTTGATACAATAGCGTAAACCGCCCTTTTCTCTCGGACCGTCAGTAAAAACATGCCCCAAGTGCGAATCGGAATTTTTAGCTTTAACTTCTGTACGGGTCATGCCAAAACTGCCATCTTCCGCTTCACTTAATTTATCTGTGGTAATCGGTTTTGAAAAGCTGGGCCAGCCACAGCCGCTCTCAAATTTATCACTGGAAGAAAACAAGGGCTCTCCGGTAATTTTATCCACATAAATTCCCTTGCGATATTCATCATTCAAGGGACTGGAACCGGGTCTTTCCGTATCCGCATGGCGCATGACCTGATAAGATTCATCATCTAACAATTCTTTGATATTCTCTTCTGAAGGCAGATCATAATGTTCAGTAAACAGAGGTTCTTCAGCTTGTGCCAAATTGATATGACAATAACCTCCAGGATTTTTATCCAGATAATCCTGATGATAATCTTCCGCTTTAACGAAATGATCTAATTTCTCTGTTTCAACCGCTAATCGGCCATGAATTCCTGTTTCATATTGCATAACTTTATCAATAATTTTGCTATCCTGATCATCGGTATAGTAAATACCGGTACGGTATTGGCGACCGATATCATTACCTTGCTGATTCAAAGAAGTCGGATCAATGATCCTGAAATAATGCAATAAAATTTCCTCCAGAGAAACCCGTGAAATATCATAAGAAATCATGACTGTTTCAGCATGATCCGTCATTTTAATCTTTGAATAATCCGTATCTTCCGTATGACCGTTAGCATAACCGGTTTCCGTATCAAAAACTCCCGGGATTTTCTTAAAATAAGCTTCAACTCCCCAGAAGCAGCCGCCTGCCAGATAAATTGTTCTCTTATTTTGTTCCGACACCTGAATCGCCTCAATCTTCTCTGTATTTTCTATTACTTGTGCAGTTTCCGCTGACTGCTTATCTCCATCTGTTCCGCAAGCGGTTATCAATAATAACAGCATCGTAACTGCTAATAGAAAAGATATGATTCTATACATCATCATTCCTTCGCTTGTCTATATATCCTTTTTTCCGATATTCACCCAACCTGTAACGCATAAGCATCTAAGTTGAATATGCTTGCTATCAATATAAAAAAGAGCCTTGTTGTTATGATTCAAGCAAATCATAACATGCACAAAGCTCTTTTGCATTAAAAATTTTTCGGTTTATCCAGGATCTTCTTAAAAGAAATTATCAACTCTATTCAAGTTCATGATCGTTTTTATGATGATTCGAATTTTCTGCCGCCATCTTCTTTTCTTCTATTTTCATCATTTTATATGTAGGTTGTAATTGCCAGATTAAAACGGCAACTAAGATTATATCGTATACAAACCAAAATGATCCCATAAATAATGGAGTTAAAAAACATAAGATAACGACTACAGAGATAAACCATAATGTTCTTCTGAACTTTCCTTTGTAATTCATTTTCTCATACAGAATATCTTTATCTTTCTTCTCCATACACATAACCCCTTTGTTCAGAACATTCTAATAGATTATTTCCTATACTTCATACTATATCACCAGAACATGAAGCTATGATTTTTTTCCAATCATTTCTTGTAATATTTGGGTAAAGTTTTTAGGATTGAATGAATTGTCATGCTTTGAGTAAAATGTCTATGTAAGATCGAACGAATCGTTTTTCAGAAAATTTTAACCATACAGTCATCACTTTCCATTGAAAAAGAGATAGCTTAAAAGATCATGTAGCCATCTCTTTCTTACAGATTGTGATTTCTTAATCAAGGATAGAACTAATTGTCTTCAGACAGTTTCAAGCCCTTTAGCTCAAATAGATTGTCTCGCAAATACCAAGAGAAAAAATCTGCTTGTTTCAAGCCGTCCCAATCCATCAAGTCCTGACCGTTATAGATCTCTGCCGGTAATATGATTGAACCGTCTTTTAAACTGACAGATGGACTAAATTGTGTTTTTTGATTTCTGTATTGAATGGTAATTTCGGCATTCGGAGCAATTTCACTTTCATTTTGACAAATTAAAACCGGCCCGCTCGCAGCCATCCCTTCTAAATAATAATTATCAACCTTTTTCAATTCCCCCGCTTCATCCAGAGCAAGTTCTTGCAAAGATACACTTGCATTTTTCATTTTGGGAATCAGCAAATAAAATTCCTGCCCGGCTAAATTGATACTGTAATCCTTTTCGTTTTCTTTTATGTTAAACAGCATTTTCGGTTCCCGATAATCCAAATAAGCAATTTGCCAGGGATATAATTTCGTCAAAACATCTTCAATACTGGCTTTATCATAACCGTTTCCTAAATAGATCATAATTCCTTGTATCGTTTGATCATCGAGATCGATGCCTAGCTCTTTTGCCATGCGAATATATTCCGCAGAGTACTGCTGCTTAATATTCTCTCCACTCTTCAACAAAGGCAAGGTGTTAGAATACACTCCCGCACCCGCCATGGTATATTGCGAATAGAGAAATTGCGGTTGCCCTATCTCATCAATAAATACCAAATGATCAGTGTCAGCATAATGCTCCCACAAATCTTGCAAGGCCATACCAGCAAGAAAATTCATATTGCCGAGACAATTACTGCTATCGTAATAAGCATCGCTTAGGCGTTCATAATCATCGACAATGGCATTTTCCATATAGCCTAAAATATCTGTTTCAGCAATGTCGAAGTAACTCAAAAGTTCAGCGTCACTGATAAAATTTCCATCTGGCAATGAGAAATTGAAGATATTATGCTTTGCAAAAAAGCCAGCAGTAAAGTCAGTAACAGTCATATGTACACTTAAAAAATCTTGATTTTGATAAACCGAAAAATTTGCTTCCATACCAAGAATATCTTTTGCCGTTTCCATATCTTTACTTTGTTGATAATTAGTATAACTCTGCTTCATATCGGAAATGATTTCTTCAATGGTTGCATTTGCGTTTTGAGCGTCTGCAGAGTCAAATAAAATTTCGGGTATATGTACACCGCCGACTGCTCTTTGCGCGATAGCTTTCTCTTCATCTACAATAAAATCGTTCCAAACTTCTCGATCGGCTACATAATCAGATCTGGAAGAACCTTGCGTTGCACCGAGGACAAATGCCTGATTCAGTTCCTCATTCGATAATTGATTGGCAGCAGATGTTTTTGTTTCGCTTTTATCTTCATCGTTCTCTATTTCTATCTGATCATCCGAAACATTTTCAGCATCCTCTTGCATTTCCTCATCTTCGCTCTGCTGATCATCTGATATTGACTGCCTTGCGTCTTCTTCATCTTCCGGCATTTCAATTTTTTCTTCTGTTTGTCTATCAGGCTTTCTGGGTCTTTCACTTTTCCGATGTACTCTGCTCGATTTGCAAGCTGATAAATTTACACATAATCCTAAAATTAAAATCAGAATTAGCAGTACTTTTGTCCTTTTCATTCTCCCATCTCCTCTCTCTTTTATTATTTTTACAAATATTTTTCTTTGATCATATCACAAAATTTGTTTTCAAATATGCAAAGCTAAAAAATATCCTCTTCTTTGCTCTATTCTTATACTAATGTTTATAAATTTAATCACAAAATATGCAACTAAAAATACCATGAACAGCAAATTATAAAATTTTTTTTGCCGCTCATGGTATGAATTTTTGTAAAATCTGGGAATAATTAAACTTTTAGCTGTGCGGATTGCATAATAACATGTTGCATTTGTGAAAAATGCTCTTCCATTTCTGAAACTAATTTTATCTGTGTTCTGGCTCGTTCCAAATTGTGTTTTTCTCTGTCAATTTTAAAATAAATGTCCCCTTGCAAATAATCCATCAAAAAACGCATACCACATTCCAAAGTCATCAGACGAGCGCCCCAGGCTAAAGTTTCCAGTTCTTTTTCCGTCATCACGGAGCCAACTTCCTCCAGGTAAGCCTTGGTGTAAACTTCAAACAATTCAAGACTGAAATGAACTTTTTCCAAATCCTGTTCATCCTCTAAAGCTGTGGAAGCGCCAAATCGAATCGAATCCCCATAATCATGGGCTAATAAACCTGGCATCACCGTATCTAAATCAACAATACAAATCCCTTTGCCTGTTTTGTTATCAAATAATACATTATTTAATTTTGTATCATTATGAGTGACGCGCAGAGGCAATTCTTTTTTGGCTAATAAGTTCTGCAAGACTGCACAATCTTTTTCACGTTTCAAAATGAAATCAATCTCTGCCTGACAGTTCTTTACCCTGCCTTGCTGATCAGCTTCCACCACTTTTTTAAAATCGGCTAAACGTTTCGGTGTATCATGGAAATTTTCAATGGTTTCATATAAAGTTGCCACCGGATAATCAATTAAACGTCTTGCAAAACGACCGAAAGAGTAACCGGATTCAGAAAAAATTTCCAAGGAAGGAGATTTTTGAAAATCCATTGAATTTTTTACATAATAATAAAGACGCCAATATGTCACATTTTCCGTATTGCCGTTTTCAGAATGATGGAAAACCTTTTTAAGATAATTTTCACCTTTGATAGTTGGAATAATATTCAACGTTTCCCGCATCGGATCTCCGTCCTCGGCCTTAATGATTTCAGCCAAATAGGAAGTTACGCCAACAATGTTATCCATAACATGTTCAGGGTTGGTAAATACTGCATGATTGATTCGCTGCAAAATATATTTACATGTGTCCGGCTCTTTTCTATCCGCAATACAATATGTATCGTTAATATGACCTGAGCCATACCTTCTCGAAGTATAGGTTTCTTTATGCAAACCCCATTCCTCCAAGATTTGATTTAATTGTTCATTTGTTAACTTCGTCATGCCATTTTCCCTTAATCAATATTTTTATTTAACATCATGGTCATTGTTCAAGTAATTGTTTTTGCTTTAAGTTGCGTTCGGCTTGGGTTATTGCACAATAATTCGGTATCACCGGCTCAAATTTCTGCTCAGCCAAAGACAGGAATTCTATTTGACGGTTTCCCAACATAGCAATACTCGCCGCAGAAATATAATTTTCTCTCGCGTCTTTTTCTAATTTTTTAACAGTGGAGAAATCATACTTTTGTAAAAGTGCAGCAACAGTATCAGCACCGTCGCCTAAAAGCAAAATCGGCTCGTTTTTTAGATTTTGGGCTAATAAAAATTCAGCCAATTGATCATCAATAAATTGCTTGTCATGGGAAATACGTGCTCCTTCTTGATAAACAGCAGCAAAAACGCGACCGCCGCGTGCGTCAAAAGCAGGAATTACAATATGTTCACGGGCTGCAAAATAAGGATAAGCCAAAGCTTCCAATGAAGAAATTCCCAGAACAGGAATTTGCAAAGTATAGCCGAATGTATTTGCCGTAGAAATACCGAT
This sequence comes from uncultured Mageeibacillus sp., assembly GCA_964345335.1. Classification (GTDB taxonomy): domain Bacteria; phylum Bacillota; class Clostridia; order Saccharofermentanales; family DTU023; genus UBA5436. The sequence goes on along the minus strand of CAYFQU010000004.1, from coordinate 35,052 downwards.
GCGGATTCCGGTAAAAGAACCCGGTCCAATCGTCACAAAAACGGCCTCTAAGTCAGTAAAATCGAGTCCTATACTGTTTTTCAGGCGATCAATGGCAGGCAGTAAATTAACGGAATGTTGATTGTTTAAGTGCAGCGTTTCCTCTATCAACAATTGTCCTTTTTGAAAAAAAGCAACGGATAAACTCTTTCCCGTGGTGTCAAATGCTAAACGATATTCCTTCATGAAATTTCCCTCCAAAACCGCTCACAAGAATTAAACATCTATTTCCCATTCCTGCAGATGCTGAAAATCAAATTCTAAAAACGGCACTTCCAAAGTATAGATGCGCTTGTTCTCATCCTGTTCATCTAAGGTAATTTTCAGCCAAATGCTGCGCTCAGGCAAAACTTCCTGAATGCGATTTGCCCATTCAATGATACAAACACCGTCAGCATCAAAATATTCCGGAAATCCTGCATCATACCATTCAAAAATATCATGCAGGCGATAAGCATCAAAATGATACATCGGTATATTCTTTAAACTATCTGTATGCTCAAACAGCAGAGTAAAAGTCGGACTGGAAACGGCTGTTTGAATACCTAAACCTTCTGCAATGCCATGCGTCAAGGTAGTCTTACCTGCTCCCAATGTCCCTTGTAAAGCAACAATGTCATTTGGTTTTAAAATTTCTCCCAAATGTTTACCAAAAGCATAAGTGTCTTCAACTGATTTCATCAAATACTTCTTTGATGGCATATAACTACCTTTCTTCATCATATAATCATCTGCAATGTTCATTATTATAACAAACTACAGATATATAGTGATCATCATTTTGCTCATTATCATATATGCCAATGTCCATATAACTATCGTCTATCGTCCTTTTCCAATCGGATTATCCTATCTAAGTGAAACAGAAAAATTTGATCATCTTCGGCATAAAGTAATTTTTTAAATATAAAAAGACCGGAGAAATATTTCCCCGATCTTTTGATTTTTCAAAAAGTAAAAACGCTTAACGTTTAGAGAATTGAGAAGCCTTACGAGCTTTTTTGAGACCGTATTTTTTACGTTCTTTCACTCTGGAATCTCTGGTTAAGAAACCAGCTTTTTTCAATTCAGCTTTATAAGAATCCGCATCGGCTTCAACTAAAGCTCTTGCAATACCATGACGTACAGCACCGGCTTGACCTGCGATGCCACCGCCGTGAACATTGACGATAATATCAAATTTCTCGGTTGTATTAGTAGCATTTAACGGTTGCATCACGATATAGCGTAAAGTTGCGAGGTCAAAATAGTTTTCAAATTCTTTACCGTTGATTTCAATATTTCCTTTGCCGGGATATAAACGAACTCTTGCAACTGCTTGTTTACGACGACCGGTTCCATAATAAAAATCTTTATTTGCCATCTACTCCGCCTCCTTTACTTCATTTCCCAAACTTCAGGATTTTGCGCCTGATGTGGATGCTCAGGTCCTGCATAGACTTTTAATTTTTTGATCATTTGTCTGCCTAAAGCATTCTTTGGTAACATGCCCTTGACAGCCAATTTAATTAATCGCTCCGGATGTTTAGCCTGCATTTCTTTGAAAGGTATTTCTTTCAATCCGCCCGGATATAAGCTATGTCTGTGATATATTTTTTTGTCTTCTTTATTACCTGACAATCTAACTTTATCTGCATTGACCACGATAACATAATCGCCTGTATCAACGAAAGGTGTGAATTCAGCTTTATGTTTACCACGTAAAATAGAAGCAACAACAGTGGAAACGCGGCCAAGAATCATATCTTCAGCATCGATCACATACCATTTACGTTCTACTTCAGCAGGTTTCGCTACATATGTTTTCATGTAATTTCCTCCTCAAAAGATTTATCTCAATTGTTTTATTGCAAAATTAACGCTTCACGAATATACAAAAATCAAGATATAAAGTCAAGCATTTTTACAAATACAATATAGATTCTCTCTTTTTCGTTCTATTTCGCTTTTTTTCTATCATTTTCTGCATTAGCAATTTTATTCATTTGACCTTTTTCGATGAGCAAAAATTCTATAAATTAAATATATTAAAATTGCGATGAGTATAATAATAGCCGCTATAATAATGATATTCCGAGGATTTTGAAAAAACTTCGCACTCTGCATTTGATCTGTTTGATTCGCTTTGTCATTTTGTTCAATATCCTTCAGATCCGAACTATTAGGATCTATTGTTATACTTGAACGCTTTTTGGTTGCAGCAGTATTTTGTTCATCTTCATCTTTATCTTTACCTGAAAAATAATCTAACAGCTCTTTACTTCCTGTTCCTTCCTCTCTTGCAGAAGATGGCTGCTGTCCCGCATTGATCATGTTCTCTTTTTCTGCAGTTGTCAGATATTCCTGCCTGACAAAATCATCTAATGTATTTTCAAAAATCACTTCTCGAACTCTGTTGAAGAGTGATGGGTTTTCAGCTAAAAAACGAACAGCATCCGCCTTCTCCGGACAATTTTCTTTTCGAGCGGCTTCTTCTAAAACAGTTCTGAGCAAAACGGCTATATTCGGCACAGCACTTGAATTTGCCAAGCTGCCGTTGAAAATAATGCCGCAAAGATGGCGGCCGTCATAAGTATGAACAGTCGCAGAAAGACAATAGCCGGCCAAATCCGTCGTACCGGTTTTAACTCCGTCATAAGTATGCAAATAAGTTGAGGCTAATTCCCGGTCACCTTGTAATAATAATTTATTGCTATTTTGAAAAATACCGCTGTTCGCACCGGGCAAATGATAGGACGCTATATATTCTTTTGTGCTGACTAATTCTCGAAAAATTTCATTTTTCATACTATATTGAATGATTTTGGCTAAATCTCGCGGCGTGAAGAAATGATCCTCTAAACCAAAACCTGCCGCATCAACCATATGTGAGAAGTCCGCCCCGATTTCTTCCGCTTTCGCATTCATCATGACGACAAAATTTTCTTCCGTTCCGCCATAAGTTTCCGCTAAAGCTCTGGCACAATCATTAGCCGAAGCGACCATTAACAAGTGCAAAGCTTCATCAGTTGTTATTTCCATGCCGAGCTCATAACCTGAACGCACGGATTCAGGAGCCGGTAAATCAAGAGCATGTTCGGAAAAAGTGACAGGTTTATCCAAAGCAAAATCAGGACATTCCAGCACCGTAATAGCCGTCAATACTTTAGTCATGCTGGCAGGATAAGCAATCATATCCGTTTCTCCCTGTTCCAGAAGAACTTCGCCTGTATCTAAATCAGTCACAATATAAGCTAAGCAATCTATTTCTTCTAATTGTGGAAATTGCCTTTGCGGCAGTTCTTTCCGCTCCAGAAAATCTATTGGCAAAAGCCATCTGCCCTGCTCGCCTTCAAGCTCAATCATCTGTCCATCAATTTTAATTTGATCATTTATTTCCGCAGCCTGAGCGATATTTCCCAAACCAGAAAAGAAAAGTAAAATCCCGGCTAAAGCAAATATGTTCATTTTTTTTATAAACTTCAAACAATTCAGCATATAAACCTCTTATCAGCACGATGATTTTTTACAATATGAAAAGAATAACATTTACATTTTTAAAATGGAAACTTTTTGTTATAATCACGATATTTTTCAGGTTCAATTTCAGGTTCAATCAATTAGGAGTATCGTTTTATCATGATAGAGTATGTGCTTAAATATATTAGTGTACTCGAATCATACTTATGCTAATCATATCGGCCAGATATTTTATTTGATTTTATATAACCCATGAATAGAACCGAGGTAAAAATGTTAAAAGAATTATTCCGTCAAGCGAAAGTAGATATCAATATAACCGATGTTTATTCACGCATTGAAAACATGTATCTGCATTCTGATTTGCAGTCGATAAGACCCCACTTGACTTCGCCACAAGCGGCAGTGTTTCAAAAGGAGTTAGATACTTTAAAAGAATTTGGGCTCAGAAAAGAGTTGTCTTTGCGTCCGAAATATGAAATTTTATCTCTCAGCTGTCAGGTAGACGGTATTAAATTAAAGCGGTACGGCAACAAAACCAAAGTAAAAAACATCGTTTCCAAACTCAATTTGCATGTAAAAAGACAAAAGCATGTTTTGACCCCTGTCTACTACGAGTTGGATCAGTATAAATGCAAAAATTGCGGTGGCAATCAAATCCTGCAAAATCAAACATCGCAAATCTGTGCTTATTGTGGAACAGAAAATCTGCAGGAAGAAAATGATTGGGTTTTAGCATAACTGAAAAAATGAAAACTTTTTGTTATAATCACAATGTTTTTTAAGTTCGAGCAAATTAGGAGTATTATGAAGATTACAGAAAAAAAAGATCAGAAAGCAAAACACCAATTAGAAAAAGAAATTAAACGTCGCCGCACTTTTGCGATCATTTCGCATCCGGATGCCGGTAAAACAACGATGACCGAAAAGCTCTTGCTGTATGGAGGTGCTATTCACTTAGCCGGTGCGGTAAAAGGTAGAAAAGCCGCCAGACATGCAACTTCCGACTGGATGGAAATCGAAAAACAAAGAGGTATTTCTGTTTCTTCCTCCGTGATGCAATTTGAGTATAACAATTATTGTGTCAATATTTTGGATACCCCGGGACATCAGGATTTCTCGGAAGATACATATCGTACTCTTTGCGCTGCTGATGCTGCCATTATGATGATTGATGCCGCCAGAGGTGTACAGGAACAAACCATTAAATTATTTAAGGTTTGTCGTCTGCGCGGCATTCCTATTTTTACCTTTGTCAATAAAATGGATCGGGCGGCAAAATCACCTTTTGACTTAATGGATGAATTAGAAAAAGTATTGGGTATTTTCGCTGTACCGATCAATTGGCCAATCGGTACTGACGGTGATTTCCAGGGTGTTTATAATCGCAAATTAAAACAAATTGAATTATTTGATGATCAAAATGAGGATCATGGAGCCAGCATGGTCAAGGTTAAAGTTTCCGCTTTGGAAGATCAGCATGTGGGGGAAGAATTAGGCGATTATTATCATCAAAAACTAATGGAAGATATTGAATTATTAGACATTGCCGGTGATGATTTAGATTTGGAGAAAGTAGCTAAAGGGGAACAAACTCCCCTGTTTTTCGGTTCAGCTTTAAATAATTTCGGAGTAGAATTCTTCTTACAGGAATTTTTAAGCATGGCTCCGGCACCTGTGCCCAGAAAAGCGAGCTGCGGCTTAATCGACCCGATCGATCATCCTTTTTCCGCTTTTGTATTTAAAATTCAAGCAAATATGAATCCGGATCATCGTGATCGTATTACTTTTATTCGGATATGTTCCGGGAAATACGAAAAAGATATGCAGGTAAAACATGTGCGAACAGGTAAAATCATCCGTTTGGCACAGCCTCAACAATTTATGGCACAAGATCGCTCTTTCGTAGAGCAGGCTTATGCCGGAGATATTATCGGTTTATTTGATCCGGGGCAATTCAAAATCGGTGACAGCTTAACCATCGGATCCGATTTTCAATTTGAAGATATCCCCGTCTTCCCGCCGGAGCATTTTGCCAGAGTATCCGCCAAAGATTCCATGAAGCGCAAGCAATTCCAAAAAGGCATCCATCAATTGGCCGAAGAAGGTGCCATTCAGCTTTATCAGCAGTATGGAATTGGTACGGAAACATATATTTTGGGTGTAGTCGGCGTGCTGCAATTCGATGTTTTAGAATATCGTTTAAAAAATGAATACAATGTCGACTTATCCATTCAGCGCTTGCCGTATCATGTCGCACGCTGGGTCACTTGGCAGGATCCCGACAAAGCAAAAGCGATAGAAGATATTATCATTGCTTCCAATAATATGTTGGTTGAAGATCAGGATAAAAATCCGGTTATTTTATTTGAATCGCAATGGTCTACTTCTTTTGTACTCGATCAAAATCAAGGTATCGAATTAAAAAGTATAAAAAATGCAGCTGAGTCCTATTAGGTGCTCAGCCGCTATTTTTTATGTACCGTATGTCATTTGCCGCATTTTAAGATCAATCTTCCAAAAGTGCTGTAAAGATCTGTTCTATCGCATTTTCGTTGTTCACGAAAATCAAGGTTGGACGGGCTAAGCCGGACTTTGCGGCGGACGGAATATGCATGCCGCTTTCTTCCGCAACCATGTCCAAGATCTGTGTAAAGTTTTTCTTTTTCATTTGTTTATCATCCAGAATAGCTTCCGCACAGATCCGTGAAGATAAAAGAGGATGTTCCAATACAGGAATAATCACTTTATGTTTCTTCAAATCAATTTTTTTGATTTTAGTAAGATTTTCCAAAGTCAAGGCTGTATACGGATCAAATAGATAATCCGTCCGTAAATACCATTCATCGATTGTTGTCTTGAGCGTTTTATGGTTCACGGCATTGGCAAAAATAAAATATCTCAAATCCTTCAAAATATTTTCTATATTTTCCGAACTGCCGTTGGCGCAATCTTGCATTACTTTTTGACTGCGTTCCACATCGCGATTGACAATTTCAAAAATAAAACGCTCGAATGTCGAATAGTAAATACGGTCTAATCCGGGAGTACCGGTTCTAAAGTACTTGCGTTTTACATCTAAAATGCCGCTTTCCAAAAAATCAACAAAAGATTTATTCTGATTGCAGGCCACCGCCAAAGAAGCAATCGGCAAACCCAATTCTTTTAATAAAATACCGGTATAAAGAAAATCCAAGTTATGATTGGGGAAAGCCAAGACAAATTCTTCTTCTTGATCCAAAATATGATCCTTCAAAAAATCAACATAAGCAGAAAGCAAGAGAATCATCAAAGCGATATAATAGACAAAATTCTGACTGCCTAAATGAATAATATGCTTATTTTGCTCTCTTAAAGCTGCTATCTGATCTGTCGCGGAGAAAAAGTCTTCAGCAAATTTTTCATAATCCTCAACGCGACCTTTCACACTGAAAATAGACAACTTATTGTCCTCTATAAACTCTTCAGGAAATGCTTGCTTTTCAAATTTTTTTTGTTCTGCAGCTTCCTGTTCCTGAATTTGCCCCGGCTCAGCATCATAATGATTTACATTCCAGACATATTGAATTTCTTTTAAAGTATAATTCGCTGCCGCTTTTTTATCTAAAACAAAAATCGGTTTAAACTGTTCCGTTTCAAAATTCAAGGCTGCCAACGCTTTAAGATGCTCTGTCGTTTCATTCGCAATTAAATACCAAGTTTCATCCGGTCGAGCCAAATGTTTGATGCAAGAAAGTACTAAAGCTTGCGCAAAATCAAGATAGGAACCAGTTTTGCCATTTGTCAAAAAGAGAAATGCTGGATTTTCGAGATAGGGATTTAAAACTTTACTTTCATAAAATATCTCTTCATTAAAATTTTCTTTGGGCCATGCATCCTCACAAATTGCCTGCAGCAGATCATCCGGCAAATCCGGAGCAAAGACCGCCAGAATCTTTTTTGCCCGGGAAATAAAATCAAGCTTGCTCAATTCTGCCAAAAATTGATTTGAAAGCACCGGTATCTGATCCGGTACAAAGAAACCCTCTTGCGGTTTGGTTGCTCTGACCATTTCAGAAAAACTTAATTTTAGATTTTGATCTCTAGTTGTTTGATATTGCATTATTTCCTCTGCTTTATTCACTTATGAAAATACTTGATTCCGTATTTTCAGTTGTTTCCGTTGCTATATGATTTGATAAATTGTCAGTAGATTTCGTTTCATGCCTCGAATTGATTGTCTGATTATTTTGTTCTTCCTGTGTTTGAAAAGCCGCATAATAATCATTTAGCAATTCTTGAATTCCTGCATCATCTTCTGAGCGTTTGCTGATCTCTTTTTCCAACCAATGCAATTGCTCCATATACTGCATATTATTTCCTGTTGCTTTTAAAATAGCAGGTCTGACTCCATAATAAAAAATACTGATTGCTAATAGGGCGATAAGTATCACAACACCTGTAAATCTTCGAGTAGCTTTTTTTTCCTCATAAGCTATCTCTCCGGATAAATCCAGAGGGTTTTCATTACCTAATTTACGATTTAATTCATTGATTTCTTCGCGATCTAAATGATGTGATTTTTTACCTTTCGGTGCTTTGAGCAAAATATCGGTAACAGCAATTGTCTTTTTATCTTTTGTCCTGTTTCTACCCTTAAGACCAGTTTCCCTTTGTGTTTTGGAGTTGGCTATCTCTTTTTCGGCAATAAAAATCTGCTCTTTGATCAAAGCCGCCTGCTCCTCGTCGATATCTAAAAGGCGAATCTTTTTCAGAAGATCCAGAGCTTCCTGCAAATCACCAGCATCCGCCTTAGCGATTGCTCTGACATGCATAGCCTGTGGGAACATCGGATAATCGTCTGCAATCGCCTCGATCGATTGTAAAGCTTGTTTAGAATTACCTTTATCTTTTTTGAGTTTTGCCAAAGCTTTATTATATGCTTCTACTGCTTCCTTGATTTCTCTGGGCGTCGCAAACAGGGAGACATCTGCAAGATTGATATAATCGAATGTTTCATAATATTTTCGCCAATTCAAGAAATATGTTCCTCCGATAAATCTAATAAGACAGGTCTGACATTACCGATCATATACAGAGATCCGAAACAAATTAAAGGCAAATTTGATTGTTTGGCCATTTGATAAGCGAATCTCGCCGCTTTCGTCAGATCTTCTTCAAATAGAATTTCATTATATAGAGGATTTCTCTGTGTTTCCAGTTCAGCAAGATCTTTAAGTGAAACTTTTATTTTTTTCTCGGCTAATTTTTCCGAAATTTCTAAAGCTGCTTCCCGTGCAGACATGGCTCGGGGAAAATCAGGAGCAGTACAAATCATCTGGGAAACTTGATATTTTTCAGAGCCCAGAAAATGATCCAACATTTTGGAATGATCTTTATCTCTTAAAACACCAAACAGGACAATTAACTTTTTATCTTTAAAAAATGTTTCAAGATGTTTTCTTAATCCAGTCACTCCCTGATAATTATGTGCTCCGTCTATCAAAATAAGCGGATCTTCAGCTAAACATTCCAATCTGCCAGGCCATTGAGCCTGCCCCAACCCCTGTACTATATGAGGTTGATCGGTAATATATCGGCTCGCTTCTATTGCCACAGCCGCGTTTTCCATCTGATAATCACCGGCTAATCGGATTTCATAAGGTCCCTGTTCTTTATAGGAAAAAGTCTGACCATGAATAGAAGAGGAACGGCTGACAATATCTGCTCTTTTCACAATCGTCAATTCTGAATGCATCGCAGTAGCCTGATCCTGAATAACCTCAAGAGCAGCAGCGGCATCTGACTTGCTCAATTCAGTATCGAAAGGATTATATAAAATTGTAGGTACATTCTCTTGAATAATACCGGCTTTTTCTGAAGCGATCTCTCGCATGGTATAGCCCAATCGATCCATATGATCATAACTCAAGGCGGTAATGACATTTGCTAATTTATTGGAGCAAACATTTGTCGAATCAAGTCTGCCACCTAATCCCGTCTCCAAAATAACCAAATCACATTTCATCTCGGCAAAATAAACGAAAGCCGCAGCTGTAATCATTTCAAATTCGGTCGGAGTTTCAAAGCCTTTCGTCTTCATCACTTCAATTTCCCAAGCAATCAAAGCCATGATCTTCGCAAAATAATGATTGGAAATTTCCGCAGCTCGCTGATCATTTTGTAAATCCTGCAAGCCTTTATGTCCGTCAATAATTCGGATCCGCTCATTAAAATTCGTCAAATACGGCGAAGTAAAAAGACCAGTCTTTTTATTTGCACTGGCAGCGATAAAAGCGCACATTGAACTGACGGATCCCTTGCCGTTGGTTCCTGCAATGTGAACAACAGGATAAGCATTTTGCGGATTTCCAAGCAGTTCCAATAATTGCTTAATTCGTTCTAATCCCGGTCTGATACCGAACTTTCTGGCTGAAGCTAAAAAATCCAAAGCCTGATCAAATGACCAGTTTTTTTGTTCTTGTTGCAATTGATTCAAATCAGACAATGAAAACATCTTTATTTCTCCTGAACAGAAACTTGTTTTTTTGAAAAGACGAAAAATTTTCCTACTAAATAATTACCAATAATTACAAAAACAGAAGCGAGTACTTTAATCACGGGAAATTTTATATCAGCGATAACGATTTGCGGATTAAAGTGGAAAGCATTGATCATCAGCTCCATAAAGCCATGCTCGAAGAGCAGCGAAATCACTGCTCTACTGATAAAGAAAAAGAAAATTTCAGGAAAAACAGACCGGCTTGACTTAAAGACAAAGACTCGATTTAAGTAATAGGCCAATAAGATGGACAAAAAGATCGAAATCAAATTCGCCCAACGCCAATGATGATCTTGCCAAACATTGATTAAAAAAGTATAAATCAACCAATTGGCAAAGGTTACTATCATTCCGGAAACAATGTAAGTAATAAATTCACGATTAGAGAACTTATGCCAAATATCTTTTACTAACAATAAACAATGCCATCCTTATCTCGGCTTGATGTGATTCTGGAAAATCATAACACCTAAAGCTATCGCAGAACTTAAGGTAATTAAAGTTAAGCCCCCGACGATTACTTTATTATTAAGATCCGAATCCTTTCCTGTCAATTTAAATGCATGTTCTTGTTTAGCTTGTTTCTCTTCCGCTGGATTCTGTTCCATGCTTTTGGTCATTTCACTATTTTGTTCAGTCGCTTCAATTTTTGAAGTTGTTGTCACCGCCTGTTTAGCAATTTTTGTTTCTGACGTTTCCGCTTGATTAATAGGCTCTGTCTGCTCTTGATCACTCTGTTCTGTTGCCAGCTTCAAAATTTGCATTGTTTTTTGCGGCTCGGACTCAACGACATCGATAGATTCTTTTGTTGTTAATGTAATAATAATTGTTTCCAGCGTCGTTTCATTCTTAGAAGGCATTGTTTCTTTGCCTTGATCATCAGGAATAACCGGTCCTTCTGCTTTGTTCGGTTCCGTTGTAACAGGGGCACTTATATCCGTTTTCTTCGTAGGCTCTGTCATGGTTTGCGATGGCCGCTCTGTTGTTTGATTTGCTCCCGCTTCTTGAATATCAATCGTTTTGATTGTATCCGTCGGTTCCGTCTTGCTGGCAGTTGATTCCGTTGTTATGTCTGTAGGTTTTGTTGTCGTAGGTTCATCCGTCGGTTTCGTTGTAGGTTTCGCTGTCGTAGGTTCATCAGTAGGTTTTTTCGTAGGCTCTGTTGTTGTCGTATTGCTCGGTTTGATCATCTCCGACTCTGTGGGTTCCGGTTCTAAATAACTCGTCCCGGTCGGAACAATCGGTTTATCAGGATCTGTCGGCTCGGGAACAATCGTCCCCTCATTGCTTGGAATTTCTTCCGGATCTTCATTGACAACTTCTAGAGTGACAGTATCATTCTGTACATCTAATTTTTGAGGATTTTCGTCTATTGCTCCATAACTGATAATTGATTTAGCCAAGACGAAAGAAGCTTTCCCGCTCAGCGTACCTTTATTTTGGAAGGTAAAACTCGCAATAACATTTTCGGCATAAGGATTTGCAGCGTCTAACAAATATTGCAACACTTCCACAGTACCTGTTTCACCTTCCGGTTGATTAAAAGTCATCGGCTCTTTGCCAAAAACAGTTTTATCCAGTAAATCAAATCTTTCGGCATCATAGGTGATTTTGAATTGACCACTGGTCACAGCAATACCGGAATGATTAACAATAGAAACTGTCACCTGCTCTCCTTCTTTCACCGTTTCTTGCGAAACAACAAAAAACACGCCCTGTTCAGTCGGAATATCCACATCTTCAGTTGCCAGAACAAAAGATGTCGTATAAACAAGTAAAAGAAGTAAAACTAAAATGATTGTCGTTATTTTATGATAAACCTGCTTCATTATTTTCCTCATTTCATTCAGCAATCGGATTAAGGTACGGATCAATTTCCACATATCCGCTGATCGTTCTGGCTAATAGATCAATATCCAAAATATTTACTTCAGCATCTTGTAATACATTTGCCGCTGCAATCTGCACATCTGTTAAATCTAAATAGCCTGTTATATAGCGCATTATCGTATCAACATCCAAAATGTCGATCTCCGCGTCACTATTCACGTCACCGAAACGTATCAAAGTGTATGTTCCGACAATTTGATCTCCATCTTTTTGAATAATCTGATCGCCTGTGGCAATCTCGCCTGAATTTTTCGGATTGCCGTCCTGATCAATGATCGCTAAAGTTGTCTGCGGATCAGTTGTGAGCTGAGCTAGAATATTTTCTGCCAAATGTAAGTTCTGTTTCGGATCAAGACCGTATACATAACCATTCGGTTGTATTTGTAGTACATCACTCGCTATCTTTTGATACTCTTGCTCATTTTCTCCCTGATAATGAATTAAAATTTCATAATATCTTTTTTCGCCATTGGTTGCTGTGACTGTAAGTTTAATAGCATTCTCTCCGTTTTTTAAAGTATAAGTCCCTAAACCTTCAAGCGAGGCATAGGGATTATACGGAGTAGCACGTAGAGTAATTTTAGAATTCGGGGCATTTATGTCCAGCCGATATTGATAAGTAGAAGATTGAAAACCCGGCAATAAAACATCATCCAGATAGATTGAACGCAGCCAATTGTTCGGTGTCCCGGACGTTTCAGAAGGGTAAGGAACCGGAATATCCGGTATGGCTGCAAAAATCGGTATTAAGAATTCCTTTGCCTCACCTAAAGTGCCCTGATTATAGTAACCGTTATAAATAGTCCCCGCCTCATAACTGGGAGCCAGAACATTGCCCATATATTGATGCAAGTAACTCTGATTGTGCAATAAATCAAATTTTTGTAAATAAACTGTGTTTTGTAAATTATTGATATAATCACTGCCTAAAAAAACCGCACCGCCCATAATGGCCCGTTCAGGATTTGTCCAAGGCAAATACATCGCTTCTCTCTTTGCCGGATTATTCGAATAACCATCCCGAGCAAAGATCAATCCATTCTTCAAAGGATCGGTCGTGCTACCATAGGCACCGATACTATAAAAATTATAATAGCCTTCAACTCCCGGATAAGCACCGGTAGTAGCTCCGGATCCGTTGATACCAACTTCAATTTTGGAACGGCTGATCAGATGATAGGGAGATACACGGGATATATCCGCTGCATTCATAAAATAGTTGGTGTATTCATCGCTGTCCATAAATGTATTGCGCAATAAATTTCTCGCACCATCCCAAGTTTGAATTGCTTCGTTATAACTTAAACTCTCAAACATGAAGACGCTTCGTTCATCCAAAGAATTGCGCGGATCCATATGATAAGCAATGATTTCTCGACTGGCAGCAACCCAACCTGGTTCATATTCTACCCAAGTATTAGTATCTTTATTAAAATCTCTGGAAGCTCTGGATTTAAAGCTGTCCGGGCTGGTAGCAGGTATGAGATTGATAGCACCTTCCGGACGATATTGATTATTCACCAATGAATTGAAATCCGCATTGACATAGCACGGTGTAAATTTCCAATCCGGGTACTTTTGGTGTAAATCATGCAAAGCCGCCCGATAGGATATGGGAAAGCCCGCCTCCTCAAGCTCCTGTTCGAATTGAGGATCCGATTCTGTCGGCGGCAATTCCGGCTGCCAGGCCTGAATCGTAATATATTGAGCAGATACATACCCGTCTTGATTTTGATAATCAATCCGATACCATCTGGTATCGCCGTTGATCGCTTGACCCTCCACCTCTTCCAATAAAAGTACTTGTTCCCCATAAGGAATACTTCCGATTTTAGGATGATCAATATCCGGCGTAGGACGAATATTTAAAGACGGAGAAGCATTGATCACAGCTTCAACCGGGAATACCATTTCCGCAACAGTCTCCCTGCTGAAAAAAAGAATAAGCGGAATGATGCTCAAAATCAAAACAACGACAATGAGTGTCATTAAATTTTTATTCTTTTCACCGACCATAATTACTCCATTCACAATATCAGTATGGGTAATTATTATAACAAGGATAAATTTGGCACAATAGTGCTTAAGGGGTTTGCTTTAAAGTTTTAGTATTGCTGTAACGCCTCTGCAATAAACAGCTTCTCCTGACACTTTCCTGTAATCTTTTAAAGCAAAGGGGATTGCAGCTGATCCAAAGTCAATTCATAAGCCGGAACGGCATTTTCCAAAAACCAGTTCACTTCTTCGGATTGATAGGAAATTAATTTTTCTTTTGTGTAAGCAGCTGCTTCTTTAAATTCAGCATTGCCTTGTTTCAGCTCAGACAGGCATTTCAGATGCGCCGATAAGGTGTCTGCAGCTTTGACTAATCTCCAAATCTCCTGCATATACTCATCGGTTAAATCCGGTTTCAGATAAGTTTGATACTGGGCTCTTAATTCTTCAGGCAATAAACTTAACATAGCCTCAATCGCATGCTCTTCGACAACTTGATACTGCTCACGCATACTCTGATTAAAGTACTTGACAGGCGTCGGCATATCTCCGGTGATAATTTCGCTTGCATCGTGGTATAGTGCATAAAGCATGGCTGTCTCAGTATTGATCTCCGGCTTTTTATCTGGGAAATAAGTTCTTCTGATTTCAATTAAGGCATGAACCAATAAAATCACATCAAAAGTATGCTCTTTTACATTTTCTTTTTCCGTATTCTTCATTAAAGACCAACGTTCAATATATTTGACACGGTCCATCATCGCATAAAAACTAATCGGCTGTTCCATTTTCATCCCTCAATCGCATCCACCCGTCAAATTTGAAATAATTCTTTAAAGCATTCCTGAGCGAAATGATCGGTCATACCGGCAATATAATCAACCACTTTACGATAAACAGATGCTTCATGCTCCGGATGTTTTTCCAAATAGGCAGAAAAGTTTTTCAAAATGATATTGCGTTCCGCCTCTTTTTTTAAGGCTTTTGGATCGGCCGCTAATTCGACTAATAATTCGAATAAGCCCTGCACAATATTGCGCACTGTCAAATCATAGCGTTGTATACGATCCGATTTATAAATATAACGCAAATTGTTATTTAACAATTCCTCCATAGCCTGACCTTTTTCACGAGATAAGACAATTTTATCCTGACCATAACTATGCTCAATAATATCAAAAACCAAAGTATTGATAATTTCGCCATTGGTATGTCCCAGTTCCGTTTTCAAATCAAGCGGCAAATTGGAGAAATTCATCAAACCAGCTCTGGCTCCGTCTTCAATATCCCTGCCTACATAAGCAATTTTATCTGCCATACGTACGACACAGCCTTCCAAAGTAGCCGGGACTTTATGCTGCATAGCTCCCGGGATCAACTCTTCTTCTGTTTTTTTGCGATTAGGTGCAATTTCATACTCCTGATATTTCTCACCACAATGAGAAACGATACCGTCCCGTACTTCAAAGGTTAAATTCAAACCATATTCATTTTCTTTATATCTTGATAAAACATCCACTACTCGCAAACTATGTAGTTCATGCTGAAAAGTAAAATGTGCATTGTATTTTTCAAGGCAAGCCTGTAATTCTCTTTCTCCGGTATGTCCGAACGGTGTATGCCCTATATCATGTCCCAGTGCAATCGCTTCAATCAAATCAACATTTAAGTTTAAGGCTTTGCCGATTGTACCGGCGATATATTTCACATAGAGTACATGCTCCATCCTGGTGCAAATATGATCATTACGCGGATCGAAAAAAACCTGTGTTTTCTGTCTCAATCTGCGAAAATCGACAGAATAGAGAATACGTCCCAAATCTCTTTCATATGGAGTTCTCACGAGACAATCTGTTTCCGCTCTCTTGCGCCCACGAGTATCGACACTGCACATAGCAAATGCACTTAAACTTGTACGCTCTTTTTGCTCTTTAAGTTTCCTTGGTACAATCTGCATACTTACTCCTATGTGGTTTATTTGCTCACAGTATACCCTATTTCTTCAAAAAGATATATTTATCTTGTCTTTAAGACATCCTTACATCTTTTATTGTTGTTTTAAATCATTCTATATTAATCATTCTCCACTTTTGTTAAAGGGGCCGAACTCGCCATCATGCGTTTAATCGCTCCGGAAAAATTCAGAGTCAAAATTGCATCTCCTGCCACATAATCAATTTTCTTAATAATGCCGATTCCAAATTTTTTATGTTTATATTTTTGATTGATTTTTATTTTGGCAACATCCAGACCACTATTTTGAAAATACGTATTTTGCGGTTTATTTTGCAAACCGAAAGAACCTAAAATTTTAGATTTAAAGTCGGAATTTTCTGTATCATATTGATTTCTACCCGGAATATTTGAGCCTGACCGATACGTTTTGACAGAGCCGGAATAGCTATTAAACTGATTATTCAGAGCAGAATTAGAAACATCTGATGAATTCGCATTGGCCCTGCTGCCACCTATTTCACGAATGTATTCACTTGGTATTTCCGACATAAAACGAGAAACTAAATTATATTTTGTTTGACCGTACAAAAGGCGAGAGCGGGCTGCCGTCATATGTAAATATTTCCTGGCTCTGGTGATGCCGACATAAGCCAAACGGCGTTCTTCTTCCAATTGTTCCGGCGAGTCAAAAGAACGATATCCCGGGAAAATACTCTCCTCTAAACCGATGATAAAGACCGCATCAAATTCTAATCCTTTCGCAGAGTGAATTGCCATCAGGCGTACTGTATTTTCTGCCTGATCCTGATCTAAATCCGAATATAGAGTTGTTTGTTCCAAAAATCCTTTGGTTAAGCTCGCAAGCGAAATATCTTGAGCATAAAGATCTTCTTCATCTTTAGCCAAATCAGGGATGGATTGCAAGTCATAGTTTTGCTCAAGCTGTTTAAATTGTGTGATTTCGTTTTGAACTTTTTGTTCATATTCAATCGCGTCAGAAATAATTTCCTGCAAGTTTTCAATGCGGCTCGTCGCATCCTGCACATTTTGTTCTTTTTGCTCCAATAGATCTTGTAATAAACCGGAACGTTCCTGTATCTCACGACAGAATTCAGCAAAACTCAATTCATTTTCATAGATCAAAGTCCTTAATTCCGCTATAATTTTCACAAATTCATTCAGCTTTGCAGCAGATCTGGATAATTCCGGATAAGCAGCGGCATTGACCAAAACCTGCATCATCGGAATTTGTTCTTTTGCCGCAATAGCCCTGATTTCTTCAATCGTTCGATTGCCGATGCCTCGTTTCGGCACATTGATAATCCTGGTCAAAGCAAGTTCATCATTTTCTGAAAAAACAACACGCATATAGGCTAAAAAATCTTTGATCTCTTTGCGATCATAGAAGCGTAATCCGCCGTAAATATTGTAAAGGATCCCCTGCTCTCGCAGAGCAAATTCCAAATTTCTGGAAAGAGCATTCACCCGGTACAACACGCCGATATTACCTGCTGCGATCGGATCATCGCGTCTGTTGATCAGCTGTCTTATTTCAGTAGCCACATATCTTGCTTCATCATATTGCGTATCAGCCAAATAAAAGCGTACAAAATCACCTTTTGCTCCATCCGTCCAAAGTTTTTTATCTGTCCTTTCTTCATTTTGCCTGATGACAGCATTAGCCGCACCTAAAATCGTTTGCGTTGAACGATAATTTTGTTCAAGTTTAATCACTTTGCTGTTTTTAAAATCTTTTTCAAAATTCAGAATATTTTCAATATTTGCTCCACGGAAACTATAAATGGATTGATCATCGTCACCTACCACACAAATATTTTTATATTTTCCGCTCAATAATTTAACCAAACGATATTGTACATAATTGGTATCTTGATATTCATCCACCATAATATGTTTAAATCTGGTCTGATAAGCATCTAAGACATCCGAATTTTCTTCTAATAATAGAACTGCAAAATTCAAAATATCATCAAAATCCATGCTATTCGCACGCTTCATGCGTTCCTGATAGGTTTTAAAAATAACGCTGAGTTGCTGATTTAATTGATTGAACCTGCTTTCTTTTTCCAGATCATGCCAATCCTGCATCCTATTCTTCATATTGCTGATTTTATGTTGGGCGGTTTTGGCATTTAAGAGATTTTCATCAATATTCATCTCTTTAAGAATTTCTTTCAGCAGACGCTGCTGATCATCCGTATCCAAAATCGTAAAATTGGGCGTAAAACCGATTCTCGCAGCATGCTGACGCAAAAGGCGCAACATCATAGAATGAAAAGTACCGATCCACATACCGCGGCCATTAAAGCCGAGCAGCTGTTCCGCTCTCTCTTTCATCTCATTTGCCGCTTTATTGGTAAAAGTTATCGCCATGATTTCGCTCGGTCGAATCTGTTCGCATTGTACTAGATAGGCAATGCGATGCGTAATCACTCTGGTCTTGCCCGATCCGGCACCGGCTAAGATCAGCAAAGGACCTTCTGTATGCAAAACAGCTTCTTTTTGTACATTATTTAAGCCTTGAAGCAATTGATTTTTTTGTTCTTCTTTTGTCAAATTAGTCATCTATGATTCCTGTCTAATATCTATAAAGTCTTTTTTATTTTAA
Organism: uncultured Mageeibacillus sp.; assembly: GCA_964345335.1. Classification (GTDB taxonomy): domain Bacteria; phylum Bacillota; class Clostridia; order Saccharofermentanales; family DTU023; genus UBA5436. The sequence goes on along the minus strand of CAYFQU010000004.1, from coordinate 16,543 downwards.
CATACTTATGATTGTTAAAAATCAAAATCGCCCCGAAAGGCGATTTTGAAATAAGATGAAAATAAATAATCTATATATTCCGATAAGGAGAAATCAGTATTCTAATTCAATCCAACCATAGTTTTGATCTCCACGTCTTTTATAAACCATATTGACTTGACCGGTTTCCGCATTGAGGAAAGCAAAGAAGTCATGCCCTAGCATTTCCATTTGTAGAGTCGCTTCCTCAGCATCCATCGGCAAAATCGGGAATACTTTGTGACGTGAAATCTGAGATTGATTTTCATCCTCATCTTCTGCATCAAATTCTTCTTCAGCAAGATAATGTTTCATATAGCTGAATTGTTTGCGTTGGCGTTTCATTTTGCTTTTGTGCTTACGTAATTGACCCTCTAAAATATCCACCGCAATTTGCAGGGTGGTGCGCATATCTTGGGCAATGGCCTCCGCACGATAATAATGTCGATCAATATTGAATGTAAGTTCTAATTTGAGTTGATCCTGATAAGGCTGAAATTTAACTTCCGCAGAAGCTCCGCCGTCAAAATAACGATCGAATTTTGCCAATTTCTCCTCAATCATTGAACGCATGGAATCATTCACCTTTACATTTTGGCCGATAATATTGATTTTCATAATCTATACTCCCTTCTTAGCTTCTGAAAAATCAGAAGCAAGATTATCAACGAAGAGTTGTTTGTATATGTGTATTATACACAAATCACATGCTAATTAAAATGTTTTTTTGAATATTTAGCATAACATCTAAAAAACAAATATCTATTCATCCAGATCAGCAAATGAAAAATCAGATATATCGCAAGCACCCCTTGTACAAGAAGCACAGCCTCCGGC
>CAYFQU010000004.1:2175-15678 GCA_964345335.1 uncultured Mageeibacillus sp. | reverse complement strand
ACCTTTCGCTAAATTTTGCAATTGTGCATAGGATATATTTCCTAATTGTTCAAACCATGCAGAAAACTCGGCGGCGGTTGGCAAAGCGGATGTCTTCACGACTTCTCCATTGAACACTGTAATGGGGAAAATACTGTCATCACTGTCGCTCAGGAGATTAAAAACTGCTTTCTCCGTTAAAAATCGACCGGGAGCATCCTGAAAGCTGATCATCTCAAAAGGAATGTCTCTGGCTTTACTAATCTGCTCATAATCCAAATATTGAGTGTAGTTTTTATTTTCCGTTTCCGATATATAATAAGGTAATGTATAATATATTTTTAAAGATTTCATTGTTTTTACCTTTATTGTTATGAGGTTTTATTTGTTTTTCTTACAATAATCGTATGATCAATGTACAACATCTGTTATCAGGCTACTGTAACACTTAATACATATACAAGCCGCTAAAGAATTTTAGAAATTCGAGTAAAAATGTGACAGGAGGATTCATTATGCAAACAGTTACTTTTGAAAACGGTATCAAAATGCCCATGATCGGTTTGGGCGTTTTTAAAATCGACGACTCCGCGATGGAACAAGCAATAAAAAACGCTTATGAAATCGGTTATCGCCATTTTGACACGGCACAGATGTACGGCAATGAAACTGCCTTGGGAAAAGCCTGGTCTAATTTGGGCATCAATCGAGAGCAGATTATGCTCACGACAAAAATCAACAATCATAATCAGGGTTATGAAAAAACCTTAAAATCCTTCACTCAATCCTGCAAAGATCTGAAAACAGACTATGTCGATCAATTGCTCATTCACTGGCCGGGACAAAACGCAGAGCGTACTGCGGAAACCTGGAAAGCCTTTGAAAAATTATATGAAGAAGGTTATGTCAGAGTTATCGGCGTCAGTAATTTCACCGTTCAACATTTAGCAATAATCGCCAAAACAGGTAATATCAAACCGATGAGCGATCAAATCGAACGCAATCCTTTACAAACGGCAAGAGATATTCTGCCCTACTTAAAAGAAAATCATATTGTCCCGATTGCCTGGTCTCCTCTACGCCGCGGTAATTTACTGGAAAATCCTGACTTGAAAAAAATCGCAAATAAGTATCATAAAACGGTCGCACAAGTTATTTTACGCTGGAATATCGAAAGTAATGTGATGGTTATTCCGAAGTCAATTCATCCTGAACGGCTCAAACAAAATATTGATATTTTTGATTTTACTTTAAATGAAGAAGAAATTCATCTAATCGATCGTTTTCATACAGGCGAAAGATTATCCTTCGATCCTGCTACCTATGATTTCTAAAAACTCTTAAGTTATCAGCTATTGATGATTAAAAAAGCCGTCTTAACCTCTGCATATTATATACCTGCTGCTAAGACGGCCTTTATATTTTTCTTAATATAAATTACGGATTATTTTAAGCAAACTCTTTTTTTCATATAATGATTGACAATGATTGCTAAAACAATCGCTAACAAAGTGAATAAGAAAACATTGCCAATCCCAATCACAATATCAGATTGTATCGCCTGATTGTCAAAGAGATTTTTTCCATAAAAATTAAACATACTCTTCTGAATCAAATCATGGCTGATCCCTGTTTCTGTAATCTCGATCTGCAAGGCAAGCGGCAGAAAGAGCGTGAAAATAATTTCGCTGATTTGCAATATAACATTCAAGAGTAAATAAACGATAATCGGACCGCCGACTCCAAATCTTTGCAATCTACTGCCGGCTCCTAAAGTATTAATGCTCATCATCATGAAAACGGATAAAAGAATTGCCGTTGCTCCGTAAATAGCAAGCCAACCCATAAACGGTTTAATATATTGATAAATTTGCTGCAAATCGGCCGGAAAAATTCTTAGATATAAAAACATTTTATGGAGAAAGAATAATTGTAAAAAAGCATAGATTGTAATCAACAGAACACTGACTAAATGATAGAGTATTCTGGATATAAACAACTCTTTGGAAGATACCGGAAAGCTATGCATGAGATAGGCTCTTTTGCCATAAAAATTATGGTAGTCCTTGATCAGAACCGATAAAACCATGACTAAATTGCCGCCGATCATTAAGATGAAACTGAAGACAGTCGATAATTGCTCAAAAATCATATTTTTTGTCAACCATGGCGGTATAACCGCAAGCATCATCAAAACAGCTGTTATGCCCATGACCGGAAATAACAAACGACTCAACTCTTTAAACTGAAAACGAAATAATTTGTTGATCATTGAAAAGCCTCCTCGAAGATCGTATTGATACTTTTATTTTCTTTTTCTCGCAAAGCATCAGCCGAAGAAAATAATTGTATTTTACCTTTATCTAAGAAAATGACATCATCTAAAACCGGTTCAATATCATAAATTAAATGTGTCGCAATGATCAGCAATGCATCTTCCGCATAATTTCTGATAATGCTTTGCATAATTGTTTTTCTAGTTGCCGGATCGACACCAGAAATCGGTTCATCCAATAAATATAATTTTGCCTGTCTGGAAATGGTAACCAAAATTTGTAATTTCTCACGCATTCCTTTCGACATTGTTCTGATCTTTTGTCGCGGATCCAATTTAAAGAAAGCAAGCAATTCTTTTGCTTTTTCTATATCAAAATCCGAAAAATACTCTTGATACATCGCAATGACCTGATCAGCATTTTGCCATTCAGATAGAGAAGGTCGATCCGGTAAATAAGAAGTAATCGCTTTCGCTTCTTTTGTCCCCGCAGCATGACCTTCGACTTTAACCTCTCCTTCATAGATCATATCAAAGCCGCCCAAGATACGTAGCAAAGTTGTTTTACCGGAGCCGTTCGGTCCGACCAAACCGATTATCCTTCCCGTATCTAAATTCAATTGTATCGAATTCAAAGCCTGAAGCTTGCCATAATATTTATTAAGATTTTTGATTTGTACTATATTCATGACTCTCTGTCCCCTTCTGTATTGTTCCATTCACGTTCAAGAATTTCTTTAACAGACAGCAAATCCATTTGCAAACCTTTCGCTTTGCTGATAAAAAGATGTGCCTCCTGCAGGATTAAATCTTTGCGTAATCTCTTAATCCTTTCCGGATTATTACTGATAAAACGTCCCATTGTTCTTTCTGCAAAAGCTAATTCCTCTCTCTCCAATTCAGTCAAAGCTCTTTGCACCGTATTCGGATTCACTTCATAATGCAGAGCTAAATTTCTTACACTGTCTATTTTTTCTCCCGGCTGCCATTCTCCCGCAGCTATTTTTCTGCGAAATTCGCTGAGCAGTTGTAAATATAATGGTTGTTCATTATTAAACTCATAAGTCACCGTGTTTTTCTCCTCCTCTCTTCTGTTATCTAGCACAATATGCAGCTGATAATTTTCATCACTGTGTTATTGTATCGTTGTATTATTGTTTTAATACAATATATAAAAACTGAATTTTCATGTCAATAGTTTTTTTGTAAAATTTTCAGAAAATCATCAGTAAAATAAAATGAAGAGCGCAAACATAAACACCGATTGATCCGGTATTTGATCATTTTTCTCTTCTTTCAACTTGCTCAAACAGACAATAAAAAAGAGCATCTATACAAGATGCTCTTCTCTTTAAACGTTCAATTTGATTCAGTGATTATAAATTACCGTCAGCTTTTGCCATATGCATTAATAAATCAACTGTGCGGTTTGAATAACCCCATTCATTATCATACCAGGATACAAGTTTGAAGAAACGTTTTTCACCCGGTAAGTTATTTTCCAAGGTTGCTAATGAATCATAAATCGAAGAATGTGGATCAGAAATAATATCTGTGGAAACTAAGTTTTCATTAGTATATCCTAAAATACCCTTCAAATATGTTTCGGAAGCTTTTTTCATCAAACCGTCGATTTCTTCGATAGAAGTATCACGTTTTGCTGTAAAGGTTAAGTCAACAACTGAACCTGTTGGTGTAGGAACACGGAAACTCATACCTGTCATAATACCGTTCACTTCAGGGATAACCTGACCAACTGCTTTAGCAGCACCGGTTGTGGAAGGAATAATATTAATTGCAGCAGCACGTCCGCCTCTCCAGTCTTTCTTGGAAGGACCGTCAACAACTTTTTGTGTTGCAGTATAGGAGTGAATGGTTGTCATTAAACCTTTTTCAATACCGATACCTTCTTTCAGCAATACATGAACTAACGGTGCAAGACAGTTTGTCGTGCAGGACGCATTAGAAACGATATTATGTTTTTCAGGATCATATTCGTTTTCATTAACGCCGACAACCATCAATTTTACTTCACCTTTACCAGGAGCGGAGATAATAACTTTTTTAGCACCTGCTTCCAAGTGACCTTTTGCTTTATCGGAATGTGTGAATAAACCTGTTGATTCTACAACATAGTCAACACCTAATTCTTTCCAAGGTAAACCGCTTGGTTCACGAGAAGCCAAAATACAGCGAGTTTTATTTGTACCGTTTACGATGATAATATCATTTTCTTCTAAGCTTGGATCTGATTTTTCAGTTGCTAATTCATGTTGGAATTTGCCTTGTGTTGAATCATATTTTAATTGATATACAAAATAATCTGCATCTGTGCTGACATCGGCAACAGCTACTACATCAATTTTATCTCCTAATAAACCTTGGTCACAGATTGCTTGGAAAACCATGCGGCCAATACGCCCAAAACCATTGATACCTACTTTAATTGCCATTAAATATTCCTCCTAATTTGTTTCAAATTATTTAATCTTATAGCATTTATTATTTTACTCAACTTCTCTGCTTTTTTCAAACGTTTTAGATAGTAAGAATTAATAATAAATAACTTTGTATCATTTTCAACAAAAATATAACTGTTCTATATTATTCTCTTGCTTTTTTATATTTATAATCAATCTATTTCACACTATTTCACATCGTAAATCATATACAAAAGCCTTCAGCCTCTCAAAATTGGTTCGCGGGCAGCTTTTGTTTCGTCCGGTCTGGTGATCGGCATATGCTGCGGAGCAGCTTTCAAAATGTCCGGATTTTTTTCGGCTTCTTCTGCGATCTGAATAAATGCTTCTGCTAATCCGTTCAGTCCCTCAAGGGTTTCCGTTTCCGTCGGTTCGACCATCATCGCTTCATGTACAATTAACGGGAAATAAATTGTTGGCGGATGATAACCGCAGTCGATCAGCCGTTTGGCGATATCTGTTGTTTTTACGCCGTTTTCCGCTTTTTGCTTTTCACCGGTGATAATAAATTCATGCATGGCAGGTTCATCATAAGGTACATGATAATACGGTTTTACTTTTTCGAATAAATAATTTGCATTTGCCACCGCCGCCTCGGACACTTCTTTTAAGCCACTTGCACCATACGCTAAAATATAGGCAAAGGTGCGCACAAAAATACCGAAGGAACCTGTAAAAGCACGAACTTTGCCGATTGATTGCGGGCGTCGATAATCTAAATCATAAAAATCAGCCTTTTTGATAATAATCGGCTTTGGCAGGAAAGGCTTGAGATATTCTTTCACGCCGACCGGACCGGCACCCGGTCCGCCTCCGCCATGCGGCGTAGAGAATGTTTTGTGAACATTTAAGTGCACGACATCGAATCCCATATCGCCGGGTCTGGTTTGCATCAAAATCGCATTGGCATTTGCTCCGTCATAATAACAAAGACCTCCTGCCTGATGGACCAAGGAAGTGATCTCCTGCACATCCTTTTCAAAAATGCCGAGCGTATTCGGATTCGTCAGCATGATGCCGGCAACCGTATCATCTAATTTGCTCTTCAGATCGGTTAAATCGACTCTGCCATGTTGATCCGATTTGACTTCCCGTACTTTAAATTCGGCCATCGCTGCAGAAGCGGGATTAGTACCATGTGCCGAATCCGGGATCAACATAACTTTCCTTTTAAAATCCTGATTCGCTTCATGATAGGCTTTGATCATCATGACTCCGGTCAATTCACCATGTGCTCCGGCAGAAGGTTGAAAGGTGAAAGCATCCATCGCGAAGATCTCATTCAGCGCTTGTTCCAGACGATATAATAATTCTAAATTCCCTTGAACGGTTTCGACCGGCTGCAGAGGATGAGTATTCGTAAATCCCGGTAGAGCAGCCATATTTTCATTCACTTTAGGATTATATTTCATCGTGCAGGAACCCAATACATAGGGACCGTTTTCCACACCGAAATTCTTGGCGGACATATTGGTGAAATGGCGCAATACTTGAATTTCAGCTAAATCGGGAATATACGGTAATGCTTCCGTATAAGCATCAGCATACAAAGCCGCAAAATCCGGTTTTGCAATATCACATGGTTTAATCAGACGATGATCGTTACCGCAGCTTTGCGGCAAATCAAAAATTAGACAAGTTTCCTGTACCATTATTGATTTCCTCCTTCCGCTTCCAGCAAAGCTATCACTTCATTGACAAAGGCATCCATTTTTTCTTTTGATTTCTTCTCTGTCACGGCCAATAGCCAAATATCTTTATCTATAGCCAAGCCGCCTATTATTTTTTTCTCTAATAACTTTTGATTGATTTGATTCAGGTCATGATTTGTCGTAAGCCTGACTGCAAATTCTCTGAAAAATGATTGTTGATAGAGCGGTTCAAAATAACCTGTCGCAAGTAATTTTTGTTGTAAATAGTACGCTTTTGCAGCGCTTTGCTCAGCTACTTCACGCAAACCATGCGCACCGTTTAAAGCTAAATAAATTGTTGCGGCTGTTGCGAGCAAGGCCTGATTCGTACAAATATTGGAAGTCGCTTTTTCGCGGCGTATATGTTGTTCTCTAGCTTGAATCGTCAGCACATAAGCCGTCCTGCCTGCCGTATCTTCTGTTTTACCCGCAATTCTGCCTGGCATTTTACGCAATAATTTTTCCGTCGCCGCCAAATAACCGACGGCAGGACCGCCAAAGCTCAAAGGAACACCTAATGGCTGGGCCTCACCACAAGCAATATCGACACCATAATCACCTGGTTTTTTTAACAAAGCCAAGCTGATTAAATCAGCCGAAACAATGGACAAAGCTTTGCTGGATTTCGCATGAGCAACTAATTCAGCCTGATCTTCAATAATACCGTAGAAATTAGGGCTTTGAATCATAAAAGCCGCATAATCATCTCCGTCGGGATAAGTACCTGAAGCATTTCCCTGATCATTGAGCGGACCGACTTCTACCTCTAAGCCACCCGCATGAAAATATGTTTTTACAGTTTCAATATATTCAGGATTTAGGCCTTCAGAAAGCCAGACTTTTTCTTTTCTGGTCTGACGGCAGGCAAGAAGCAAGGCTTCGGCTGCTGCGGAAGCACCGTCATACATGGATGAATTGGAGATATCTAAACCTGTAAGGCGACAAATATAACTTTGCCATTCAAAAATAGCTTGTAGGGTACCTTGCGACATTTCTGCCTGATAGGGAGTATAGGAAGTTAAAAATTCCTGCCGATTAATCAGATGATTGATCACAACAGGAATATAATGATCATAATATCCTGCGCCAAGATAAGAATCATACTGATCGACTCTCTGGTTACGTTCAGCTAAAAGAGTTAATTCTTCAATGATTTCCGCCTCTGTCATCCCTTGTTGCGGCAAATGCGATAATTCTTTCCCTGTAAACTTTATTTCATCGGGAATTGAATCGAATAAACGTTCGATTTTCAAGCCTACAGAATCTAACATTTTTTTGCGTTTTTCTCGTCTGATGGGTATATATCCGCTCATTTTTCCCTCCGTCTTCTGTTTTATCTCAGATAAATAAAACCGGTTAACTTTTGAAAAATTTCAAAAGCAACCGGTTCTAAAACATTTCATGAAATCTTATTATTCTTCATCTAAAACATCCTGATACCCTTTGGCATCCAATAGATCTTCCTCTTGTTCCGGATTGGTGATTCTGATTTTGATAATCCAGTTTTCATAAGGATCGGCATTGATCAATTCCGGCTCATCCGCCAATGCATCATTGAATTCAAGAATCTCTCCATCCAGCGGCATATACAGATCAGAAGCCATTTTAACCGATTCTACGCTGCCAAAAATCTCTCCTTGTTCATATTCTTCACCTTCTGCTTCAGACTCGACATAAACAATATCCCCTAATTCATCTTGTGCATAATCGGTAATCCCTATATAGGCCGTATCTCCTTCCATCAAGATCCATTCATGAGATTTGACATAATAACGATCATTTTTAATTTCTGACATAATTACCTCCAATGTTAAATAAACGGTGTTTTTGTAATTTTAAAATTGGCTCTTTTCTTGCGGATTTCTACCTGTACCTCCGAAATGCTCTCAGGAAGTGATTTGGAAACCAAAGCAAAAGCAATGCCTTTATTCAAAGTAGGTGAAAAACTGCCTGAAGTAATTTTCCCTATTTCTTTGTCTTGATAAAAAACTCTGTATTGTTCACGCGGTATTGAGCGCTCTTCCGCTTCTATCGCAATCAAACGACGATGAACATGATTTACCATGTTTTTGCCCATAAAGTCTCGGTCTAAATCGACAAATTTCTCAAGCCCTGCCTCCAGAGGATTTATTTCTTCGCTCAACTCATGGCCATAAAGCGGCAGACCTGCTTCTAAACGCAAGGCATCTCTTGCTCCCAGACCGCAAGGTTTAACCGAAAGCTCCAACAAATTCTGCCATAACTGTACAACATTTTCTGCCGGCAAATAGATTTCATAGCCGTCTTCTCCCGTATACCCGGTTCTGGAAATGATTAAATGCTTACCGTCAACAGGAAGATTCATTTGGCGGAAGCGTTTGAGCTCTCTTAACGTTTCAACAAAATCAATATCCGGATACATTTTCATCAAGGCTGTTTCAACCGGTTCAAGACTACCTTGACCTTGTACAGCTAATAATCCGTAATCATCTGAAACATTAGCAAGATGCACCGTATTGGGAATTTGATAAGCATTTAAAACATGCTCGATATGCGCAAAATCTTTTTCGATATTGGCTGCATTGACAACAAGCATATAAAATTCTTCACTCAGACGATAGACCATCAAATCATCAACCACACCTCCGTCTTCTGTACAGAGCAAGGCATAGTTCGTCATCTCCGGATTTTTATGGCTGATTTTTCTGGATAATAAATAGTCCAGGAATTCTCCTGCACCCTCTCCTACCACAAAAATTTCTCCCATATGGGATACATCAAAAACGCCCTGCGATTCACGAACAAAAGCTGTTTCTTCTTTAATACTCGTATATTGCAAAGGCATTTCCCATCCGGCAAAATCTACCATTTTGGCATTTAAAGCAAGATGTTGTTCATATAAAGGTGTTCTTTTCATAAACTCTCTCTTTCAAGAAGCATGATTATTTGTTAAGATGCTGCTAAGCATAGAAGAAGCGTATCATTTCGCATAATTATTTGCAATCAGAAAAGCCTTATTTTGTACATATTTTCAACATTTTAGAGAAGAAGACTTCGCTTCATTCAGAATAATTCATATTTCATTCAGAATAATTAATACTTACTAAAAAAATAATAAATTCCTAATATTTATATCTTGTTTTTTCTTTATGAATAACGTTATGATTTTAACTATAGTCCAATACGATGAGGAGAAATGTATGGCGGATTCTATCATCAAAGTTGATGATTTGAAAAAAGTATATAGGGTGGGCAAACAGTTTGTCTTCGCTTTAAATTCCGTTTCTTTTGCAATTCAAGAAGGAGAATTTTGTGCAGTTGTCGGAACTTCCGGTTCCGGTAAATCTACTTTACTCCATATGCTTGCTGGTCTTGAGCGACCCAGCAAGGGGACCGTTCTGATCAAGGATACGGATATTACGAAACTTTCAGAAAAAGATCTGGTCACTTTTCGTAAGGATCATATCGGTTTTATTTTTCAATCTTTTAATTTAATTTCCAATATGAACGCCTGGGAAAATGTCGCTTTGCCATTAATTTTTAAAGGTATTTCCGAAAATGTCAGAAAAAAAGTAGCCATTCATATGCTGAAAAACTTAGGCTTGGAAGATCATATTCTACACAAACCGACAGAGATGTCAGGCGGTCAACAACAGAGAGTCGGCATCGCACGTGCTCTTGTCGTCAAACCGTCTATTATCTTTGCAGATGAACCCACCGGAAATTTAGACTCCCATACAAGCAAAGACATTATGTCTTTGTTACAAAAAATCACGAAAGAAAATAAACAAACTTTAATCATGGTTACCCATGATAATTCTATCGCCGCTTATGCTGATCGTATTTTCAGAATTTCTGACGGCAAAATTATCGGTATTGAGAAAGGATCCAAACAAAATGTATCAATCGTTTAAACAGAAAATTTCAAACCTGAAAATTCTTTTGCTGCTCCTATTAGCGTTTATTGTCATTTTATCTATACCCTTAAATTTTGTCGGCAGGCCGCATGCTGCGGAAATTGAGAATTCATCAGCTCAAACAGCAGATCCTACGACAACTACCACTCATATGGAACCTACGACGACTACCACTCCTACGGAGCCGACCCAGCCTGAAACCGAGCCGAGTCAAACCTCCGCTCCGACTTCTAACCCGGATGATCATTCAACAGACAATCCCCCGTCAACTCAAACGGGTATTCCCTATTTACTGGTTGGAGAAAATCTGATTATCAAAGGTAAAGTCGGGGAAAAAATTCAATTGGTTTTACCCTTAGTGAATATTGGTACTGCGACAGCCGTCAATATTACGGCCAGCCCACAGCTTGCCGTACGCGATGAGGAATTTCCTTTTGAGATTGAAAAATCCGAATACATCAGTACAATGAAGGGAAATCTGGAACCGGTTCAATCTTTGGATAAAATTAAACAGGCAACGAAAACTATTGATTTTGGACAGTTTAAAATACGTGAAAGCTTAAATTCCGGATATTATCGAGTTTCTTTTAAAATTAATTATCGCACCTTAAATTCTAATACTGCTGAACAGATCGAACGTTATTTCTTCATTAAAGTTGAAAATCCTAATCAACATGCAGGTCAAATGGAAGAGCCGCCACTCAATCCCGATAACAGCTTTGATCCCGGTTCTTTTCCGGAAATCGGAGGTTCCGGTGAAGAAATTAAGACAACGCCACGTCTTTTAATTGCAGGGTTTACAACAGATCCTGAAAAATTATTGGGCGGTAAAAATTTCACTCTAAATTTAAAATTAAAAAATACCTCTAAAGATTCGGATATCAGAAATATCAAACTCACATTCAGCAGCGAAGGTGAAAAAGGACCTGTTTTCCTGCCGGTTGACGGGGCTTCTACCATGTTTATTGAAAAGATAGCTAAGGATACGGAACAGCAAGTCAGTATTCAATTAAAAAGCAATTCTTCTGTAGAACAAAAAATTTATCCTTTAAATTTAAAATTTGAATATGAAGATTTGAAAGGCAATGCCTATACCGCTGAAGAAATGGTTTCTTTAATGGTCTATCAGGAATTACGCTGTGATATCGGAAAAATCGAGATCATGCCGAATCCTGTCATGCTTAATAATGAAGCTAATATCATGTTCAGTATTTTTAACAAGGGCAAATCGACTTTGAATAATGTATCCATCGTTATTCCTGAAGGAGGTGCCTTGGAGAGCAATGAAATCTTTATCGGCAATATTGAAGCCGGTACATCTAAAGATGTAGACTTCATGGTCAAAGCAATTGCTGTATCCGAAGAACCGAGTATACCTTTTGAGATCACCTTTGAAGATGCAGAAGGCAGTACAAATACCATTAAGCAAAACATAGATTTGATGATTGCTCCGGAAGAGATGGATAATGATATCGATCTGGGTATCGATGATCCCGGTATGATGGAAGATCCCACCGAATCTCCCAGAAAGGTACCTTTCTGGGTATGGTTGATCGTAGCTGCTGTGATCATTGTTTTATTGATTATCATGATTAAAGTTTTGAAAAAGAGAAAACAAAAAAAAGAACAGGCAGAAATCGATGAAATGGTTTGATTTATTAAAATTAAGCTTAGGTAATTTATGGCGTAGGAAATTAAGATCCGTACTGACCTTGCTCGGTGTCATCATCGGTACCGCCGCCATTGTCACGATGCTCTCTATCGGTCTGGGCATGACGCAGGCAATGATGGATATGATCAATACCTCTTCCGATTTAACCACCATTCATGTTTATGGCAACAATATGATGGGCGGCGGAGTGATCATGGACAGTGCGGGCAGCGGCAATCAAAACGAGGAAGCAAAATTAAATCAAAATGCCTTGGATATGTTCAAAACGCTGCCAAATGTCGCTTATGTATCCCCTGTTTTAGAATTAAATTTACGTTTAATGCAAGGCGGTTTTGAAAATTTCATAAGTGTGCAGGGCATGACGGAGGAAGCCTTAAAATCGAAAAATATTTATATCACAGAGGGTAAAATGCCCGATTTTTCACAACCTTCCGATTTCTTTCCCCTGCTTGTCGGTCAGGATATTGTAAATCAGTTCTATAATCCAAACAGTCAGAATTGGGAAACCAAACAGATAGATATGTTACATCAGCCTGTTTTTGCAACAATTGAAACTTATTCTGAAACACCTGAGAATGATAAACCTAAAAAATATCCGATAAAGGCTGACGGAATTATGGGAGCCAAAGATGAAATGTCCTGGTCAGAAAATATGTACGCAGCATATACAGAAATCGGCTGTTTAGAAGATTTCCTGAGCAAAAATTTTCGCGGTAAAGCCTGGCCGGGTCAAGCGGCAACTAAAACCGGTAAACCATTAGGAGAAATTATTTATCCGGGTGCCTATGTCGGATCAACGGATTTGAAATATACAAAGGATATCTTAAATCAAATTCGAGATATGGGATTTATGGTCGATTCCAATATTGAATTTATCGATTCAATGCGCAAGCAAGCTTTGACACAACAATTGGTTCTCGGCGGAATCGGCGGCATATCTTTATTAGTCGCCGCCATCGGTATTGCCAATACGATGATGATGTCGGTTTATGAGAGAACAAAAGAAATCGGTATTTTTAAAGTACTGGGCTGCAGTCTGAGCAATATTCGCAATATGTTCTTAGCCGAAGCAGCTCTGCTCGGACTGTTAGGAGGTATTTTAGGAGTCGGTTTAAGTTTCGTTATTTCCGCTGTTTTAAATTTCATTTCCCAAGGCTCTGCGGAGTCATTCGGCATATATGGCAGCAGCGGTGTATCGATTTCCATTATCCCCTTTTGGCTGATCCTCAGCGCTATTCTCTTTTCAACGTTCATCGGTATTATTGCCGGTGTCTTACCTGCTAGAAGAGCCATGAAATTATCCGCTTTAGAAGCAATCCGTAATAATTAAAATATATTTGCCTGTTAGAGTAAAGCTGCCTTTGAAACTATTAAAATTTCATCGGGCAGCTTTTTTACTTTGTTTTGTTTATACAGAAAATCAAATGTGATAGTACTGATCACTTTCAGCTTGATCATATGTTTTCAAGAAACGGCTCAATTTACCGATTGCCTCCTCCAGTACTTGTAT
>CAYFQU010000004.1:0-2165 GCA_964345335.1 uncultured Mageeibacillus sp. | reverse complement strand
CTGTTAGAGTAAAGCTGCCTTTGAAACTATTAAAATTTCATCGGGCAGCTTTTATATATAATTCTGCATCTTTGGGCAGCTTTTATATATAATTCTGCATCTTTTTGTAAAGTAAATTAAATATGATAATACTGATCGCTTTCGTCTTGATGATATGTCTTTAAGAAATTTCCCAATTTACCGATTGCCTCCTCCAGTACTTGTATCTCCGGCAGATAAACAATTCGGAAATGATCCGGATCCGGCCAGTGAAAGCCGCCTCCTCGCACAAGCAGCACTTTTTCTTGTTTAAGGAAATCAAAAACAAATTTTTCATCACTGACAATATTATGCTTCTTGATATTAATTTTGGGAAAAACATAGAAGGCCGCTTGCGGACGTACATAAGATAAGCCTTCGATTTTGTCTAAAGCATGACAAACAGCCTCTCTTTGTTCATAAATTCTGCCTCCCGGTCTAACCATCGCTTTGGTTTCTTCCAGACAGGATAAAGCGACCGGCACGGCATGCTGTGCGATGACATTGGAACAAAGGCGCATAGAAGACAGCATATTCAGTCCCTCAATATAGCCCCGCACATTTTTCTTTGGTCCGGAAAGGCACATCCAGCCGATGCGATAACCGGCAATTAAATGCGATTTGGACAGCCCATTCAAAGTAACGCAAAATAAATCCGGAGCCATTGCAGCGATCGAGGTATGTTCAATGCCGTCCATACAAAGTCGATCATAGATTTCATCGCTGAAAATGATCAGATCATTTTCTCTCGCGATTTGAATAATATCCTCTAAAACCGCTTTTTCATAAACAACACCGGTTGGATTATTCGGATTAATGATGACGATAGCCTTTGTTTTAGCCGTTATTTTTTTCTTGATATCCTCGATGGACGGATACCAATTTGCTTTTTCATCACATAAATAATGCACCACAGTACCGCCGGCTAAAGTTGCAGAAGCAGTCCAAAGCGGATAGTCCGGTGCGGGAATCAAGATTTCATCACCGTGATCTAATAATCCCTGCATGCAAATTTGAATTAATTCCGAAACGCCGTTCCCCGTATAAATATCATCGGCGGTAACATCTGTCAAACCCTTACCCTGATGATAAGTGGCAATGGCTTGTCTGGTCTCCAAAAGCCCTTTGGAATCAGAGTAGCCCTGTGAATCAATTAAACCTTTTTCAATATAATCCACTACTTCCTGCGGAGCTTTAAAGCCAAAAGGTCCCGGATTGCCCACATTTAATTTTAGAATTCTCTCGCCGGCTTTTTCCATACGCATCGCTTCATCTAAAACCGGCCCCCTCACATCATATGCTACATTAAATAACTTTGATGATTTTTGAAATATTCTCATATTAACCTCCGTCATTAGGGCTTTTCTTCATAAAAAAAGCCCTAAACAGTCATTCTGTTTAGGGCGAACATTCTTTTGTCCGTGTTACCACCTAAATTCAATCTCCCTTACGGTTGATTGCACTCTACAGGTAATCTGATTACCTTGTCCTATACTGTCAGGACTAACAGCGAAGCTTACTGAGAAATGAATATTTCCGTTCTGTCCGCGGCTCAAAGGTGGCTCGTCTCGCTCAAAAGCTTAACTTTGTCCTTCTCAACGCCTTATCTATTCAAATGTAAAGATAAATATAACAAAATCGTTTCATTTTTTCAAGTTACATCACCATAACAATTTTTGAATAAGTTGATCCTTACCGTTCAGATTTTGATTTGAAGGTTTTGAAACTTGAATAATCCATTTCCTTGCTTCAGTAATTTTCTATCATTTAGTGCTGCAAATCCATCTCGGATCTCTTGACCCAAAGTATTCGGAATATTTAATTGATAATGACTAGGTAAGATTTTTTCAGCATCATCATTACATACTCGTTTTAATAATTGATAAAATAAAAGCGAATCGGTAGTCAGATCAAAGGCATAGAGACAACCTTTATAGATAAGATCCCCGTATATAGATATTTTCTTTCAGATTCATAAAAGCAGCAATGACCCGTAGAATGTCCCGGGGTCGGTCAAAGCATCAGCAATATCTTTGATATCGAAAACATCTAACTCGGAATCAATTAGCACAGCCCTTTTTTGCCGCATAACAAATAGCAATGTATTTCTTCCCAATGTTGATATTCACTGACAGAAAATGTTTTTC
>CAYFQU010000003.1:4293-46933 GCA_964345335.1 uncultured Mageeibacillus sp. | reverse complement strand
ATTTTTGGGGCTTCCGGCGGTGTTTCTACGGCTGCACTCAGAACAGCCTATCATATGATTACTGGTGAGGATTTGGAGCATATTGAATTTGCTGAATTAAGCGGTGTGAAAGGTCTGAAAGAAGCCACGGTCGACATTCAGGGGCGTGAGATCAGAATTGCGGTAGCGAGCGGTTTAGGGAATGCGGCCAACTTATTGAATGATATTCGTAAAGGTGATAAACAATACGATATTATTGAAATCATGGCTTGTCCGGGTGGCTGCATCGATGGCGGCGGTCAACCCTTCCATCACGGAGATTTAACTGTTTTGGATAAACGTGAAGCGGCTATCCATCAGGCAGATCGCAATAAAACAATCCGAAGATCTTATCAGAATGAATCAATTCAAAAATTATATAAAGAATTTCTGGGAGAAGTCGGGGGCGAAAAGGCTCATCATCTCTTACATACGAAGTATGTTTTAAGACCGAAATTTATTGAAGAAGAATAATGTTCATAGCTTGAAAGATAATGTACACGAAACCGTTCTATGTAATTTATCACCCGTTATCTAGAACGGTTTTTTATATTTTATATTGAAAAATATAATACAATAAAATATAATCAAATCAATAATCAAATCAAAATATAGCTTTGGAAGTACTGTAAAAAGGAGTTGTGATTATGGGTTTAATTAAAGCAATTGCAGGCGCTGCCGGTGGTGTTTTAGCCGATCAATGGCGTGAGTTTTTTTACTGTGAATCATTACCGAATGATATATTGGTAAGAAAAGGTCAAAAGGTAATCGGCAATCGTTCCTCCAATACCAAAGGGAGCGATAATATTATTTCCAACGGTTCTGGTATCGTTGTAAATGACGGGCAATGCATGATCATTGTTGAACAGGGGAAAGTCGTTGAGTTGAGCGCTGTACCGGGTGAATATACCTGGGATTCTTCAACTGAACCCAGTATTTTTACCGGTAAATTAGGCGAATCTATTATGGAGACCTTCAAGCAAATCGGACGAAGATTTACATTTGGCGGTGATACCGGGAAAGATCAAAGAGTTTATTATTTTAATACAAAAGAAATTTTGGATAATAAATTCGGTACTCCGAATCCAATTCCTTTCCGAGTTGTTGACCGCAATATCAATTTGGATATTGATGTAGCGGTGCGTTGTTCCGGTGTCTACTCTTATCGTATAACCGATCCGATTTTATTTTATACGAATGTCAGTGGCAATGTGGAAGGGCAATATCAAAAAGAAGAAATTGATAGACAATTAAAAACGGAATTTATCAATGCTTTACAACCTGCTTTTGCAGCGATTTCCACGCAGCAGATCCGACCGAATGAATTGCCCGGACATGCGAACGAATTAGCTGATTTGATGAATCAGGAATTATCTAAAAAGTGGTCTGAACTAAGAGGTATCAAAGTCATTTCCATTGCGCTCAATCCGATTACCTTACCGGAAGAAGATGCACAAATGATCAAGGATGCACAGTTGAGTGCAAGATTAAGAGATGCCAGCTTAGCGGCAGCTACCTTAGCAGGAGCACAAGCCGATGCGATGAAAGCGGCCGCTTCAAATGAGGGTGGTGCCATGGGTGGCTTTATCGGTATGGGTATGGCTCAGAATGCCGGTGGCAGCAATATTCAGGATTTATTTGCGATGGGTCAACAACAGCAGGCTGCCAGACAGGCTCAAAATCAGCAAACACAGAATACAGCTGATTCCTGGACTTGTCCGAAATGCAAAACAGTCACTAACGGTAAGTTCTGTCCGGAATGCGGCACAGCAAAACCGGAACAGGGCTGGACTTGTGAATGCGGTACGGTTAATCAGGGAAAATTCTGTCAAAATTGCGGCAAACCGAAACCGTCTGCAGCTCATTCATACAAATGCAGTAAATGTGGTTTTGAACCAGAAGATCCTTCTAATCCTCCAAAATTCTGTCCGGAATGCGGCGATCCTTTTGATGAACAAGATATTATAAGATGATTGAAAGATAGGATTTTCAGTTTAGAAAATCCTATTTGATATTGGAGAGGTGTTTATGTCGAATATTATGGATTTCAAATGCCCTTCATGCGGCGGTCCGGTCGTTTTTGATAGCCAAAGCCAGAACATGAAATGTACATATTGCGGCACTGAATATGAGCAATCAATTTTAGAACAATATGATGATGCTCTGAAGCATATGCCTGGGCAAGATAATTTTTCATGGAATCTTGAAACGAGTTCACATTGGCAGGATGGAGATGCAGATTTGGCGGTTTATGTTTGTCAATCTTGCGGTGGACAGATTGTCGGCGATCCGACAACGGTCGCAACCAGTTGTCCATATTGTGATAATCCAGTTGTTTTATCGGATAAGATAAGCGGTGATTTAAAGCCTGATTTATTGATCCCGTTTCAATTTAATAAAGAACAGGCGATGGAGGCTTTTCGCAATCATATAAAGGGCAAACGTTTATTACCCAAAGATTTCAGCAAAGAGGATCATATTCAAAAAATAAAAGCTCTGTATGTTCCGTTTTGGATATTTGATGCCGAGGCGAATGGCTTCATGCGTTATCTCGGGAAAAAGATTAGAACTTGGTCTGATTCGCGTAATCAATATACGGAGACAAGATATTTCTCCATCTTGAGAAGCGGTCATGTGCTCTTTGATAAAGTGCCGGTTGACGCTTCCGCGAAAATGCCGGATGACTTAATGCAAAGCATTGAACCATTTGATGTTTCTAAACTGGTTCCTTTCAATCCGGGCTATCTGTCCGGCTATCTGGCAGACCGCTATGATGAGAATGCGGATCAGTGTATCGCTAAGGCTAATGAGCGCATAGAAGAGAGTACTTCACAAATTTTTAGTGATACGGTACATGGCTATGCAAGTATTACCAGAGAAAGTTCCAGTATACAATTGAGCAACAGCGTGGCGAAATATGCTTTGTATCCTGTTTGGATTTTGAACTCAAGGTATAAGGATAAAGATTATATATTTGCGATGAACGGTGAAACCGGCCGATTTGTTGGTGATTTGCCTATGGATAAAGCTGCTAAAAATCGTTGGTTCTGGCTGATCTTCCTATTGTCTTTTATTCTGCTCTACGGCGGAGCATGGCTGATTCACTTATTGTTTTAACGGAGGGAAAAATATGAGAAAAAGAATAGTAGCGATGATCTTATTTCTGATCATATTTGTCTTACCCCTATTTGGGTTATCCGTAAAAGCTGAGAATTTGACAGCGGAAGATTTTGAGCAAATGCATCAACGAGCTGACAGGCGTTTAGCGCCCCGCCTAGTCGATGATGCGGATTTGCTCACCTCGGAGGAAGAAGCTGAGCTCTTGGAGCAGTTAGATGAAATCAGTGAAAAACATCAACATGATATTGTCATTGTGACGGTCGATTCGATCGGTGATAAAACACCGACAGAATTTGCGGATGATTTCTTTGATTATAACGGTTTTGGCATGACAAAAGATTTTAATGGAATCTTGTTTTTATTGAGCATGGAAGAGCGAGATTGGGCAATTTCGACTTCCGGTCAGTCGATTGACGCTTTTACCGATGCCGGTCAGAGTTATATGATCGATCAATTCATATCGAATATCAGCGATGCCAAATATGCGAAGGGCTTCAAAAAGTTTGTTAATCTATGCGATGATTATTTAAATCAGTACGAGCAGGGAACACCCTATGACTATGACCATTTGCCAAAAAAACCTTTGGCTTGGTACTGGTTGCCGACGATGTTAATTGTCGCTCTGATGCTCTCTGAGGCGATTGTTTCATCGATGAAAAATCAGTTGAAATCTGTACGGAGACAGGCGGCAGCCAATAATTATATCCTTCGCGACTCTTTTGAATTACAGGATAACAGAGATTTATTCTTATATAGCAATGTTACCTCAACCCCAATTCCGCGCAGCAGCAGTTCAGGCGGAGGCGGCGGAGGGTCCAGTACTCATACTTCCTCATCCGGCAGTTCGCATGGCGGTTCTAGCGGGAAATTCTGATTTTATCTTTACTATGAATATCAATAAAGGGCTAGTCAAGATTTGCACTAGCCCTTTTTAAATAGTGCAGAAATTGTTCGATTTCACTGTCAGAAAATGTTGCCAGCATCTGATTCTGTGATTTCAGAGAATGAGCATGCAACATCTCTTTTATTTTTAAGCCTTCTGTTGTCAGATGAATAATATAACAACGAGAATCCTTTTCGGATTTCACTTTCTCAATAAAGTTTTTTTCGATTAAACGGGAGATGATCCCGCTGATGGTTTGATGAGTCAGTGAAAAATGCTCAACCATATCGGCAACGGTGATTTCCTGTTCTTTTGATTTTCTCATGATATAAATCAGAAGACCGGCCTGGGCAGAAGTTAAGCCGAGCGGTGCAAGTATTTTATTGCGATTGGCGATGATTGTACGGCTTAGCTGTAAACAGCTTGAAATAATTTCATTTTGTTTGGACATTCTTCAACCTCAAATCAATTCATTATTCCAACTCGAAAGCACCGGTATAAAGCTGATAGTAGGTGCCGCCTGCGGCGATTAAGTCCTGATGCGTTCCTCTTTCGATGATATGACCTTGCTCCATAACCATGATGACATCTGAATTCATGACCGTTGAAAGACGATGGGCTATGACAAAAACGGTTCTGCCATGCATCAACATATCCATGCCTTTTTGCACGATTGCCTCCGTTCTGGTATCGATAGAGGAGGTGGCTTCATCCAAAATTAAAATCGGAGGATCAGCGACAGCGGCCCTGGCTATCGCTATCAATTGGCGTTGGCCTTGCGATAGATTTGCTCCGTTATTGGATAATTGCGTTCGGTAACCATCCGGCAAACGTTCGATAAAATCATTGGCCCCGACTAATTTTGCTGCGGCCTCGCATTCCGCGTCTGTGGCATCCAAGTTACCATAGCGAATATTATCGTATACCGTGCCGGTAAATAGATTGGTATCTTGCAAAACGATACCCAGAGAACGGCGCAGATCGCTTTTTCGAATTTCTTTAATAT
The DNA here is from genome assembly GCA_964345335.1 of uncultured Mageeibacillus sp. Lineage (GTDB taxonomy): Bacteria > Bacillota > Clostridia > Saccharofermentanales > DTU023 > UBA5436. Next base: position 41,906 of record CAYFQU010000003.1, on the reverse strand, counting down.
CGATACCATCCACTGTAATTGTGCCTTCATCTATTTCATAAAAGCGGTTTAATAAATTGATAATGGTTGTTTTTCCAGCACCGGTAGAGCCGACAAATGCTACTTTTTGACCGGGTTCGGCATAGACGGAAATATCATGTAAAATCATTTTATCTGGATCATAACCGAAATCAACATGTTTCATACGCATATCGCCGGCTAAGAGCTTCAGTTGATAGCTGCCGTCTTTTTGGGGAATTTTCCAAGCCCATTTTCCTGTATAATCTTCACTCTCCTGAATTTGTTGATTGCAGTCGACGGTACAGCGAATCAAGGATACCTGCCCTTCGTCAACTTCGGGTTTCTGATCCATCAAATCAAAAATTCTTCTTGTTCCGGCAACCGCCATGATGACATTATTGACCAATTGCGATACCTGATTTAGATTTCCGGTGAATTGCTTGGTCATATTTAAATACGGGACGAGGATGGCAATCGAAAAGGCCATACCGGAAATGCTATAATTCGGCAGACCGGACAGAAGATAGAGGCCGCCTAAAGTTGCTACGAACACATAGAGAACATTCCCGATATTCATGATCACCGGACCCAGAGCATTGGCATAAGCATGTGCCCGATAAGAATCATCAAATAATTTCTGATTGACTTGATCAAAGTCTTTAATGACCTCTTTTTCATGGTTAAAAACCTTGATCACTTTTTGGCCATTCATCATCTCCTGAATAAAGCCTTCTGCTTTGCCGATGGATTGCTGTTGCTGCATAAAATATTTTGCGGAGCCCCCGGCAATTTTTTTGGAAACAAAAATCATGAAAGCAATGCCGACAAGCACGATCCCAGTCATCACGAAACTGTACCAAAGCATAATGCCGAGTACGCTGAGCACGATCACGCCGGAACGGATCAAATTCGGTAAAGCCTGAAAAATCAATTGACGCAAGGTATCGATGTCATTAGTATAATAGCTCATGATATCGCCGTGTTGATGTGTATCAAAGAAGCGAACCGGCAAATTCTGCATGCCGTTGAACAGCCGTCTTCTGATTTTATCTAAAAAGCCTTGGGTAATGCTCGCCATGCCCTGCATTTGAATGGTGTATAAAATCATGGAAATGATATAAAGGACGATCAGTATGCTGATGACGGGAATCATTTCCGCTTTCACTGCCGACCAGTTATAGTTACCGCTGTCCGCATATTTACTGATAATTGCCAATACTTTTTGTTGAAAAATCGCCGGAACGGCACTGACTGCTGCTGAAATGATGATGCTCAGAATAATTAAGGGCAATGCTACCGGATAGGAGGAAAAAAGTAATTTGAGCAAACGAGCAAACGGTTTTGACTTTTGTGAAGATTTTTTCTTAGTCATCAAAATCACCACCTTTATTTTGTTCGGTATAGATTTCCTGATAAATTGTACAACGCTTTAATAAATCCTGATGTTTGCCCTGATCGACTACTGAGCCATTTTCCATCACAATGATTAAATCGGCATGTTCAACGGATGAAACGCGTTGGGAGATAATAATTTTAGTGATGTCAGGTATATATTCGGCAAAAGATTCACGGATTTGAGAATCGGTTTTGGTATCAACAGCACTGGTAGAATCATCAAGAATCAATACTTTGGGATTTTTCAATAGGGCGCGTGCGATACAAAGTCTTTGTTTTTGTCCGCCGGAAACATTCGTTCCGCCCTGTTCAATTTTAGTGTCATATTGATCCGGGAAAGACATGATAAAGTCATGTGCCCTGGCGAGCTCACAGGCGTGAATCATTTGTTCATCTGTTGCATGTTCATTGCCCCAGCGCAGGTTTTCTTTAATCGTTCCAGAAAATAAAACATTTTTTTGCAGGACTACGGAAACGGCATCGCGCAATACAGTTAAATCATATTCTCGGACATCGTGTCCGCCTACTTTGACCACGCCTTCCGTGGCGTCATATAAGCGGGGAATCAATTGTACCAAGGATGATATGCCGTCCCCGGTGCCACCTAAAATGCCGACTGTCATGCCGGAAGCAATAGCGATATTGATATCACTCAAGGCGTTTTTCTCAGCTCGCTTGGAATATTTGAAATTAACCTGCTTGAATTCAACGGAGCCATCAGGTACTTCCATAATGGCATCAGATAGAGAAGTCAAAGTCGATTTCTCATTCAAAATTTCCTCAATTCTCTTCATGGATTCACTGGACATAGTTAGCATCACATAGACCATGTTGAGCATCATTAATTGCATCATGATCTGTATACCATAAGTCAGCATGGCGGAAATTTCACCGACACCGATGGTCGTACCGGCATTGACCATAATCAATTTCGCACCCATGTAAAGCACAAAGAGCAAATTAAAATAAATACAAATTTGCATTAAAGGTGCGCTTAAAGAAACGATCTTTTCCGCCCTCGTAAAGTCAATGCGAATGTCATTGGCAGCCTTGGCAAATTTCTTCTTTTCAAATTCCTCTCTGGCAAATCCTTTGACGACGCGCATACCTCTGACATTTTCTTCAATCGATTCATTTAATTTATCGTACTTTTTGAAAATTCTTTTGAAAGTGGGCAAGGCGAAACGGCCGATTAAATACAGACCGAAAGATAATACCGGTACGATGATCACAAAGGATAAAGCTAATTTTCCGCCCATTCGATAGGCGATGACAATCGAAAAAATCATCATCAGCGGTGCTCTGATTAAATTGCGTATAATCAGCATGTAGGCCATTTGTACATTGCTGACATCTGTGGTCAATCTTGTCACTAAAGTCGAGGAGGAGAAACGATCCGTGTTTTCAAAGGAAAAACTTTGGATTTTGCGAAATAAATCTCCACGCAGGTTTTTGGCAAATCCGGCGGATGCTTTCGCACTGGTCATACCGGCCAAACCACCGCAAATCAAAGCCAAAAAAGCCATCAACAATAACAATAGCCCACGGTTAATAACAACTTTCATATTATCGCTCTGATTTTCTAAATTATTAATTAAATCAGCCGTGATGAACGGAATAAAACATTCGATGATCGATTCAAGAATAATTAACAATCCTGTCAAAAGAGAAGGAACTTTATATTCTCTCAGGCTTTGTAAAAGCTTTTTAAACATAAATTCTCCTAAATATCACAAAATAAAAATACAGCATACTGTATGATTTTATAAAGGAAAATTTTTTTTGTAAAGAGTTTTTTGTAAAGAGTTTTTTACTTGTATCTGTTTGGTCGAAGAGGTATCCGGCGGAAGTTATTTGCGCTCAATTTCATTTCAATTTTACATGTTCAAAAAACGTATAATACGTTACAATAAGCAGAAGTTGATTTTGGGGAATTTGCATTTTGCTTAAAAGCAGAGGGAAATGATGAAACAATTAGCGGATTTGAGCTTAGAAGAATTGATCAGTGGAGAAGAAATTGCTTGTTCTTGCGGTAAAAAACACAGCATGCAAATTAAAAGAGTAGAAGTCGGCAGCGGCGTATTAGAAAAATTACCTGAAATCTTGGCAGAGTTAAACATCAAACATCCTTATTTAATTTGTGATCAGCATACGGCAAAGGCCGCTTTTCCATATTTGATGCCTGTTTTGGAGAGAGCGAAGATTCCCTATACCGTTTATCAGTTTGCGGATGAGCATTTGGAGCCGGATGAAACAGCTGTCGGCAAAATGATTTTACATTTTGATGATCAAGCGGACGGTATTCTGGCAATCGGTTCCGGTGTGCTGAATGATTTAGGCAAAGTCATGTCGGCGATCAGTAAATTACCGCTTGCTACGGTGGCGACAGCACCTTCAATGGATGGCTATGGATCGAATAATGCTTCTTTAATTCGGGATCGCTTAAAAGTTTCTCTGTATTATCATTGCCCCGAAGCAATTATTGCCGATACCAGAATTCTGAAAGAGGCGCCGTTTGAGATGCTTCAGGCAGGGGTTGGGGATATGCTTGCCAAATATTGTTCGATCTGCGAATGGCGGATCAGCCATCTGATCACCGGAGAATATTATTGTGAGAATATTGCTGACTTGATCCGAAGCTCCTTGCAAAAAATTTTGGATTCGGCAGACGCCTTATTACAAAGAGATGAAAAAGCGGTGGAGAATGTTTTTCTGGGTTTACTCTATACCGGTTTGGCAATGGGTTATGCCGGTATTTCCAGACCGGCTTCAGGCCTGGAGCATTACTTTTCTCATGTCTGGGAGATGATCTGCCTGGAGCGTTCGGAAAAACCTCGCTTGCATGGGATACAAGTTGGGGTGGGAACTCTTTTGACTTTTGCGATATGGGAAAAGTTGAAGCAATATACTCCAGATGCGAAAAGAGCAAAGAAATTTATTGAGCATTTTGATCAAAAAGCATGGGAGAAGATGGTTTTGCGTATTTACGGCGAAATAGCCGGAGCAAAAGTCATTGCAACCGCCTTGGCTGAGGGACGAAATGCACAGCAGGCTCATGCCGAGCGTTTTGCAAAGATAGAAAAGAATTGGCAGCAAATTTTAAACATTGTAGAACAGGAAATGCCGGCCTATGATGAACTCTTGCAGATCATGCAAAAATTTGAGATGCCTTTAACTCCGCAAAAAATTGGCTTTTCGGATCAGGATACACATGATGCCTTGCTTGCTTCCAGAGAAGTTCGCAATAAATATGTGACCAGCTCTCTGCTATGGGATTTGGGTTTATTATACGATCTTGAGTTTCCGGAAAATTCGAATTTGAAGGGTTTGGCATAGGAAAGAAGATGATGGATAAGAAAGAGATTTTAAAACAAATTGACTGTTTCTTTTTGGATATGGACGGCACATTTTACCTGGGAAATCAAATATTGCCCGGCTCCTTGGAATTTTTGCATGAAATGGAGAGAAGAAATATTCAGGTTTTATTTCTGACGAATAATTCTTCCAAGTCAAAACAATATTATCTTGAAAAATTAAAGCATATGCAGGTGCGTGAACCTTTTCTCAATGTTTTAACTTCGGGCAATGCGATTTGCCATTATGCTTTGAAGAATTTTAAAAATAAAAAAGCTTTTCTGTTTGCCAATAAAATAGTAACGGAGGAGATGGCGGCGGAGGGTTTGTTGATCGATCAGAAAAATCCCGATTATGTCTTATTGACCTATGATACGGAATTGGATTATCACAAAATGGACAGAGTATGTCATTTTATCAGGCAGGGACTGCCTTATATAGCTTCTCATCCGGATTTCAATTGCCCAATGGAATATGGCTTCGCTCCGGATATAGGTGCTACTATCGCCTATATTGAGGCCAGTACCGGCAGAAGACCCGATAAAATTATTGGGAAACCGAACGCCGGTATTATTGATGATGCTTTGGAATTGATGCAGGTTGAAAGAGAAAAGGTAGCAATGGTAGGCGATCGGCTTTATACAGATGTTGAAGCCGCCCTGCAACACGGATTATTGGGAATTCTGACCCTTTCCGGAGAAACGACAGCAGAGATGCTGGCAAAATCTGCGACTAAGCCTGATTTAGTCTATGATCGCTTAATTGATATTGTGAATGATTTATAAGTAAAAAATTCCTGATATTTGCCGATTCTGATGATTTCATAAACATGATCGGAAATGATTATTTCTGCCGTATTAAAAATTTCCCATAAGTGCTTAGCATATGGGAAATTGACCATTTCAAGGATATAGATTTTTTGTTTATTTCAGATAAGTGTCAAACCAATTGACGATTTCCACTAGCCTTTTGATCCTGGCTTGCGGTTTTCCTGAGCGAGAAAGCTCATGGGTTTCATTTTTGAAAATTGTCAATTTAGCCGGAATTTCATGTTTCTTTAAAGCGGCATACATTTGAATGCCCTGTTCCAAAGGGCAGCGATAATCATGATCGGCATGGATGAACAAAGTCGGTGTTTTTGCCCGGTTCGCGTATTTCAACGGAGAATGTTCCCAGCTTTTCTCAGGATTTGTCCACGGATCGGAAGCGGTTTGATCTTCGGTAAAATAAAATCCGATATCAGAAACACCGTAAAAACTCAGCCAATTGGAAATTGAGCGCTGGCTGTTGGCGGCGGCAAAACGGTCGGTATGACCGATGATCCAATTCACCATGAAACCGCCATAAGAACCGCCTAAACAACCGAGTTTTTGTGCGTCGATATCCGGATACTTTGCCAAAACAAGATCCGTAAAATGCATCAAATCCTGATAGTCGATGGTTCCGTATTGACCTCTGATATCGGAAAAATCAACTCCATAACCGTCAGAACCATGTGGATTGGTGAAAAAGACAAAATAACCGAGATTGGCTAGTAACTGCATCTCATGATGTAAAATCATGCCATAAGAAGTTTTGGGACCGCCGTGAATCTCCAATAATGCCGGATACTTTTTGCCTCCTTTATAATTTGCAGGTTTGATCACAAAGCCGTCTAATGTCGCACCGTTTGATTCGAATTCAAATTTTTCAATAGGGCATAGTTGCACAGAAGACAAAACGTCACTATAAGCGGTCAATTGTTTGGGTACGCCGAGTTCGAGGCAGTATAGTTCACTTAATTGTAAATTTTCCATCGCGCAGAAGAACAATTGATGCTCGACAAATTGGAAACCGGTGATCGCTCCGTTGATTTCCACAACGCTTGAAACATCACCGCTTTGTGTCATCTTTTTCAGATTTGCGCAATCTTTCTCGGTTGCAATAAAATACAGCTCCCCATTTTCTACGGCAAAAACATTTCCACCGCCGAATTTTGCATCCGTACCGACACTGTTGCCGAAAGAATAATCAAAATCATCCTGGGAAATTTTTTCAATGGAGAGTTGTTGCAAATCGATCAAATAAACAAAGCAGTTTTCATTTAAACCGTGCTTTTTGGTATCCGTAGCAATCATAAAAGCTTTATGCTCATCGATAAATTGAAAGCTATAAATCTGGAAGAGGTTTTGGCTCAAAGTAGAACGTTCTTTATTTTCTAAATTCAAGCAATGAATATTCTCTTTTAAAACAATTTTTTTATCCATACCGACACTGGCATATAAAACCTGTTTTTTATCGGGGGATAAAGCATATAGAGAAACTTTTTCATCGTCTTGGCTGATCTTGGTCAAAACACCTGATTTGAATTGATCAGATAAATCTTTTTGGGCTGATATTTTTTTGCTTTTTAAATGCTCGCTGACAGTTTCCGTATTTTGTTGAAGAATATCGTCTAAGACTTTTTCAGAAGAAATTCTGTAAATCTCAGTTAATTGCTGCCTGGCTTTTTGGGCATCAAAAACATATAATTCATTGACCGTACCGTTTGTAAAATCAGCTCCGTTCAGCCAAAAGGGCAGTTCGTCAACTTCTGTCCAAGCTTTGCTGCGATCAATATATTTATTTCCTAAAATGAGAAATTGATCATTTCCGAGATAGTCAATAGAAGATATATTCAGGTCAACGGCAAAAGCTAATTTTGCTTCTCCCTGACTGAATGTATCTATTTCCCAAACATACGTTTTATGATCTTGCTCATCCGTTTTAAACATAGCCGGAAGATGACGTTTGCTTGTAAATAATAATTTTCGATGATCCTGAAAACAAAGAAAGGAGTCTTGATCTGAATTGGTTAATGTTTGTATTTGCTGATTTTTAATATCCAATACATTGATCTGTGTATCATATTGATTATCCTTTAAATTTGCTCTGGTTGTCTGCCAGAATAATTGTTTGCCGTTTGGGGCAACTTGCGGATCGTAAGCAAAGGTCCATTCGGTAAATTGATGAATTTTCATATTCTGTTCTCCATATCCATTCATATTTTTATGCTCATTATAACATTCTTTTTTCACGAGATTCTCAACGCAACATCAATAAAAATTGTGTTATACTTTAAATAAATCTATCTTCAAATAAGTGAGGCGAATTATGGATTCAGTTAAATTGCGGGATTTGATCAATGAGTTTCATCTCGAAATTGTCAGAGGTTTTGACAAAATTGATTCAACTGAGCTGTTTATACCGGACGTAACCAGACCGGGTTTACAGTTAGCCGGTAATTTTATGCATTTCGGTCCCGATCGATTGCAGTTAATCGGCAATATGGAAATGGCTTACCTGAATTCTTTGACTGAAGATGAACGCCGTTTTCGTTATAATGCCTTATTGGCAACGGGGATTCCCTGCTTAGTTCTGAGCAGAAACCATCAGGCTGATCCGGTTTTGCTGGAAATTGCGGCGAAATATAAAACACCGATTTTAAGTACAAATGAAGGGACGGCATCATTCGCGAGCAGTGTTTCTAAATATTTGAATGTTGAGCTTGCAGAGAGAATATCGATCCACGGCGTTTTTGTCGAGGTATACGGCGAAGGTATTTTGATTCTTGGCGACAGCGGTGTCGGTAAATCGGAAACAGCTTTGGAACTTGTGAAAAGAGGCCATCGTCTGATCGCTGATGATTTGGTTGAGATACGCAAAGTATCAGACACAACCTTGCTTGCCAGAGCGCCGGAAATTATCCGCCATTTAATTGAAATTCGTGGTATCGGAATTTTAGATGTAAAAGAATTATATGGTGTTTCTTCGGTTAAAACACAGGAAAACATTCAATTTGCGATCAATTTTGAACTTTGGGATGAAAATAAAGCCTATGATCGGATGGGCCTGATTGAAGAAACAACCCCTCTGCTGGGTATTGATATACCTTCTATTACAATCCCGGTTCGACCCGGCCGAAACCTGGCGATCATTGTTGAGGTTGCCGCCATCAATTTCCGCCAGAAAACGATGGGCTATAATGCTGCGCTTGCTTTGACGGAGAGAGTTTTTAATTAGTAAACATAAAGGACAAATGAATGAATTTTAAAATTGACCCCACTGTTTTTTCCGGATTTAATCGAGAAAGAATATTTTTTAACGCGGATTTGCGTCAGTGCACGACTTTTCATGCAGGCGGTAAAGCCGATATTTTATTTTATCCGAAAACAATTGAGGAAATACAAGAAGCCATCCGTTTATGTAAAGTACATGATATTCCTTATCAAATAGTAGGCAAGGGCTCCAATATCCTGATCTCTGACCGAGGAATTCGCGGCTTGACGATTTATTTACATCATCATTTCAATCGCTTGCAGCTTGATGGAAATATTATCAGAGCCGATGCCGGGGTTTCTCTAGCTGAAATATCCGCTATGGCGGCAAAGCATGGTTTATCCGGTTTTGAATTTGCTTCCGGAATTCCGGGCAGTCTCGGCGGAGCTGTTTTGATGAATGCCAGTGCATATGACGGAGAAATGAAAGATATCATTAAAAGTTCCGTTTATCTGAATGCCGACGGCGAAGTGAAAAAAATAGTTGGAGACGAACATGAATTTTCTTATCGCCATAGTGTTTACAGCGATACGCAATCGGTCATTCTGGAAGCCGAAATTGAGCTGATACCGGGTGATCGCCGGGACATCTATCGTAAAATTAATGATTTTCAGGTGCGCAGACGAAATAGCCAGCCCTTAGATAAATATAGCGCCGGCAGTGCTTTCAAAAGACCGACCGGTTATTTTGCCGGTAAATTGATTGCGGATGCAGGTCTGAAAGGATATCGTGTCGGAGATGTCGGTGTATCCGAAAAACATGCCGGCTTTATTGTGAATTATGGTCAGGCAACGGCACTGGAAATCAATAATCTGTTCGCCTATGTAAAACGGACGGTGCTGACGAAATTCGGTGTCGCTCTGGAACCGGAAGTTCGCTGGGTGGGCGATTGGAATAATGAGGAGACAGCATGGAAATCATTATCATAACCGGTATGTCGGGAGCAGGCAAAAGTGCAGCGATGCGCGCCTTGGAAGACATGGAATATTTCTGTATCGATAATTTGCCGCCGGGTTTATTACCGGGGCTTTTGCGTTCGATCGCTGCCACACAGGAAGAGAATATAGCGGCTGATGAAAAAGAGCATATGCGTGTTCAGAAAATGGCGATCGGTATTGATATCCGCAGTTTGATGCGTTTCGGCAATATTCCGGCGGATTTTAAAAAAATGTTTCCGGAAGGTATTGAACATAAAATTATATTTATGGAAGCAGCCGATGATGTATTGGTATCCCGCTATAAACAAAGTCGGCGCAATCATCCTTTAGCGCATAACAAGAATTTAATCAATGCTATTCAGGAAGAAAGAAAATTATTGAGAGAAATCAGAGCCATTTCCGATATTATTATTGACACGACAGAAATGACTTTAACTGATTTAAAAGATTATTTATACGATTCTTTGGTCAGCGACTCAAATGATCAATATATGACGATTTTGGTACAGTCCTTCGGATTTAAATACGGTATTCCGTTGGATTCTGATTTAGTCGTTGATGTGCGCTTCTTGCCCAATCCTTTTTATGATAAAAACCTCAGACCGATGTCAGGTCTTGATCAACCTGTTAAAGATTTTGTTCTGCAATATGAGCAGGTGCAAAAATTTTTGCATTTCAGCCGTGACTTTTATGAATTTTCTTTGCCGGCCTATCAAAAAGAAGGAAAGGTGCGTCTGATGATCGCTATCGGATGTACAGGCGGCAGGCATCGTTCGGTTACCTTAGCCGAAGAAATTGCAGCGATGATCAGGGGCATGGGATATCGTGTCTTGCTCGAACATAGAGATATAGAACGCGATCCTGCGGGAGGTCTTTAAGATGGAGCGAACTTCATCATCCGGTAAAAATGACCAAAAGAAAACCTTTTCGGCACAGGTACGCGATTTCATTATGCAGGAATATACTTTCGACAAAAGAAATCAGCGTTTACTTTTTCATGCTTTTGGCAGCGTTGCGTTTAAAGAGCAAGGAAGAAGTTTGCGTTTCGCAACATATTCGGCGGATTTAATTCGCTTTGTTGAGCGAATTATTCAAGAAGAATATCAGGGCAAAGCCAGAATTGTTAAGCATAAAGCGATGTTTACCTGCACATTGTCGGAAAAGCACTTGGTAGCGAATGTTCTCAATGATTTAGAACAGTTTTTTTTGCATAATCCGGCAGGCTTTTCCGATACATTATCACCTGAAGAATATTATCAAATTGTGAAAACGGTACTATCCGGTTTGTTCTTGGGTTGTGGTGTGATCGCCAATCCGAAAGAGCGCTATAATTTGGAATTTGCCATACCAAAGCGTTCCACTTCCTTATGGTACGGTTTATTCCTCTCGGAGATCGACTTGGAACCGGGGCGTATTTTGTATCAGGGCAGTGAGTTGCTGTATTTAAAAGACGGAGAAAAAATAGCCGACTTTTTGCGTTATATCGGTGCGGATCAGCTATTGCTAACCTTTGAAAAGATCCGTGTCGAAAAGGATATGCGCAATCGGGTGAATCGCATTGTGAATTGCGATAATGCCAATGCTCAACGCATAGCGAATGCGGTTGCCAGACAAATTCAGGATATTGAATATATTAAATCTTTGGGAAAATGGGAACAGCTGCCGGAGGCGGTAAGAGCCATGGGTGAATTACGTCTGGCTTATCCGGATTATTCATTGCAGGAATTGTCTGAGATCACCGATCCGCCGCTTGGCAAATCCGGTGTCAATCATCGTTTGAAAAAAATTGAGAAATATGCAGAAGCTTTACGGACAAAGGAAACAAGGTCTTAAATTTTAACAAATCAGCTTATCGCATATGCGACTGTCATGAATAGAAAATAATAAATATATAAAAATGATTGAAATAGAAAGTGTAAAAAGATGAATCATATCGTATTAGTTGAGCCGGTCATTCCGCAGAATACCGGGAATATTGCCAGAACCTGTGTTGCAACAAATTCTAAGCTGCATCTTGTAGAGCCGCTCGGTTTTTCCATAACGGATAAAGCAGTGAAAAGAGCTGGATTGGATTATTGGTTCGATCTGGATTTAGAGATTTGGCCTGATTTAGATCATTGTTTGCGCGCCTTGGCAGATAAACCGACTTTTTTTGTAACGACAAAAGCCAAACAAAGTTATACAGATTTAGCGTATCCAGAGGAAAGTGTTTTATTTTTCGGTAAAGAAGATAAAGGTTTGCCTGAGCCTCTGATATTTACGCATTTAGAGCGTTGTATTAGAATACCGATGACGGAACATAAGAGGTCTTTAAATTTAGCAAATTCCGTTTCCATTGTTTTGTATGAGGTATTAAGACAGCAGGGTTTTCCGAATATGATTTGAAGAAAATTTTTGCCGGGTAACAGATAAAATAAAAAAGCTTTGGTCGATTGCCTTGAAAACTGTGACTGACAATAGACGGATCAAAACTTAAAATCATACTGAAAACGGATAAGAAAGGCCAAAAGCAGAGAAGATGACAGGAAAAACAGATAAATATACATGGGTTGTTTGTGAACTATCAGGCTATAAGAAGGGATATATAACGATTCATTTTGACTTTACTTCTAATATTTTATCGTGGAAAGACAGCAATCATTGGTATAATAATTTTGTGCGAGGTTTGCCGAAACATCAGATTGATCCGGTAAAGGAAATCTTGTTTGATTTTATTGAGACAAATAAAGCTGAAAGCATAGAGAAACCGGATACGCCGAAAGAATATGTCTGGACAATTCAGGCCGGCAAGGCTGAAGATAAAATTGAAATTAAAGGCTATGATATAACGACTGAGGACTGGCGAAAAGTGACGCTGGCGATTGAAAAAATAGCCAGGCGTGAGTTTAAATTATAATATTGTAAAACGGAGTACTAAAAGTAAAATGGAGTATTGGGAAGGCTTTTTTTTAGGTAAATATTGGACTGATTCCGATTATCATGATCGCAGACATCATTTTCTTTTTATAACGATCAGCTTGATTGTATTTCTGTTCACTTTGTCCAATGCTTTTTTTCCTGATAAATTTGCATTCTTGATCCGCTTTTCTCTGCCTGTCAACTTAATGGTCGGGCTTTTACTGTTAATCGCTTTGCCTTTTGCCGCTGCACAATATTATAGAATAAATATCGGTTTGCGCCTGCTGATTCTTCTGGGCTATATCTTGCAATATTTATTTTTATTTGCGGCTTTTATTCAGTTTTTTGTCCCTTATCTTTCTCTTGATATTTCTAATTATTCAGATGCTTTTCTGATTATCTTTGATAAAATTATGGTTTTCAGCGGGGATGTATTTAACTTTTTGGGCAGTCTAGGCAGTACGATCGCATCAGTGGCGAGCGGTATCATCATAGGAGGTCTGGTTGTTCTGTTCGTTATTTTGGTCAGCATCTTTTTCCCTTTGCTGTATTTAATTCTTTTCCGAGCTTTACAGCGTTTGATCGATCAACTCATCGCCCGAAACCGTGCGAAATTAAAAATCTGAAATTTTTTCTCCTTATTTTTTCTCCTTAATAATATAGGCACAAATGGTACAGAAAACAGGCGTATTTAATTTAGGAAAAATGATATGCTATACTTCATTTGTCAATAAACGCAAATTAAGGAGGAATTTTATTATGCCGATTATTGGAAAAAAATTAGAAGAATTTAAGGTGCATGCCTATCATAATGATGAATTTATTGAAGTGACAAACGAAGATTTTATGGGTAAATGGAATCTTTTAGCATTCTATCCTGCTGATTTCACTTTTGTTTGCCCAACCGAGTTGGAAAGCTTACAAGATAACTATGAAACATTTAAAAGTTTAGGCGTTGAAGTTTATTCATGTTCTGTGGACAGCCATTTTGTGCATAAAGCCTGGCATGATCAATCGCATGCTATTTCCAAAATTGAATATGTTATGCTGGCCGATCCTTTAAGAGTTTTATCACGTCAATTGGATGTCTGTGATGAAGAGACAGGTTTGGCTCAACGTGCTACATTCCTGATTGATCCGGATGGAGTCATTCAAGCTGTTGAAATCAATGCAGACGGTATCGGCAGAAACGGAGCTGACTTTATCAACAAAGTAAAAGCTGCACAATATGTCAGAAATAACCCCGGTCAAGTATGTCCTGCAAAATGGAGAGAAAACGGTGAAACATTAGCACCGGGATTGGATTTAGTCGGAAAAATTTAAGGATTTGCTATGAGTTTGGATACAAAGCTTAAACAACAATTATCACAATATTTAGAATTATTGGAAAATCCGATCGTCTTTCATGCATCTTTAGATGAAAGTGAAAATTCCCAAAAAACCAAACAGTTTTTGCAGGAGATTATTGAGCTTTCAGATAAATTAAGTATGGAAGAAGCACAGCTTGAGTATACGCCCAGTTTTCAGATCAATCAGAAAGGTCAAGAGGCTTCGGGTATTACTTTTGCCGGAATCCCTTTAGGTCATGAATTCGAGTCCTTTGTATTGGCTTTATTGCAAGTCGGAGGGCGTGCTCCTAAGATTTCGGATGAGCAAAGAAAGAGAATTGAGAAGATTCATTCCAAGCATGAGTTTACAACCTTTGCCAGTTTGACCTGCCATAATTGTCCGGATGTTGTACAGGGCTTGAATATTATGTCTGTGTTAAATCCTTTGATTTCTCATACGATGGTTGAAGGTGGTATGTTTCAGGATCTCGCAGAGCAAAGGGGAATCATGGCAGTGCCTGCGGTATTCGACGGAGATATACAAGTTGCCAGCGGCAGACAAACTTTGGATGAATTGATCGATCTGATCGCCGATGAGGAAGAAGTTTCTTTCGACGATGTTGAACCCTTTGATGTTTTGGTGATTGGCGGAGGCCCGGCTGGTTGCAGCTCGGCTATTTATGCTGCCAGAAAGGGCATTCGTACCGGTATCATTACGAAGCGTTTCGGCGGTCAAGTGAATGATACCCTAGGCATAGAGAACTTTATTGGTGTGGAATACACTGAAGGGCCTAAGCTGATGCAGCAAATTCGTAAGCATGTGGAAAAATACAATATTGAGCTCTTTGAAGGGCATGATATTGTTGATTTGGAAACATTAGAAGATAAACGAATCAAAGTTCTTTTGGCTTCCGGTGCTTATCTGATCTCGAAAACTGTCATTATTGCGACAGGTGCCCATTGGAGAGATATCAATGTTCCGGGCGAAAAAGAGTTTAAAACGAAAGGCGTTGCCTATTGTCCGCACTGTGACGGTCCTCTGTTTGCAGGCAAAGATGTCGCTGTGATCGGCGGCGGAAATTCCGGCGTGGAAGCGGCGATTGATCTGGCGGGTATTGTCAATAAAGTAACTTTGATCGAATTTTTACCGGAGCTGAAAGCAGATCAAGTTTTGCAGAAGCGTTTGCGTTCTCTGCCCAATGTTGAAATATTTACCAATGTGGTGACAACTGAAATAACCGGTGAAAACAAAGTGAACGGGATTACCTTCAAGGATAGGGAAACCGATGAAAAAACACATCTTGACTTAGCTGGTGTATTCGTGCAAATCGGTTTGAAACCGAATACGGAATGGATTAAGGATCGGGTTAAGATGGATCACATGGGACAAATTGAAATCGACGCACATGGTCAGACCAGTATGCCCGGAGTGTTTGCAGCGGGAGACTGTACGACTGTTGCCTATAAACAGATTATGATTTCCATGGGCAGCGGTGCGATCGCTTCATTAGGTGCCTTCGATTATTTAATCAGAAATAGCTGATGCTTCTTTTGTCAAAATTTTATAAAAACGTAGCCGACAATATCTTTATGATTTGTCGGCTTTTCTTATTCCGCACAAAATCTCTCTGTTTTTTTATTGATTTCATACGAAATAGACAAGCGTTCCTGATGGATGTTTTTAATATAATTTTAATGTGACATAGTACATTGTATAAACCGTACTATATCACTGTAAAGGGAGCTTTAGATGAGAACGATCTATGTCGAAGAATTGATCGAACCGATTGCTAGTTTATGTATGAAAGCAAATATTGATTTACCGCTTGATGTCAGAGCTCAAATTAAACGATCGGGAGAGAGTGAATCCTGGGGCATCGCTCAAAATATTCTGCAGGATATTCAAAATAATTTTGAGTTAGCTGAACGGGAACATATGCCGATCTGTCAGGATACAGGTATGGCAGTTGTGTTTTTAGAAATAGGTCAGGAGATACATCTGATCGGGAATCTTGAAGAGGCGGTCAATGCAGGAGTACGCAAAGGCTATGCGGAAGGTTATTTAAGAAAAAGTGTTGTCGCCGATCCTTTGCGCAGAACCAATACGAATGACAATACACCTGCCGTGATTTATATGGACTTGGTGCCCGGCGATAAAATGAAAATAACGGTCGCTCCGAAAGGTTTCGGCAGTGAAAATATGAGCCAGATTAAAATGCTCAAGCCATCTGACGGGAAAAAAGGGGTTGAAGATTTTATCCTGCAGGTGGTCAAAGAGGCAGGGCCCAATGCCTGCCCGCCGCTGATCGTAGGGGTAGGCATCGGCGGTACATTTGACCGTGCGGCTCTTTTGGCGAAAAAATCCCTGTTGCGTTCAATGGATGATCTGAACAGCGATCCTTTTTACGCTGCTATGGAAAGAGATCTGCTCCGGAAAATCAACTGCTTGGGGATCGGACCGCAGGGGTTCGGCGGTGCCACTACAGCTCTGGCGGTTAAGATCAATACTTATGCGACACATATAGCAGGCTTGCCAGTCGCTGTTAATATTCAATGCCATGTCGCGAGACATGCTACGGAGGAATTATGATGGAGCATTATCTGACAACGCCTTTAAATGATGATTTGATAGCGAGCTTAAAGGCTGGGGATCGTATTTATTTATCAGGTATTCTCTATACAGCAAGAGATGCCGCTCATAAACGTTTCATTGAATTATTGGATCAGGGTGCAGAACTACCTTTTGATCCACAAGGACAAGTCATTTATTATGTCGGTCCTACACCTGCTGTCCCGGGACAGGTGATCGGTTCAGCCGGACCGACATCTGCCTATCGGATGGACGCCTTTGCGCCGGCATTACTTGATTTAGGTTTAAAAGGCATGATCGGCAAGGGGCGCAGATCGGAATCTGTGATCGCGTCAATGATCAAAAATAAAGCGGTTTATTTCGGTGCGGTAGGAGGTTTGGCGGTTGTTTTGGCAAAGTCGATTAAAAAAGCGGAGATTATCGCTTTTGAAGATTTGGGAACAGAAGCCGTACGTCGTCTGACAGTGGAAAAAATGCCTTTAACAGTTATTGTCGACAGTTGGGGTACTAATTTATATGAAGAAGGGCCGCGGCAATATTTAGCGCAAATAAAGCAACAAAATAAGTCTGCTCCATTCAATTTGACCGATATACAGGAATAAAATGAGCAAGATATTTGATGTAACAAACATAAAGGTCAATGCTGAAGACGCAAATCCGATTTATTTGCAAATTGCACAGCAAATCATTGATTTGATTGAAGCCGATCAAACAGACTTATCGGCCGCGACAATACAATTGCCTTCCGTCAGAGCTTTGGCGGATTCTTTAGACGTTGCGCGCGGTACAATACAACAAAGTTACAATTATTTGGAAAATAATGGCTATATTTATCGAATAACCGGCAAGGGATCTTTTATCAAGCCACAGGAAACAACCGATGTCAGCCGTAAAGACCAAGCTTTGTCAGCTTTGGACAATATGCTGGAAACTTTTGAAAATTTAGGTTTTTCCGATCGTGAAATACAAATTTATTTTGATTTAAAAATGCGCGAACGCGAAAAAAGTGAAGAAAATTTAAAAATCGGTATTGTGGCGGAATCTTCTGAAATTCGTACAATCCTGCAAAATTACTTAACAGGAATATCCAATCTGGAAACATATCGTTATCCGATCGATGAACTCGCTTATTCGGGAGATGTTTTGTTGGATAATTTAGATGCGATTTTGACGACAACAGATAATTATCAAAGAATCAGTACTTTGCTCAATTCTTATCATGTTTCAATCGACATCTTGATATTAGGCTTGAATCTGACCCCTCAAACGGTCTTGGAGATGGCATCGGTCAGAGCAAAGAAACAAATCGGCATTTTGACTCATACGATGAGCTTTGCCGATTTGATGAAAGAACAAATTGTCGCTTTAGTACAGCCTGAAAAAGAGCCGCTGATTTGCCTGCTGAATGATGATCAGATCGATACCTTTTTAGATAAGGTAAATTATATATTTTTACCAAGTAATCTGCTTTATGTTTCTTCACAGCAGATAATCAGCCGGCTAAAAAATTATCAAAGGAATAAAGGAAAAATTATTGACTTTCAGTTGACCGCTGAAAATGGGTCATTACATTATCTATTGGAAAAAATCGATGATAAAAAAAGAACTTTAAAACGAATGCAAATGAATGGAGGCATACATCAAATATGAAGAAAAAAGTCGTAATGGGAGTGATCGGGGCGGATGTGCATGCGGTCGGTATCAGAATTCTGGATTTTGCTTTTAGTGAAGCCGGTTTCGCTGTAACGAATTTAGGAGTGATGGTTTCGCAGGAAGAATTTATAGCTGCCGCTATTGAAACTGATGCTGATGCAATTCTGGTGTCTTCATTATACGGACATGGTGAACTCGATTGCCGCGGCTTGAGAGAAAAATGTGATGAAGCCGGTTTAAAGGGTATTTTGCTCTATGTAGGAGGCAATATCGTTGTTGGAAAACAACCTTTTGAAGAAGTGAAAGAGCGTTTTTATCAAATGGGCTTTGATCGTGTTTTCCCACCGGGAACGGATCCGCAGGTCACGATTGATTATATGAAAAAAGACCTGCATGTCACAGAATAGTTGGTGCTTGATGAAGAGAGTTTTATTATGTGATTTCGGCAGCACCTGGACAAAATTGACTGCCGTAGATCAAGAACAGGCGAAAATTCTTGGCACCGCCGCTGCTTATACAACGGTAGAAACCGATTTGCAAAACGGTTTTCAGACAGCTATGGATATATTGCGGGAACAGATAGGAAAACTTGAATTTTCTGAAATGAAGGCCTGTTCCAGTGCGGCAGGCGGTCTGCGGATGATTGTTTCTGGCCTGGTTCCTGAGTTGACGGTGGAGGCGGCAAGATTAGCTGCCCTTGGCGCAGGGGCGAAAATCATTAAAGTTTATGCACATGAAATGATTTCTTCCGACGGCAGAGAAATATCTGAATTGAATCCGGATATCTTTTTGTTGACGGGCGGTACGGATGGAGGAAATCGGGATTGTATTTTACATAACGCGAAAATATTAGCCGCGCTGAAACCGGATTTCCCGATTCTTGTGGCCGGCAATCGCAGCACCTATGATGACATAAAAACGATTTTGCAAAATACAAATGTGTATTTTTGCAAGAATGTATTGCCGTCTGTCCAGCAAATTGAAATCGAAGAGGTGCAAGCTAAGATCCGTGAGATTTTTTTGGAAAAAATTATTGAAGCAAAGGGAATTTCCAAAATTGCTTCATTGATTTCCAATATTCTGATGCCGACACCGGTTGCCATGATGAAAGCGATGCGATTATTGTCATTAGGCGATCAGCACATTAAAGGGAAAGGCGATTTGCTCGCTGTCGATTTAGGCGGTGCTACCACCGATGTTTATTCTTTTTGCGAGGGCAATCCTCAGAATATCAATACCGTTATCAAGGGTATCAAAGAGCCTTTTGCGAAAAGAACAGTCGAGGGTGATTTAGGCATGCGCTACTCCCTGCGGGGCATTGTGGAAGAATATGGAATTTCTTATATTGCCGAACAGTTACACCAAAGCGAGCAGAGAACGGAAGAGCTATTACAAAAATTTTCCTGCTATACGGATCTTTTGCCGGAAAACTCTGCGGAAAGAGAATTTGATTTGCTCATGGCGAAATTAGCTGTCAAAAAAGCGGTGGAGCGCCATGCCGGTACTCTGGAAGAAGTCTATACACCGATGGGTAAAGCTTATATGCAAAAAGGCAAAGATTTAAGAAATGTAGAAACTGCCATTTTAACCGGAGGTGCCTTAATCCATGCCGACAACCCTGCGGAATTTGTGGAAGCGATTGAATTTGATATGACTTGTCCGACAGCTTTAAAACCGTTAAAAGTACAAATTGTCAGAGATCAGAAATATATACTGTCAGCGATGGGATTACTAGCCGAGTCTTATCCTGAAACAGCCTTAAAAATTATGCATAAGGAGCTTTATCGTGAATGAGGTAAAAAATCAAAAGATCAGCAATGATGAATTTTATAAAATCAGAGAAGAAGTCTTGCAGCAATGGCCGACTGGCAAAGATGTCAACCTGGAAGAAGCGATAGAATTTCATAAAAATTTACCTGAGAATAAAGTTTTCAGTTTGAAATTGAGTAAAGCAAAAGCAGCCGGTGATACTTTAATTCAGCCCAGAGCAGGCGTTGCCCTGATCAGAGAACATATTGACTTATTAACCTATTTACAAAATGAAGGCGAAGCAGATCTTCTGCCGACGACAATTGACAGCTATACCAGACAAAATCGTTATAAAGAAGCGGAAATCGGAATAGAGGAAAGTATCAAAAATTCAAAATCGATGTTGAATGGCTTTCCTGCTGTCAATCATGGTGTTAACAGTTGCCGTCAGATCATTGAAAGCCTGGATATACCGGTGCAGATTCGTCACGGCACACCGGATGCCCGCCTTTTAACCGAAATTACCTATGCCGGAGGTTTTACTTCATATGAAGGCGGCGGTATTTCTTATAATATACCTTATGCCAAAAATGTATCCTTGGAAGAAACAATTCGCGATTGGCAGTATGTTGATCGTTTGACCGGTATTTACGAGGAAGCAGGAGCTCCGATCAATCGTGAACCCTACGGTCCTTTGACAGGAACTTTGGTTCCGCCTTTTATTTCTCATTCGGTCGCTATTATCGAAAGCCTTTTGGCGGCTGAACAAGGCGTGAAGAACATTACGGTAGGCTATGGGCAATGCGGCAATTTAGTCCAGGATGTAGCCGCTTTGCAAACTTTGAAAATCTTGACCGAAGAATATTTACATCGTTTCGGTTATGGCGATGTGGAAGTGACGACTGTTTTACATCAATGGATGGGCGGCTTCCCGCAGGATGAAGCGAAAGCTTATTCCGTGATCGCCTGGGGCTCCGTTGTAGCGGCCTTATCCCATGCGACGAAAGTTATTGTGAAAACGCCGCATGAAGCGCTGGGTGTGCCGACGAAAGAAGCGAATGCAGCCGGTTTAAGAACGACCAAACAGATTATCAGCATGCTGCACGATCAGCTCCTGAATACGGAGGATGTACTCGATGAAAAGGTGATCATTTCTTCCGAAACACGCTGTGTCGTCAATAAATGTCTGGAATTGGGCGAAGGAGATATTGCTCTCGGTGCGATTCGTGCCATACAGGCCGGCGTTATCGATATACCGTTCGCTCCGAGCCGTTATAATGCAGGCAAAATGCTGCCGGCACGAGATAATGAAGGTGCCATTCGTGTTTTTAATATGGGGAACATACCTTTTACGGCGGAGCTTAAAGAGTTTCATCAAAGAAAAATGGCGGAAAGAGCAAAGTATGAAAAAAGAGAAGCTTCTTTCCAGATGGTAATTGACGATGTTTATGCGATCAGCAAAGGTCGCTTGGTCGGAAGACCCAGATAAATGATAAAAGGACATTTAATTTTGAGAGGATATAGATATGAAAATTAAAAAGGTAATATGTTCTGCAGGCAAATCAGGTTTTTACTTTGATGATCAATTAGCCATCAAGCATGGTGCGAAAAATGATGGTTTCGCCTTGGTCGGAGAGGTTGAAACAGAAGGTTTCAAAGCCGTTCGTCAAGCCGGAGAATCGATCTCGGTTATGTTGATTTTGGAAGACGGACAAATTGCACAGGGCGATTGTGCAGCGGTGCAATATTCCGGTGCCGGCGGCAGAGATCCGCTGTTCATAGCAAAAGATTTTCTGCCGATGATTGAGCAATATTTAATACCTATATATGAAAATAAGGAAATTACCTGTTTTCGGGAAATGGCGGAAGAGTTAGAACAGATTAAAATTAACGGCAAAAGGCTGCATACAGCCATCCGTTACGGTTTCAGTCAGGCTCTTTTAGATGCTGTTGCCAAAGCGAAGCATGTTATGATCTGCGATGTGATCGCCGAAGAATACCATAATCAAGTTGCCGCCAAAGCCATTCCGATTTTTACCCAAAGCGGTGATGATCGTCACAGCAATGCCGATAAGATGATCATTAAAGAAGCGGATGTTTTACCTCATGCATTGATCAATAATGTCAAAACAAAACTGGGCGAACATGGCGAAATTCTGAAAGAGTATGTGAGCTGGTTAAAAGAAAGAATTATCCACTTACGCCATGATGCTGATTATCAACCGATTATCCATATTGATGTCTATGGTACAATCGGTGAATTATTCGGCGAAACAAATTATTCCGTGATGGCTGATTATTTATCGGAGTTAGCCGAATTATGCAAGCCGTTTCAATTGCAAATAGAAGGTCCTTTAGACGGTCATAATCGTGAAGAAGTGATGACCAATTTGAAGAATTTGACAGCTTTATTAGATGAAAGAAAAATTCCGGTTATTCTGGTGGCTGATGAATGGTGTAATACTTTGGAGGATATTAAACTTTTTGCCGAAGCGAAAGCCGGCCATATGATCCAAATTAAAACTCCGGATTTAGGCGGGGTGAATAATATTGCGGAAGCTGTGATCTATTGTAAAGAGCATCATGTACTGGCTTATATGGGCGGCACCTGTAATGAAACAGATTACTCTGCAAGAATATGCACGCAAATTGCGATGGGAATCAATCCCGATCAGATTTTGGCAAAACCCGGCATGGGTGTCGATGAAGGTTATATGATCGTCTATAATGAAATGCAGAGAATTTTAGCAATGAAAGCCGCTCTATCCTAAATTTTTATTGGCGATTGTTTGGTTAATAAAATCATAGCTTTATCGATGAGAATTTTGCTTTATATTCCTTTGCTATAAGGAATATAAAGCAATAATGGTTGTCAACAGGAGGTCATCATGTCTTATTCTGATAGAATGCAGAGAAGTCATTTATACAGTGTTCATTTAGCACCCCGAGGATATGTTCGAATGGCGGATCAGGGGATGCAAATTGCTCAGCAATATATGAGCCCTTTTGATTTGTTAATCGGGGTGATCGGCGAAAGCGGATCAGGTAAAAGTATGTTGATCAAAGGGATGTTTCCGGGTCTTGAATTGACCAATGATGACAACGGCGTCAATATCAGACCTTTGCCCTTGCTTGATGTTGATGAGCACGGCTTTTTCAGACCTCATACTTATCATGTTGATATTCGCTTTGAATCAGCTTTTACCCAATTGCACGTGATCGCCGATGCGATTAAAAGAGCTCTAAAAAGGCATGATCGTGTCATTGTTGAACATTTTGATTTAATTTATCCGATTTTGG
This sequence comes from uncultured Mageeibacillus sp., assembly GCA_964345335.1. Taxonomy (GTDB): domain Bacteria; phylum Bacillota; class Clostridia; order Saccharofermentanales; family DTU023; genus UBA5436. The sequence goes on along the minus strand of CAYFQU010000003.1, from coordinate 18,624 downwards.
GCATCAATGCTCATTTATTGATCGGCGTCGGTGAGGAGATCATCATTACCAGACCCAATATATTCGGCCCGGAGCCGGACATGATATCCCGCATTGTTTTTAAATCCATTAAAAACAGAAGACATACGGCATCTGCGGAATTATTGGTGGAACATTGCCTGCAAGAATATCATGTCGGGCAATATTCGCATGGGGATGTCAGACATGGTTTCATCATCTCTTTTGAAGAAAAGCCTAATTTTGATATTCAGGAATTGGAAGCGAAAGTTAAACATTTGATAGATTTGGATTTGCCGATTTCTTATCAGGATGAAATGCATGTCAATATCGGAGAATATTTGCACTATTGTACCGGACCGAGAATGCAGGCGGAGTCGACCGGCCAAATTAAAAAATTCAGTTTGCACAAAGAGTTTTTAATTGATGATTTCACCAAGCGCTATCTATTAGTCGGCATTGTCGGGGTTGATTATAATCAAGATTTAGGTTTGATGAATCAAATCACTTTGGACTATTAAAATGCCGCATACAGATCTTTATTGCGATACGGACAGCCTTGCCGAATGCAGAGAAGCGAGAGCTTTACGCATTGAAAATTTTATTCATGAACAGAATGCTCCGGTTATTCAAATGCTGCTCAATATACCCGGACCTTATAAAAGGTCAAATCTGACGGATTATTTTTTCAAACTTCTTTTTGAACAATTCATGAATTATTTAAAAGCGGAACAGATCAAACTTCGGGCGCATTATCTATATTCGTTTAAAACGGGCATTGAGGCATATTTTATTCTTGATGTCAAACAGGTTTTCAGTTCTGAGATCAAAGAAAAACTGATAGAATTTGAAAACGGAAAAATCGCTGTTTGGGAAAATTGCCCTGGCAAAGCCTATCGGCTGCTTGATTTGGATTTATATGTTCCGGCTGCCAGACAGGAGAATCATTTGCATTATCGCAAAATTACCAGACAGGAAATTTCTGATAATGAATTGCGGCCCCGTCAATGTTTTCTCTGTGAGCGGGAAGCTTTTTTTTGTGCCAGAAGCAGAAGGCATTCCCTTGAGGAATTGGCCGATGAAATTGAACATTGGCTGAGAGAGTTCATTTTTTCTGCACTGGCGAAAAAAGTGATCGATGCCGCCGCAAATGCAATTTTATCAGAAATAATGATCACGCCGAAACCGGGTTTGGTCGATTTGCAAAATCACGGTTCACATACAGATATGAGCCGCTTTACTTTTATTAAAAGCAGTGTTTGCTTGCTTGCTTATTTTCGCGAATGTTTTTATCTCGGAAGGAAAGGGCAAAATATTGAAGTTTTATTTAAGCAATTACGCCGGGCAGGCAGATATGCCGAAGTACAGATGTTAAAGGCAACCGATCAGATCAATACCCAAAAAGGTATTATTTTTTCTTTCGGTCTGCTATTGGGAGCCTATGGTTGTTTGCTGCAGCAAAAATTAACAGCTGAAACCCTACAAGTAAAATCCATGGTGAATTTACTGCCTGACGCAGAAGAAATTAAAAATATTACGGCAAAATGGGGCTCTCTGGCAATGCAAGATTTACAGATACTGGCAGAACAAAAAAATCAAGCAGCACAAAATCTGACAAACGGAGAAAAATTATTTTTACAATTTCAGATAAAAGGTGCAAGAGGGCTGGCAGAGAGTGGTTATGCGATTTGTTTTGCGGCGCAGAAGATCTTGAGGGATCGTCTGCGGGAACATTGGGATTTTAATGATGCCGGTTTATACACTTGGTTATTTTTAGCTAATCAATTACAGGATACTACATTCCTGAGCAGGGCAATTCGCTATGATCAATTAGAAACAGCGAAACAAATTCAATCTCGATTAGCACTCATCATGCAAAAACCATTGACCCCGGGACTGATGAAATATGAATTAGAACAGCTGGATGAACTGATTTCAGCGCATCAGCTGACTTTCGGGGGGATAGCAGATGCTTTAGCTTGTACATTATTTTTATGGAATTTGGAGAATATACATTCTGAAATGTCGGAATTATTTGCTTTATTCGGTTAATTGATAATAAAATGTTAAAATTACTGTGATTTTATTTTGGAGGAAGATAATTTGTACATCTCTGAAGATGAGCACTCTGATAAAAATAGAAAAGTAAAATCTCCTGCTTTATTCCGTAAACATAGGAGAACTCATAATATCAAAGCAAATACTGCTGAGGACATAGCCAAAGCGACGATCATCTCGATGATCGGTTTCTTTATGGCCAAAATTACCGGCTTTTTACGAGAGGTTCTGGTCGCGCCTAAATTGGGATTCGGTATGTATTCGGATCCTTATTATGTTGCCTTTTTTATTCCGGATTTTTTATATGCCTTATTGATCGGTGGTGCCGTAGCGGCCGCTATCACGCCAACTCTGTCCGGCGGAATTGAAAACAATCAGGAAAAGAGGGTTTGGAAATCGGTTAGCACATTTATCACGCTGGCCAGCGCCACGATGATCGTGGTTTTACTTTTGGTCGGTTTGATCATGCCCTGGCTTTTGCCGGCCGTCAATCCGGGAAAAGCGGAAGAGGTGATTCAGGCAGCTATACCGGTATCTCGAATTTTGCTTTTACAATGTGTGTTCATGACTTTGATTTCTTTGACTCAAGGAGTGCTGAATGCTTATAAGCGATTCGGTTTAGCGGCTTTCGGCGTCATGATTTATAACATCCTCTATATGATTGTCTTGCTGACTTTGGGCGAACAAAGCGAAAAGGGTTTAAGAAATGTTGCTTGGGGTGTTGTCGGATCTGCTTTTGCTTATTTTCTTTATCAGTTGGTTCTATCACGACATGAAATCAGATATTTTCATTTAAGTTTTGATTATCGCGATCCCGGATTTAAGCGCTTATTGTTATTAGCTATTCCGACTTTGATTTCCGGATCCGTATTGCACTTAAATTCCTTAATTATGAATTGGTTTACTAATCAATTCGTAGGTGCGGCAACTGCGATCAGACATGCCGAACAGGCCTTTATGCTGCCTTATGGTATTGTCGCCGTAGCGATCGGCACGGTTATGCTGCCGAATATGACCGGCTTTTATGCCAAAAGGGATTTTAAAAAAGTCAGGGTATTGTTTACAAAAAGTATTCGCAAAGCAATTTTTTATATCGCACCTATTGCGGCAATTTTCTATGTGCTGAGTTTTGAGACGATCCAATTGATTTTTCAATGGAACGCCCAGGAATATACCATGGAAGATGTAGCCATTGTCGGTAATATTTTACGTTGGTTTTGTGTCAGTTTGATTGCTCAAACTGTTATTTATATGACCAATCAAGCTTTTTATGCGAGAAAAGTTACCAAGACAGCTCTGTTCTATGGCATAGTCACTTTAATTTTAAATCCGATTTTTTGTATTCTATATACGAAAGTATTTGATTTCGGGATTAACGGAATTGCGATGGCACATGCTTCTTATAGCATTATCGGTGCTTTGATCATATATACTTTATATAAGATCCATAACCCCAAAGCGAAGCCATATCGGATTTTACCTTTTTTAATCAAAATAGCTTATTGTGTGATTGTCACTGTCGTTGTTTTATCCGCATTGAATGTGTTCAGTTCTTATACAACCAGTAAATTATTACAGATTATGCTTTATTTGATTAAAGGATCAGTCGGTATTGTCGTTTTCTATATAGCCGGCATATCGATTAATTTAAAGGAAACAAGAGATCTACAAGCTATGATTTTAGGAAAATTCGGCAGATCTAAAATACAGCAGACAAGGAGATAAAAAATGAGCTTAGACATGGCTAGAGAAAAAATACGGCAAATTCGTTTCAAAAAAATTAATCGCAGAACAAATACAGAAGCAGATTTGTTTATTGGACAATGGTTAAATTTAAAAATCGCCATTGCCCAAAGAAATTCTTTGAAAGTAATTAAACGTCAGGAAAGAGAGTTAGAGCAGTTCTTTACCCAAAAGGCTATACAAGCCTTGCTTGATGAAAATCGAGCTTTGGCGGAAAAAGTTATTTTTGAAAACATTGTGGATTCAGCAAAAATATATCAGGAATCCTGTGCGACAGATTCACATTATGGCTCTAAACTGTTCAATCTGCTGAAAATGAAAGCGGATGAAGTGGCAAGTAAGGCAGGAGATGAAGTTTATCACTTGATTGTGCCGGCATTATTGGAAATGACAGATACTTTCTGGAGAAATCAAATGCTGGCTGCGATCCATATTGCTTATCAGGAAGCATTTGGCAAAGAAGCTTTGAAGGCGGAATATTTTTTTGATGATCAGATCACTTATGATCAGTTTGATAAAATTGTGAGTCAAACTTTAGCCCGATACGGAGACAATAAATCCTTAGATGAGTAAAGCAATTGTTTTAGGAGTTTACACCAATGAAGAATTTCATGCCAAAGAACTGGCGGAGAACTCTTTACGGGAATTGATTGAATTGGCCGAAACAGCAGGCTTGGAGATTGTGGGTGAGGCCATTCAATATAAAAGTCGTCTGGATTCAACTTATGCAGCCGGATCCGGTAAATTATTGGAAGTAGCAGACCTGGCTAAAGATTTAGAAGCCGAAACGATCGTTCTTGATCTGAGCTTAAGCGGTTCACAGATGCGTAATATCAGTGAGCTAACGGATTTGAACGTATTGGACAGAACATTAATTATTTTAGATATTTTTGCTTTGCACGCAAAGACAAAAGAGGGTTGTCTGCAGGTGGAGATTGCCCAGTTAAATGATCGGGCAACCAGATTAGTCGGTGCCGGCAAGGCTTTATCCAGACTGGGCGGCGGAATCGGTACAAGAGGACCCGGTGAAACAAAACTGGAATCGGATCGGCGCCATATTCAACGCCGCATTAAATTTTTGCGAGAAAAATTAAAAGAAGTGCGCAGACAGCGTATTTTGACCAGAAATTATCGTGAACGCAATGCTGTGACAAAAGTTGCCGTGGTCGGTTATACCAATGCCGGCAAGTCAACTTTGTTAAATGCACTTTGTGATTCAGATTTATTGACAATGGATCAGGTTTTTGCCACCTTGGATCCGACAGCCAGAAAATTAAAAGACGCGGACATTCCGATTATTTTGATTGATACGGTCGGTTTTATCAGAAAATTACCGCATCATTTAATTGAAGCTTTTCAATCTACTTTAGATGAAGTGACTCATGCGGATATTATTCTGCAGGTAACCGACCTTTCCGATCCTGAATATCAAGCACAGATGGATATTGTGGAAAGACAATTGGAAGAACTTGAGGCAGATCAAAAACCGAGAATTCAGGTTTTTAATAAAATAGAACTTGTTGACCGGGAAAAAGTTCGTCATTTAAAAGAAGTCAGCCGTCCTGAATTAAATCGATTCTTTATTTCAGCCAAAGAAAAAATAGGTATTGAAGCGTTAAAACAAAAAATTATCGCAATTCCGAAAGAGAGTATGCTGCCTTTCCATTTATTGATACCTTATGAATATGGCAATATCACGGCGGAATTACAGAAATTTGCCCTAATTGAAAGCCTCGCCTATACAGATCAGGGAGCGGATATTGTTTTTAAGATCAGAGAAATAGATCTGGGTATTATCGCACCTATTTTGCATGATTTAGATTAAAATGCTTCAGGCAAATTGAATTGTCTATTTCGTTTTTTCGCTGCGGATTTTTCCTTTGCATCTTTTTAGAAAATCGGCTTCCATCTTTTTTAAGGTCGTTTCTAAAGCTGTATTTAAAGCATGGGCATCGGCAAAATCTTCTGCATGTAAAGGTTCTCCATAAACTACACGAATTTTAAACTTCTGCTTTGTTTCAGGATTTCTGAGGCGCGGTCTTTTATCATGGCGGGAAAAGAAATCATAACCTCCCTCGATGAAGACGGGGATTAGGGGGACGTGGCTTTTGAGAGCGATATAGGCTGCACCGCTCTGCAAAGGAGCAAGATAACCGTCATGTGTTCTGGTGCCTTCCGGATGTACCATGATGATATTGCCGGCTCGGCAAGCACGATAAGCCATGACCAAACCCCTGACCGGATTGCCGTAACGCTCCACTTCAATACCGCGGGCGACAGGTGCAATTAATTTACCGATTAAACCGTGATCTGTTCTTAAATCAGCACCGATCAAAGCCGAAAAGTGCTCGAAATGACCTTTAGGCAATCCGCCGGCGACAAATAATCCGTCAATATAGGTTTGATGATTGGGTGCTAAGACATAAGGAATACTTTGTGGAATATTTTCTTTGCCCACATACTCAACCTCGGCACAAGCCTTGATGATGATATTGGTAAACAGGGCAATACATTTGCCCCAGAATGACCGTTTTTGGGGTAAAGATTTATGATGATTAGATTTATTCGGATTAACAGATTTTTTATCCTGTAATTGTTTTGTCATAGATACTCCCAAGAAGGTTTTGATTTTTCTTTTCAATTCTTCTTTGTTTAAAAAATTCTTTTAATAAAAAGCTACATTCTTCTTCCATTATGCCACCGATAAACGAAGAATGATGATTGACTGAAGTATTTTTTAAATTGGCTAGATCGGGATGTGATCCGCAGGCACCGGTTTTCGGATCATAAGCTCCAAAATAAATTTCTGGTATACGGGCTTGAATAATTGCCCCAAAGCACATAATACAAGGTTCTAGGGTTACATAAAGTTGACAGTCATTTAAAATCCAAGCCTGTAAATATTCTCCGGCAAGCTGAATGGCTCTGATTTCCGCATGCGCGGTTGTATCATGATTCAATTCGCGCTGATTATGAGCCCGGGCTATGATTTTATGATTTTTCACGATCACCGCTCCGATCGGAACATCATCGTGCAGAGCCGCAATTTTTGCCTCTTCTAAAGCTTTTTGCATAAAATATAAAGTTTCGTCGTTCAAACCTTGACTCCTAAACTTGCCAATTAATAAAGTGATATCTATAATAGCATAAGTAAAAATTGATTTGATAATAAATCTTTGAAATCAGCAAATTTTCAGGTGAGGTATTGCATGCAACAAGGTATATGTAAAAACTGTGGTTCAATTGTTTTTGTCGATGAGAAAAAAGAAAAATGCCATTGTTTATTCTGTAATTGTGTTTTCCCGTCGGCAGAAGCTTTGGAGATCGCTAAAAACCCGACAGCCTATGAATTCCCGAATGAAGAACAGCCGGAATATATTCCGGAAGGCTCTCCGGTCAATAACAATGCTGCTGCTTTAAAAAAATTAGAAGTGCAGCAAAAGAAAAAAGAAAAGGTAGCAAAACCTCAATATCAAGTTGTGAAGAAATCCATCCCGGATGTGAAATTATCAAAAAAACAAGTGTTTGTCATGATCGCTATCTTTGTGGTTCTGATCGTCGCTTTCCTGGCTGTAACCTTGCCGTTCACAATAAAAAGAGATCAGCAGCGTGTATTGATTACCGAAAAATTTCAGCAAGCGGAGGATTTAGGCGAGCTGAAAAAATCAATTGATTTTGATGAAGGCTTTGTTCTCTCCAATATGGACAATTCACATTTAGATTTAATTACGGATGAAAAGCTTACTAAAGAGCAGGTGCGAGAAATTTTCCTGGTGTTCAGTGAAGTCCGAGCCGAGGCTTTACAAGAAAAAGGTGATGTAGACTATGCAAATAATTTTCTGCGGGTAGCTGTGCCGGGTCAGGGCGGTTATTTGATCAAAAACAAAACAATGGATGACTTGGCGGATTTAGAACAAATTATCGAATTACCTTAATTTGAAAAGTTCTTAATTTTGTTACATTTATGTTTTAGTTTGTACAATTAATCAGGGCATAATTGGAGTATGAGAACCAGTTAATTTCAATTTCATACTTTTCTCCTCCAATGTTTGAGCAGTTCCGATATTCCTCGGAACTGCTTTTTTTTGTTATACTGTAAAAAAATATTGATAAGTCAGGTGCAGATAAATTGAAGATTACATATTTAGATCACAGTTCATTTTTGATAGAAACAGAGCAACAGCTGCTTTTATTAGACTACGGGGCTGTACCGCAACGTCCGGCTCATGGAGCATTAAGACAGGGAGTTTTTGATTTAGATCAGTACTTACAAGATCAACAAACTGCAAAGCGGAGCTTGATCGGTTATGCTTCACATCGCCATGCGGATCATTTTGATGCCGGTTTGGCGAAGACTTTTTTGCAGCATGATATACCTTTTATTTTGTCTGATGAACAACAATTTAAACTGTCGTCTTATATGAAAGATAAGAATTTTCACCGCTTATTGCCCCACACCGTCAGTATTGTTGAAAACATCAAAATAGCAAATACCGGTTCGACCGATCAGGGAGGTTCTATCCTTTTTGAACCGATAGGCAGCGATTTTTCTATATATTATGGAGCGGATTTAGCTGTTTGGGATGACTTTCCGGAATTTTACCGTGGATTTGACACAGAATACAACTGGCTGAAACAGCAGAAAATATTATTCAAGCCGACTAAAATTGTTTTTTTACCAAGCGGGACAAGTGATGGTTATCAGGAAGAACCGCTGCTGAACGGAGCAAAGCGGATGATTGACATGCTGCAGCCGGAGATGATTATTCCTATGCATGGTTATGGCTACCCCGACTATTATCGAAATTTCAGTCAAGTCATGCAGCAGAAAATGGAAAATGGCTCGCTTGAGATTGCTACTTTTAAAGAATATACGAAACAAGATCGGCATTGGCAAAATAGGAAAATAGTGATCTATCCGGAAAAGCCGGGTGATCAAATCAATATATCCTGAATCATGATAGGAGAAATTATGGCGGAATTAGGACCGGAACAAGTTATTTCAGTCGGAGATTTAGAAAATAAATTAGGGAGTAAAAAGTTCTTGGATTTTGTAGCGGAATGCGAAGCGGATTTTAAAAAACAAGTGGCTGTTATTTCGGATTATGTTTTACAAAATGAACAAATCAGAATGGTTTTTGTTTCGGGTCCGACTTCTTCCGGCAAAACGACTTTTTCAAGTTTGTTTTCCAAAGGTTTAACCGCGGCAGGACGTACGACCAGATTGATTTCTTTAGACGATTATTACAAATTGTCAGAGCCGATTTATGATGCGGAAGGCCGTCCGGATTATGAAAGTATTGAAACTTTGGATATGGATATCTTTTATGAAGATTTGCATAAACTTCAAAATATGGAACAGGTGCGGATTCCCACCTTTGATTTCAAGACGAGATCGAGATATTTTGAAGCGCATAAAGTGATTCGCCCACAGCCGGATGATGTTTATATGATCGAAGGTTTGCACGGCTTATCTCCCAGAATATTTGAAAAAATTGATGCCTCGCGTGCTGTGAAAATCTTTATTATGCCCAATGCCAAATTATATTCCGACGATTCAATTTTAAATAAAACGGATATGCGTATTTTAAGAAGACTGAGCCGTGATGTATTTCATCGCGGAGCGACAGCTATATCGACCATTGATTTCTGGCCGATGATTGCCGCGGCGGAAGAAAAATTTATACCGGGCTATTTAAAAACCGCTGATTTTTATGTTAATTCAGCCTTGCCGTATGAATATTCGGTGATTGTACCGAAAGCAAGAGAGCAGATTAAAATTTCTCTGAAATTATATGAAACGGGAGAATTGCCTCCGTCAGACAGTGTTAAGCCGGGACTTTATTATGCCGACTTGGAACGTGCCGTAAAAACCGCAAAGCGCTTATTGGATGCCTGCAATGAAATCCCGAGAGTCAATCCCAGTGTTGTCCCGCCGGATTCTATTTTGCAGGAATTTATTTGATTTTTTAGCAGAAAATTTGCTGATGAGAAATGGTGAACAGTTTAAAAATTTTTATAACTTCGACTGAATTTTACTGTGTCGTTCATTGTCTTTTAGAAAAGGTTTCAACTGTTACGAGGATTTCGGACTATCTGGATTATACTAATAAACAAAGTATAAAAAAACGGATGGGAAGTTGATTGTATCCGTTTTAGCAGATGATTTAATTTGGAGGATATTATGGCATTAGAAATTACAGTTGATAATTTTGAGCAGGAAGTGATTAACAGTGATGTTCCGGTATTAGTTGACTTTTGGGCAGCTTGGTGTGGCCCTTGCCGTATGGTTGGCCCGGTTGTCGATAAAATCAGTGAAGCTTATGCAGGCAAAGCGAAGGTCGGCAAGATCAATGTCGATGAACAGGGTGCTTTGGCTGAAAGATTCAGAGTTTTATCCATCCCGACAATTTATATCTTTAATAAAGGTGAAATTGTTGAAAAGTTAGTCGGTGCCAGACCTTATGAAGAATTGACCGCAGCTTTGGATAAATACTTATAATCTTAGAGAAGTTAAAAAAGGAAAAACCGGATCTTGGTATCCGGTTTTATTTTATAAAAAATGAAAAAACTAAAGCAGACAATACCAACGATCAATCGGATTGCACAGCAATTTTTAGACAGAAAATTTGTTCAGGATACCGGATTGCCATCCTTAATTTTGATGGAGCAGGCTGCCCGGGGTCTTACTGAACAAATCCGAGATCATGCGGGAAATGAAAAAAAATTAATTGTTTTTTTAGTAGGAGCAGGTAATAATGCAGGGGATGCTTTTGCTTCTGCAAGACAATTATTAAGTGATCCCTATCAAATAAAAATCGTAGAGCTTTTCCCAGAAAAACAATACAGTACGGATGCCGCTGCGAATAAAGCGGCTTATTTAGCCTTGAACGGGGAGATCAATCAATGGCAAGAGCTCGACCCTGCCGAAATTGACATCATTGTTGACGGTATTTTAGGTACCGGTTTTTCTTTGCAAAGACCTTTGTCTGATGAGTTGGCGGCTTTAATTGATCAAGTTAATCATTTGCCAAATGTCCTGAGAATCGCGATTGATATTCCGACCGGAATTGAAAGTGATACAGGAGCTTGTGATCGTATTGTCTTTCAGGCACATCAGACTGTGACCTTCAGCACTCCGAAAATCGGTTTAATTGCAGATCCCGGCAATCGTTATGCCGGAGAAATAAAAATTGAGCCTATCAGCATGTCTGAAAGCTGGCTGCGGCGGAGCTTAAAGTGTTTGGAACAAGAACAGCAAATTAGTTTGCCCGAAATTCTGACCGAAAGAACCTTTATCGATCTGGAAAAACCGCGGCATGTTCTCTCTCATAAAGGTAATTTTGGCAAGGGTTTATTATTAGGTGGTTCGGCAGGTATGCAAGGCGCTTTGCTGCTTGCTTTGCGAGCGGTACATGCTACCGGCATCGGCTATGCTTATGTCCGTTCTGATGAAACCGCACTGTATGATCTATTAAGAGAATATCCTAATTCTTTAATTGACCTTCTTCCTAAAGAACAAAAAACTTGGTCAAATTTATTGGAAACGGTTGATGCTGTTGCGATAGGTCCCGGTATCGGCAAGGCAAATTGGATTTCTGAAATCTTATCCGTTTTATTTCAACAAGCCGAACGGCTAATTATTGATGCTGATGCCTTGAATGTTCTGGCAACAGTTGAAAATTGGCAAAGCTATGGTCAAGAGCGTGCTGAATTGGGCTTGCAGCCTGCTATTCTGACGCCTCATCCGGGAGAATTTGCCAGAATTGCACCGGATTTGAAATCGCTCTTAAAGAAAGACAGACAGACGGCAGCCGCAATATTAGCAAAACGAAGTCAATGCATCATTGTTTTGAAGGGGCATGTCACGGTTATTGCTTTACCTGACGGTAAAGTATACTTGAACAGCACCGGCAATCCGGGATTGGCCAAGGCCGGTTCAGGAGATGTGCTGACCGGTCTTATATTGGGTTTTGCCGCACAATATCCCGAAGCGGAAAAAGCAGCGTCTCTTGGCGTCTTCTTCCATGGCTTATTAGCGGATCTCGCTGCGGAAGACAAGGGCATACGCAATGTTCTGCCGCAACATTTAACCGATTATGCGCAAAAGGCATATATGTTACTGAATTGGCAGGATTGATGTGTTATAAAAATGAAGTAAAAAATAAGAAAGAGGAGATTTCCAATGTTTAAAGAATTTAAAGAATTTATTGCCAGAGGCAATGTAATGGACTTAGCGATTGGCGTTGTCATGGGCGGTGCTTTTAAAGCGATTGTTGACAGCTTTGTGGCGGATATTTTAATGCCCTTGATCGGTTTGATTTTGGGAGATATCAGCTTAAGTCAGATGAAATATGTGATTAAACCTGCGGTTATAGAAGCCGGAGAGGTGATCAAACCTGAATTGGCGATCGGCTATGGTGCTTTGATCCAAACGATTATCAACTTTTTATTGATCGCTTTGTTTATTTTCTTAATGGTTAAAGGCCTAAATAAGCTGCACAGCAAATTACAAAAAGAACAAGAAGCAGCTGCGGAAGAACCTGCTGCAAAAGCGGAAGATATTGTTTTATTGGAAGAAATCAGAGATTTATTAGCCAAAAAATAATGCTGTTTTGATCTGACGATAAAGAAAGCACCAAAGGTCTATCATCTCTTGGTGCTTTTGCTTTTTGTTATGATTTTCTTTATCAACGAAAATTGTACCATGGCAGAGCATAAACAGAATGAAAGATCATAAGATCATGAAAAGGTAAGCAGATGGAAAATCAGATTGAAAGAGCAAATGAACATTTAGGAAATGCGGCTGAAGCAATTGAAGAACTAACCTCGCCGTCTTTTTGGACAAAAAGTCACTTGATGCAGATAGGGGAGAATTTTTTAAAAGTCATTATCATTTTGCTCATCGGTTTTATTATCATTAAAGGTATTATTGGGCTCATCAAAAAAATCATGCAAAAAAGCGGCGCCAATAAATCAGGCATTCATTATATTGAGATCATCCTTAAATTTATTTTATATTCCGTTTTGATTACGGTGGCTGCCAACAAAGTCGGTATTAACACCGGTTCAATCATTGCGTTTATAGCCTCTTTCGGCTTAGCATTGGCTTTAGCTTTGAAAGGCTCCTTGACGGATTTAGCATCCGGCATCATTTTGCTTTTGACCAAGCCTATTATGGAAGGCGACCAGGTTTTTATCGAAGGTGATGATGATATCTATGAGGTTGAGCAAGTCAAACTTTTTGATACCTATTTAAAAAATAAAAAGAATATTGTTGTCATCATTCCGAACGGGAAAATATCACAGTATAAGATAAAGAATTTGTCACAGTCAGATTTTGTTTATACAGATATAGAAGTAGGGGTTGCTTATGGCAGTGATATTGATCTGGTCAAGCAGATTATTGTTCAAACGGTTCGTGAGCAGGAAAATGTTTTACAGGATAAGCCTATCTCGGTTGGAGTGAAAAAATTAAATGAAAGCAGTGTTGAATTTTTCATTGCAGCTCCGGTTTCGCCGATTGATTTCACGGTGACAAAAACAAAAATGCGGGAGGCGATTTATAAAGCATTTATCAGCAATGATATCGAGATTCCATTTCCGCAAAGAAAAGTTCATCTCATAAAAGATTCATATGATATTTTGAATTGAACTTGTAAATATTGATACTCTGGTAGATAATAACAAAGCTATGCATTGAGATCTTAGTGATCTTAATCAGTGATTGACTTTGGTTGAAACAGGAGAGGCATGCATAAATTATCCAGAAGAATACATAAAAGAATGGATGCGATTCAATTGAATCCATTTCTCTTTTTACTGTTGGGATTTGCTGTTCTGATCTTTATTGGAGCTGGCCTGTTAAGTTTACCCTTTGTGACCAGACGACATATTTCCATCGGTTTTGTCAATGCTCTGTTTACTGCCGGATCGGCTTCCTGCGTAACAGGTTTGACTGTTGTCAACACGGCTGATACTTTCAATTTTGTCGGTCAGCTGATCATTATTATTTTAATTCAAATCGGCGGTTTGGGCATCATGACGATGGCGACGGCTTTCCCTTTAGTCATGCACAAAAAAATCGGTCTGGTCAGCCGGCAAATTCTTAAAGAACAGTTAAATTTAGATACATTAGGTGGGGTCGTACGCCTTTTAAAATATGTTTTGGCTTTTACGATGACCACGGAAGCTGTCGGCATGATTTTATTGGCCAGCCGGTTTATTCCTCTATATGGTTGGCTAAACGGCATTTGGTATGCTATTTTTCATTCGATTTCAGCTTTTTGCAATGCAGGTTATGATGTGTTGGGCGATTCCATGTATCCCTTGCGAGATGACATTATTGTGATTTATACCATTATGGCTTTGGTCATCATAGGAGGGCTGGGTTTCCTGGTTACACAGGAGATATTATTTCGTAAACGTCATCATCAGGTTTCAACACATACGAAATTAGTTTTATCGATGTCTGCTATTTTGATTGTAGTCGGAACTTTTTTGTTTTTAGTTTTTGAATATACAAATCGTTTA
>CAYFQU010000003.1:0-4283 GCA_964345335.1 uncultured Mageeibacillus sp. | reverse complement strand
CACCAGTCTATATTTCATTCGGTTGTTTCCAGGACAGCCGGTTTTTATTCCGCACATTTATCGGCCATGCGTGATCCCACAAGCATTATGCTCATTCTTTTGATGTTCATTGGCGGTTCTCCCGGTTCGACGGCCGGCGGGCTGAAGACGACAACTTTCGGCGTGCTCTTTATCACCACCATTTGCACCATCAAAGGACAGGATGAACCGGTTCTCTTCGGACGGCATATACCGAATCGCACCATTAAAAAAGCTCTGGCTTTGGTTATGGTCAGTTTGACTTTGATTCTGGGAATTGCTTTTTTACTGACTATTTCAGAAGATGTAAAATTTATAGACTTATTATTTGAAACTGTTTCAGCTTATGCGACTGTCGGTTTATCAAAAGGTATCACTCCGGAATTATCGACAGTCGGTAAATTATTGATCACTTTAACTATGTATGCAGGACGTGTCGGCCCTTTAACATTGGGCTTTGCTATTGTCAGACGAGGAACAAAACCTTCGATCAGACGTCCGGAAGCAAGTATAGCGATAGGATAGGCTTTATAGAAAGAGTAAAATTATGAAAAAAAATGTAGTTGTTTTTGGAGCAGGTCGTTTCGGTTCTGCGGTGGCGGAAGAATTATTTAAACAAGATATAGAGGTCATGATCATCGACAGGGATATCGACCTTATTCAAGATATCGCCAATCATGTTACCACCGCTATTCAATGTGATTTATCCGATGAAGCCGCTGTACGTGAATTAGGAATATCTAATTTCGATATTGCGGTTATCGCAATCGGCACCGATCTGGAATCTTCCATTATTTCTACGATGTTGGCGAAAGACAGCGGCATACCACGGGTTATTGCGAAAGCTTCTACTATGATGCAAGCCCGTATACTGGAAAAATTAGGTGCCGATCAAATCATTTTCCCGGAAGTAGATATGGGAGAGCGCTTAGCCAGGAGTATCACAGGCAGCAATATTATTGAATATCTTCGCTTAAGCGATCGTTATTCCATGATTGAATTGCAGGTGCAGCCAAAATGGGTGGGAAAATCATTGATGGAAATGGATTTTCGCAGAATATATCATATCAATGTCGTTGCGATTAAAAGAAATCAAGATATTATTTTGGAAAACTTGGGTTCGGAAATTTTACAAAAAGGTGATTTGTTAATCAGCATCGGTACAATCAGCGCTATTCAAAGCATACAGATTTAATAAAGGAGATATTGTGATGTTTTTTAAAAAGTCATTTAATCAATATCTTGCTGAGGCAAGAGCAACAGAGAACAGTATCATTTTAGATGTCAGAACCGATGCGGAATATGCAGATTTTCATCTTGAAGACAGTATGCATATTCCTCTGGATCAAATTGAACAGGCGGAGCAAAAAATCAAAGACAAAGCGACCCCGATCTTTGTTCATTGCCTGAGTGGTGCCCGCAGTGAACAAGCCAAAAGGATTCTTCAAAACTTAGGTTATAAAAATGTTGTCAATATTGGCGGCATTTTAGATTATGAAAGTTGATTTTGATTATTGAATCTTCCCTTTGTTTTATTGCTGCCGGAATTGTTTTGACTGACATTCCGGTAGATTTTATTTAAATATCATCAGCAAAACCGTTCTCTCAAAATAAACTAAGAAAGGTCAATTTATGAAATATCGGAAAAATAAAAAAGCAAGTATTTTTCTGATTTTGTTCATCGGCCTGCTTTCCTTACTTTATACAAAAATATTCGTTCCCGATCAGAAAGACGAAAATCTGTTGCAAGCTGAAATCGTCAGAATTGTTGACGGTGATACAATGATTTTTCAGCCGGTTGAGCTAAACGAGAATTTCCCGCAATTTTTACCTGCGCAGAAGTATCGGATACGTCTGATCGGCATTGATACACCTGAATCGGTACATCCTGACGAAAGGAAAAATACGGAGCAAGGCTTAATCGCTTCTGCTTATTCAGCAGACATGTTATTAAATCAAAGAGTGGAAATTGAATTTGATGTGCAGATCTATGATCAATATGACAGAGTATTGGGTTATTTATGGCTTGATTCCAAACTCTATAATGAGCAGATCGTAAAAGATGGATTCGCTTATTTATATACAGTTCCGCCTAATGTGAAATATGTGTCGCGCTTGGAAAATGCACAGGAATATGCTGAAAATCATCAGCTTGGCTTTTGGCAAAAATAAATTTTACAGAGAATACTCTGTTCATTCATATAAAAACTCATCTAAACTGGAATATGTTCAGATGAGTATATCTTTGTGTCATTCAATTAAATTTAATGAAAGGGTTTAATTATTTTGTCATTTTTTATCCGGATTCAATAAAACTGCTTTATAAGCCGGGATCATTAACCAAAGAAGAACCAGACAGGTGAGTGTCTCGGTTAGAAAAGCTGTACCGTTTACAGCTAAAGAATACAGAGCAGGCGATTGTCCTTCCGGAGCATATTGCCCCCAGAAAATAATACCCGCAATATAGTGGAAAATGTAGCGGGCGAATGAACCGATGATGGTACCCAAAGATGCATAAGCCGCGACATGCAGTAATTTAGGATATGCGGTTTTCAGATGCTCCTGTACTTTACCTGCAAATAGCCCCGCTAAACCGATCGCTGAAAAAGCAAAAATGTACTCAATCAATACCTGCCAAACCCCGACAATGGTAGCTTCTCAGACGATGATTTGCAATAAACCCCAAAGAAAGCCGCCAAAATAATAATCGGTAGCATCTTGAAACTGATTTTAACAGCCGGGCTTAAGGACGGGATAAATATATCAAAAATTAAAGATAAAGCTGCGAAAACAGCAATTTCAATTAATCTTCTCAATTGATTGTTTTTCATAAAAACCTCCCATTTTCATACGAAAGAGAGGGGGATAAAGAAGAACATCTCGACGCAAGTTTTAACTTGATCCGATCATAAGGGTCTGTTCTCAGCTCTATAAGCACCCCTCGTTCGTAAATATTATGAGGCTATTCTAAGCTCTGGTTTTATTTTTGTCAAAAGAAGTGAATTGAAAAAGCATTTGTTCACGATAGATAAGAATTCTAAAAACGTATTACTATTTCAGTATTTTTTGGATAATCGATAGGTATAAAAAGTATCAACAATCAAAAGAATTGCTACAATACCTATCATCCACCAGAAACAAGAAAATCCTTTTGTTAGAAAACATACAATGATTAATGCGAGACCTCCTACAATAAATGAAATACCGCCAAAGCGTTGACTTTTCTTCCAGGTCATTTCATTCTTCATACTCCATACTGTTCTTAGTCCGATGATTGAGTTCATTCGTAATTTTGGCATGATATTGCCTAAGATGATCATCGCAACTCCGCATAGTCCAAAGGACAGTTGATAAATATCAAGCGGCATGTAGGAAAGATTTTCAACTGCTTTGAAATCGGCATAAAGAAAATAACCTGTCATAGCGTTAAACAGTGCAAGAGATGCAATTCCTGCAATCATACATACATTTTCATTATTGCTGCCGTTTTCTTCCTGTTTCGTAGAGAGTTTAGCCATGCCGAGCATAAAGTAACCAAATAAAACCGTAATAACAGGGAAAATAAATGTTTCATATTTACTGCCCCAACGGGTTACCTGATTGTTAAAGTTGTAATGAGCCGGAATTTGTTCCGGTAAGAATTGTAATGCGATCAAGACAGCGATCAGCGGTAAAAACATAAGAATATAAAAGATGATTTTTTTCTTTCTCATTGTCGGTCTCCGCGTAAATTATTTATCCAGATAATTGTTTCATCAAGAATAGATAAATTTAATTCATAATAAATAAAATTCTTATACCGAGTTTCGTAAATCAAATCCGCTTTTTTTAGTTTGGATAAATGGTATGACAATGCCTGCGGCGTTATAGCCAATGCGATCGCTAAGTCGCCTGAACTTATTTTTCCCTCTTGTAATTTCAGTAGAATTTTTCGGCGGGTATCGTCTGCCAGCGCAGCCAACACTTCATTGATAGCCAATCTGTTATGCCCCAGTCTATTTCAAATAATCTTTAAATAGATTATGTCATGATGAAGTTTTCTTTTCGATATCTATTTCAAAATATTTTCAAATAAATATTAAAAATACACGGTGAATCGATTAATGAAATATATAAAATATCGTTCTTGATGAACTGTTATTTTTAAAAACAAATTTTCCGTAACAAAGGTTTTTGTTTTTTCTGCCTAAAGTTTTAGAATGAACGATAGAATATCCCATCTTTGACAGTTAAAAAAGAGTAAAAGCTCCAGAAGCCTTATAGAG
>CAYFQU010000002.1:10104-47291 GCA_964345335.1 uncultured Mageeibacillus sp. | reverse complement strand
GTAGGGATGAAACATATCGTGAGCAATATGATTATGCGATTGCCAGAGCAGTGGCGGCACTGCCGGTTTTAGCTGAATACTGTTTGCCTTTTGTCAAACTGAACGGCGTATTTATAGCGATGAAAGGTAAAATAACTGAAGAATTGACGAATGCACAGAAAGCGATTAACTTATTGGGCGGAGAAATTTCCAAGATGATTTCTTTGCGGCTGCCATATAGCGAGGCTGAAAGGAACATTGTGCTGATCAAAAAAATCAAGCCTACTCCTAATCAATATCCACGCCATGCTGCTAAAATCAAACAAAAACCATTAGGTTTTTAAAAAAATCTGAATAGTGATTTCAATCACAGCATTATCTCTTGAAAACTGATATTTTATATCAGAATTCAATCTGCATTCAATGCCTTGCAAATTGAGTTTAAAGTCTCCAAAATAAATAAAAACAACGAAAAAGCGGCTTGCTCTTTTAAAAGCAAGCCGCTTTTTTCATCTCCCGGTTTTCCCTTTGCCAGGTCCGATTAATGTTAGGTTTATCGGCAATTTTACGATATAATGTTATATAGTATTTTAGAGTAGAAGGATTCGAGGAGGAATCAGCCCATGGCTGAAGATAAGACGAATAAAAATAAACATCAAGCATTAGATGCTAAAGAATTACAGGCTTTAAAAGAAGCTGAAATAGATCAATTGTTTCAAAGTCCAGATAATGTGATTATTCCGCGTGATCTGGAAGATGAGATGAAAAAATCATTTATTGATTATGCAATGAGTGTCATCACTGATCGTGCGATACCCGATGTGCGCGACGGTCTGAAACCGGTGCATCGCAGAATATTGTACTCTATGTTTACGCAAGGCTTTACACATGACCAGCCTTTCCGTAAATGTGCCACGACTGTCGGCGATGTATTGGGGCGTTTTCATCCACATGGTGATGCTGCGGTGTATGACAGTTTAGTACGTTTGGCTCAGCCTTTTTCCATGCGCCATACTTTAGTGGACGGACATGGCAATTTCGGTTCGAGAGACGGTGATCCAGCCGCTGCTTATCGTTATACGGAAGCAAGATTAACCCGTCTTTCCGGTGAAATGATGACGAATATCAATAAAGATACAGTTGATTTTCAGCCGAACTTTGATGAACATCATTTAGAACCGGAAGTATTGCCGGCTCCTTTCCCCAATTTATTAGTTAATGGATCGACGGGTATTGCCGTTGGGATGGCGACCAATATTCCTCCCCATAATATGGGTGAAGCGATCGATGCATCCGTCTATTTAATTGATCATCCGGAAGCTACACCCGATGATTTAATGGAGATCATGCCAGGACCGGATTTCCCGACAGCTGGTATCATCATGGGAAAAAGCGGGATTCGTGCGGCCTATCGCACCGGCAAGGGCAGAATTATTGTACGCGCCAAAACGGAAATAGAGGAAATGCATAACGGACGCTATCGGATTCTTGTTCACGAAATCCCCTATATGGTGAATAAAGCCAGATTGATCGAGCGTATTGCCGATTTGATGAAAGATAAGCGCATTGCCGGTATTTCGGATATTAGAGATGAGTCCGACCGCAATCAGGAAGTACGTATCGTGATTGAATTAAAACGAGATGCTACTCCGAATGTTGTGCTCAATCAATTGTTCCGTAATACGCAAATGCAGGATACATTCAGTGCCAATTTATTAACTTTAGTACGTGATGAAAATAATAATTATGTCCCTAAAATAGTCAATATAGTAGAAGCTTTACAGTATTTTGTTGACTTCAGACGAGAAGTCATCATTCGCAGAACAAAGTTTGATTTGGAAAAAGCTGAGGCCAGAAAGCATATCGTAGAAGGTTTGCAATTAGCGATTGATCATATTGATGAAGTGATCAATATTATTCGTTCATCCGCCAATGAAACGATCGCGAAACAGAACCTCATCGAACGTTTCGCTTTAAGTGAAAAACAGGCACAAAATATTGTCGATATGAGATTAGGTCGCTTATCTGGACTGGAAAGAGATAAATTACAAGCTGAAGCGGATGATCTGATCAGTAAAATAGATTATTTCAATCGTATCCTTACCGAAACGAGTTTACGTGATGAAATTGTCAAAGACGAGCTGTTGGCAACGAAAAAACGTTTTGCCAATGAACGCCGTACTTTTATTGATCCGGCGATCGGTTTTGAATCAGAAATTGACGATGAATCTCTGATTGAAGAGGAGCAAATTGTTATTACGATGACTAAAAAAGGTTATATCAAGCGTTCGCCTTTGGATGTTTATTCTGCACAACATAGAGGCGGCCGTGGTATTACCGGTATGCAAACGAGAGAAGAAGATATTGTCGATACAATTTTAACGACTTCGACGCATGATATTTTACTTTTCTTTACAAATAAGGGCCGAGTTTTCAATCTTAAAGGGTATCAACTCCCGGAAGCCGGACGACAGGCAAGAGGAACGGCAATTGTCAATTTATTGCAATTGGATATAGGAGAAGAAGTTTCCGGTATGATTCCGATTACAACCTTTGATCAGGATGGCAGTTTATTGATCGCCACAGAAAAAGGTATCGTCAAAAAAACAAAGCTCAGGGATTATCGCAATATTCACAAAGGCGGTTTGATTGCGGTTAACCTCATGGAAGATGATACATTGGTCGGTGTCAAACTGGTTGATGATCAACATGATGTTATTTTGATTACCAGAAATGGCAAAGCGATACGTTTTGCCGAGACAGATGTACGTACCACTGCCAGAAATACCAAAGGAGTAAAAGGAATTACCTTGACGCACCATGATCGAGTGATCGCAATGGTCGTTCCGGATCAACAGGCGAATCTCTTAATTGTCACGGAGAACGGTTTCGGAAAAGCGACGGATATTGCA
The DNA here is from genome assembly GCA_964345335.1 of uncultured Mageeibacillus sp. Taxonomy (GTDB): domain Bacteria; phylum Bacillota; class Clostridia; order Saccharofermentanales; family DTU023; genus UBA5436. The sequence goes on along the minus strand of CAYFQU010000002.1, from coordinate 44,400 downwards.
GAATATCGCAGACAAAATCGCGGTGGTAAGGGCTTGATTTCCAATAAGATCACGAAACGTACAGGAAAATCCATTGCTGCGGCTCTGCTCTATCCCGATGAGCCGGCTGATTTATTATTGATCAATGATAAAGGCGTGATTATTCGCATCTGCTCAACAGAAGTTCCGGTACTCTCCAGAAGTACGCAGGGGGTTACTTTGATGCGTTCTAAAGATTCCAAAGTAGTCGATTTAGCACTTGTTTCAGCCGATCAAATGGAAGAACAAGAGGCAGATAAGGAATCTGAAAACAAAATAGAATCGAACGATCAGTCAGAACAAATGCCGGCAGAAGTTCATGAAGATGAAACGATAGAACATATCGATAATACTATCGACAATGCGGAACATGAGGATGAAGAATAAGCTGTTTGAAGATAAATATTCACTCTTCAAAATATAAAAAAGAAAAAGGAGAAATATTATGTTAAATTTTGATTTTTGTAGCCCTACGTATTTTGCTTTTGGTAAAGATACCGAAAAACGTATCGGAGAATTAACCGAATCATTTGGAGGAACTAAGGTTCTATTGCATTATGGAAAGGGCTCTGTGGAAAGATCGGGGCTCTTAGATAGAGTTCGCGACTCCTTAAATGAATATAATATAGATTATGTAGAATTGGGCGGCGTTTTACCCAATCCCAGAGCCAGCATGGTCTACGACGGCATTGAACTCTGCCGCAAAGAAAAAGTTGATTTTGTGATCGGTTTAGGCGGCGGCAGTGCTATTGATTCAGCCAAAGCAATTGCTCTCGGTGCCTGTTATGACGGTGATTTCTGGGATTTCTATGAAGGTAAAGTGCTCCCGGAAGAATGCTTACCAATTGCTACTGTTTTGACTTTGGCTGCAACCGGTTCAGAAGGTTCAAATTCTTCTGTTATTTCAAATGAAAAATTAGGGAAAAAATACGGTCTTGGCTGTGAACTGATTCGTCCTGTTTTCAGCGTTATGAATCCGGAATTGACCTATACTCTGCCGGAATATCAAACGGCTTGCGGGATCGTAGATATGCTCTCTCATATTTTAGAAAGATATTTAACCAATACCCAAGATGTTGAATTAACAGATCGTCTCTGTGAATCGGTGATGATCACTTTAATTGATAATGGTCCGTTGGCAATAGAAAATCCCGAAGATTATGAAGCAAGAGCGAATTTAATGTGGGCAGGAACTTTAGCTCATAATAATCTCCTGGGAGTCGGCAGAGAACAAGATTGGTCTTCACATCAAATGGAACATGAATTATCAGCCTTTTATGATGTCGCTCATGGTGCAGGTTTGGCTGTTGTGACCCCGGCCTTTATGAAATATACCATGGAGAATCATGTGATGCGTTATGCACAATTAGCACATCGGGTTTGGAATATCGATCTGGATTTTGAGCATCCGGAAGAAACGGCTAAAGCCGGTATCAGAGCTTTTGAAAACTTTTTTGAATCGATCGGCATGCCGATTACTTTTGAAGAATTAGGAGCAAAAGCTGAGGATATTCCGCATTTAGCTGAGAATGTAAGATTAAACAATGGGGATAAATTGGGTTTCTTCCAACCTTTATCTAGAGAAGATGTCAAGAATATATATGAATTATGTTTAGCTGAAAACAGTGATTTTTAAAACAAACATAATGACAAGAAAGTGAACATATGAAACGATACTATTTGCATGAATGTTTAGAGAAATTTGATCCGACTCAAAATTACACCAGAGCTGAGATTCCTGAAGAAGCGACTTGGGATTTAACTTATTTATTTCCGGACGATCAGGCTTGGGAAGAAGCGTTTCAGACTTTAAAAGAAAAAGTTCAGACTGCCGATCAATATACCGGAACATTAGCTCAATCTGCAGAGCAATTGTATAAAGCTTTGCAATATTATGAATCTCTTTTGCGTGAAGCCGAGTTGATAGGAGCTTATGCTAATTTTAAAAAAGATCAGGATCAGTCGAACTCGCAATATTTAGCGATGGATTCCAAAAGCTCTCAATTATTTGCTCAATTAGCAGGTAAAGTAGCCTTTATGCAGCCTGAATTAATTGCTTTGGACAAGTCTGCCTTTGAAAAATTCGTTGAGCAAAAAACAGAATTAAATTTGTATCGTCATTTTTATGAAAATATACAAAGACATAAACTCCATACGCTATCACCGGCAGAAGAAATCCTTTTGGCTAAAGCAGGTGATGTGTTTAATGCCGGTGCAGAGATTTTTTCCGTATTCAGCAATGCGGACTTAGAATTTCCCTGTGTGCAAAAAGACGGTGAGGATATTCAGATTACGCAAGCCAATTATATTCCTTTGCTGGAAAGCAAAAACAGAACATTGCGCAAAGAGGTATTTGAGAAATATTATGCGACCTATAAGCAATATGAGAATACCTTGGCTTTATCCTTGCAAAAACAGATTAAACAGGATAACTACTTCGCTGCTGTCCGGGGTCATGAAACTGCCAGAGCTGCGGCTTTGTACAATAATGCAATTCCGGAACAGGTCTTTGAGCAATTATTGGATACTGTCGCCAAACACTACCATTTATTACATGAATATGTACGCGTGCGTAAAGAAAAATTAGATCTAAACGAACTGCACTGTTATGATCTGTATACACCGATGGTTGCTGACCTGGATTTTAAATTTACACCCGGCGAAGCGGAACAAATCGTCTTGGAAGCTCTGGAGCCCTTGGGTGAAGAGTACCGTGAAGGTCTGAAAAAAGCGTTTGCCGAAAGATGGATCGACTGGTTCCCGAATAAAGGAAAACGTTCAGGTGCTTACAGTGCAGGTGCCACTTATGACGGCAAACCGTATATTCTCCTGAACTGGCAAGGCACACTTGACTCGCTCTATACTTTGATTCATGAACTTGGACATTCCATGCATTCATATTTTTCTAATACACAACCCTATATTTATAGCGATTACTCGATTTTCCTCGCTGAAATTGCTTCAACGACCAATGAAAATTTGTTAACAGAATATTTCTTGAAAAAAGAAAAAGATCCTGCTCGCAGAAAATATATTATCAATCACTATTTAGACGGTTTCAAAGGCACCGTTTTCAGACAAACTCAATTTGCCCGCTTTGAACACACCATTCATCAGGCAGATCAAAGCGGGATTCCTTTAACAGCGGACTACCTGAATCAGACTTACGGTGAGATCAATCAGGAGTTTTATGGTTCTGCTCTATTTGCAGATCCTGAAATTTCGGGAGAATGGATTCGCATTCCGCATTTTTACTACAATTATTATGTTTATCAATACGCTACAGGCTTCAGTGCAGCGACAGCATTCGCTTCGCAAATAGTGGAAGAAGGTGAACCGGCTCGTGAACGCTATCTTAATTTTCTGAAAGCGGGCAGTTCGGATTATCCGATAGAGGTTTTGAAAAAATCAGGCTTGGACATGACAAAAGCAGAGCCAATCGAAAGAGCTTTACAATCCTTTGAGAAATATTTGAATTTATTTAAAAGGGAGTAGGATTTTTAAGAAAAAAATAATAAATAGAGCAAGTCATTTTTGGTACAGTACAATCATAAAATTAAATGATTGATGGGTGATGAAGAAATGAATTCTGACAATAATTACAACTCTAACGATAATTTTAATAATTTTAATCGACAAGAAAACAATCCTTTTGCTGAGTCTAATCAGCAAAAGGATTATACTGAGCCGAATGATTTCCCGGAAAATCCTTATGCTGATTCGAATGAAGGGTACGATTTGCAGGGAGATGATTATATAGCGGAACCTTATGCAGAAGAAAATACAAACCCTTATATCGAGAATCCCTATAATGCTGAAACTCAATCGGCTTATGCTGAAAATTCATCTTCTGACGAAGCTGAGAAGCGTAAGAGAATTTTGATTTTAGTCGCTATTTTATTAGCGGCAGTGATTGTAGCTGTATCTTTGTTTTTTATAGTTCGGGCTTTTAGCACGAAGAAGAATAACCATAAGGTGCATTTTGAAAGACAAGAAAAAGAAGAGGAACCTACCAATTTAGGAATATTACCTATCCCGGATAAAACAGACTCTTCAGAAAGACCGCATGTGACTGTCAGTGAAAAGACGAGCAGAAATCGCAAGCCTTCCAAAATGCCGGGTTTGACAACACGTGAAACGAGTAAGCAAACTACAACTAAAAGAGATATTAAAATTTCAGAACAAACCCGTAAAGAAACGACGACAACAACTCAAAAACCAACTGTGACCTCTACAGTCTCTACAACGAAGTCGACTACCGCTTCAACGACCAAAACGACGGCACAATCGACCGCTAAGCCGACGACACAACCGACAACGGCGACGACGGCGGCGACAACACAGCCGACTGCCAAGCCGACAACAGCACAAACAACGACTGCAGCCCCGACCAGTCAACCGACGACAAAAGCAACGGATCCGACCACGCAACCGACTGAATCCAAGACTGCACCTACCGAGTCCAAAACGGAACAACTGACGGAACCTACCGAAACACAGCCGACAGATGAACCTACAGAAGAGCAGACTGAGCCGACACAGGAGCCTCAGGTAACAACGACGCCGCCGGAAGAAACAGTGGCTCCTTAAATAATACCGTTGAGTCCATTTTTAATGGAGAAAATATTAGGATTAAATATAAAGTCATTCATAAAAAGAGCAAATGCAAATCCCCTAAGCTATTTCAATTCTGAAATAGCTTATTTTTTATAATGATTTAAATAGAGATGCTGTTCAGTATATAAATTATGATTCATTTTATTTAAACCATGAAAATCGCTTCCTGCGGTCATGATCAACCCGTGCTCCAAAACGATTTTTTTCAGCATGTTTTGTTCTTCCGACGTAGCGGCGCTATGAAATACTTCTATGCCGATTGGTATTGTTTTCTGCAGTGTCAGAATTTTTTTTGTTGCTAAATCCCGATCTTTGCACCAACCATATTGATGTGGATGAGCGATTACAGGAAAACCGTTTTGGGCATGAATAGTCTGAGCTGCTTCTGTCAAATCAGCCTTTTCGCGTGGAATATAAGCGATTTTCCCATCCCCTAAAAAATGCTCAAAGGCATCTGCGATGTTAGTGCTGTATTGATTTTTCACAAGCCATTTCGCAATATCGACTCGGCCTCTGGAATATCCTTTTTGACTCATTTCTAAGTAATTGTCTGGAATAGCAAACCCAAGCGCTTGCAAGCGCTTGATCAATTTGAAATTTCGCTTTTGGCGAGTTTCTCTTTGCTTTGTTAAATAAGGCTTTAAACCTTTGATATCCGATCCGGTAAAATATCCCAAAAGGTGAACATTTTGTCCTTCAAAATCGACAGATAATTCCACGCTCGGAATGAGCAGAGGTTTTTTTAACATTTTATTCTCTTTGAATTGTTTTTTCAGATCATGAAAAGAACAGGCATAATCATGCATATAATTTATTAAAGAGATGTTATTTTGCAGCAATTGTTCAACGCCACTGAGCGTGTCATGATCAGCCAAAGAGAAAAAACAGAGATGATTTGTTTGGGCAAGACGATAGATTTCAAGTGGCGTAAGGCTGCCATCAGAAGCTGTAGAATGACTGTGCAAATCGATTTTCCCGATCAGCGTGAGCGCATTTAAAAATTGTGCGAATTCCATATTCATTTTGCATCAAAACCTTTCCTTAATCTTCACTATTTATCTGCCGAAAATTATTGCTTTATATACTTATCTTAGCAATAAAGAATTTGTCAATAAAGCCTTTTCGTTATACAATAACTAAGGAAATTACAAGCATATTTGTAAATAAAGTTAATATTAAAAATAAGGGGAAATTACATGAGTGTAAAGAAAAAAAATATCGAAAGTGTAAATGTGGAAAACAAAAAAGTGATCGTCCGCGTTGACTTCAATGTTCCTATTGATAAAGCAACAGGTGAAATTTCAGATGATAAGAGAATCAGAGCAGCATTGCCGACAATAGAGTATTTGGTTAAACATAAAGCAAAAGTAATCTTAATGTCGCATATGGGCAGACCAAAAGGATTTGATGAAAAATTATCTATGAAAAAAGCAGCTGCTCGCTTGGCAGAATTATTAGGCCAGGAAGTGATTGTTGCTCAAGATGTGATTGGTGAAGATGCCAAGGCAAAAGCCGCCAATTTAAAAGCCGGTGAAGTTTTGATGCTGGAAAACTTGCGTTATCATAGTGAAGAAACCAAAAACAAACCGGAGTTCGCACGTGAGTTGGCATCCATGGCAGAAATTTATGTGAATGATGCTTTCGGCACCGCTCATAGAGCACATGCCTCAACAGCAGGCGTTGCCAATTATTTGCCGGCTTATGCAGGTTATTTGATTCAAAAAGAAATCGATATTATGGGCAGATCGATCGCAGAGCCGAAACAGCCGTTTGTTGCTATTTTAGGCGGCGCCAAAGTTTCCGATAAAATCGGTGTGATCCGCAACTTGCTGGACAAAGTTGAAACTTTGATTATCGGCGGAGGTATGGCATATACTTTCTTAAAAGCGAAAGGCTATGAAATCGGTACTTCTTTATGTGAAGAGGATAAGGTGGAGTTAGCAAAATCTCTTTTAGAAGAAGCGAAAGGCAAAAATATTAATCTTTTATTGCCGGTAGATACAGTTGCAGCGACGAAATTCAGTGCAGATGCCGAATATGAGGTTTATCCTGCCGATCAAATGCCTGCAGATAGAATGGGACTTGATATTGGTCCGAAGACGATTGAACTTTTCTCAGATGCTGTCAGCAAAGCAGGAACAGTTGTCTGGAACGGTCCGATGGGCGTTTTCGAATTTGAGGCTTTTGCTACGGGAACCAAAGCGATCGCAGAGGCTTTAGCCAACTCGAATGCCATCAGTATTGTTGGCGGCGGGGACTCCGCGGCAGCCGTTGAATTATTAGGTTATGCCGATCGTATTACTCATATTTCAACTGGCGGTGGAGCTTCTTTGGAATTGTTGGAAGGCAAAGTTTTACCGGGAATTGATGCCATTCAAGATGATATGCAGCGCAGAACAATTGCTGCCGGCAACTGGAAAATGAATGCCGGTACTCCGGAAGAAGCAGAAAAATTATTGTCTGAATTATTGCCTTTGGTGAAAGATGCTGACAATTCTATTATTATCGGTGTACCGTTTACGGCGATCAACAAGGCTTTGGAAGTGACAGCTTACTCCAATGTTAAAATTGCTGCAGAAAACTGCCATTTCGAGGACAAAGGTGCTTTCACCGGTGAAGTTTCTGCGAAAATGCTTGCCGAAATGCATGTTCCGTACGTGATTATCGGTCATTCGGAACGCAGAGAATATTTCAATGAAACCAATGAAACCGTTAATTTAAAAGCCAAAGCTGCTTTGAATTGGGGTGTCAGACCGATTATTTGCTGCGGTGAGAGTTTAGAACAAAGAGAAAACGGCCAAACTTTTGCCTGGATTAAAACGCAAATTACCGAAGGATTAGCCGGTATTCCGGCAGAAAAGATGGGCCTGATCACAATTGCTTATGAACCGATTTGGGCGATTGGCACAGGTAAGACAGCGAGTGATGAACAAGCTCAGGAAGTATGTGCCTATATTCGTGAATTGATTGTTGAACTTTACGGTCAGGCTATCGCTGATGAATTGCCTATTCTTTATGGTGGTTCCGTCAATGCGAAAAATGCAGAAAGCCTGTTCAGTCAACCGGATATTGACGGTGGTTTGGTTGGAGGCGCTTCACTTAAACCGAATGATTTCAGCGTCATTTGTCACGCTTAAGAAAAAATGAATGCGAGACTCAAGTCATCTTGAGCCTTTATTTAGGGAGAAAATAATGTCACAGAAAGTAAGAAGACCGATAGCACTTTTTGTGTTAGACGGTGTGGGAATTAATATCAGACATCAAGACAATGCTGTCTTTGCTGCAAATACTCCGAATTTGGATAAATACTTAGCAAATTGGCCGAATACTTCCATCAAAACCAGTGGCTTGAATGTAGGTTTGCCGGACGGACAAATGGGGAACTCTGAAGTCGGACATATGAATATCGGTGCCGGCCGTATTGTTTATCAGGACTTAAACCGTATTACCAAAGCAATTGAGGACGGCGAATTCTTTAAAAATGATGCTTTGTTGTCAGCCATCAATTATGCGAAAAAAAATAATTCGGCTTTAAACATTTTAGGTTTATTATCTGACGGTGGCGTGCACAGCCATCAGGAACATCTGTATGCCTTATTGAAGATGGCCAAAGAGAATGGATTAGATAAAGTCAATATTCATGCTTTTTATGACGGCAGAGATGTGGCGACTACGGCAGGTGTTGGTTTTACCGAGGCTTTACAAGCTAAGATTCAGGAAATCGGCGTTGGCAGAATTGCTTCTGTCAGCGGTCGTTATTATGCTATGGACAGGGACAATCGTTGGGAGCGTACAAAATTGGCTTATGATGCTATCACCAATATAGCAGACAGAATCGCTCAGGATCCGGTACAAGTTTTAAAGGATTCTTATGCCGAAGGGATTACCGATGAATTTATCGTTCCGACAACAATTGTGGATGCCGACAATCAACCGGTTGGACCGATCAATGAAGAGGACAGTGTCATCTTTATCAATTTCCGTCCGGATCGTGCCCGCCAAATTACCAGAGCTTTGAAACAACCGGATTTTGATGCTTTTGTCAGAACCAAAGATTATACGAAATTGCCTTATATCACGATGACGCAATATCATAAAGAATTTTATGATTATCCGAATCTCAGAGTCGCCTATGCGCCGCAGAATTTGCATAATACATTTGGTGAATATATTTCTTCTCTGGGCAAAACTCAATTGAGAATTGCCGAAACGGAGAAATACCCGCATGTTACATTTTTCTTTAACGGCGGCGTAGAAAAAGAATATGCAGGGGAAGACAGAGTTCTATTGCCTTCGCCAAAAGTAGCGACTTATGATTTGAAACCGGAAATGAGCGCTTATGATGTTACGGATGAATTGATGAAACGACTTGAATCCAATAAATATGACGTCATTATTTGTAATTATGCAAATGGAGATATGGTCGGACATACGGGTGTTTTCGAGGCCGCAAAGGCGGCGCTGGAAGCTGTGGATGAATGTATCGGCAGAGTAGTGGAAAAGATTTTGCAGATGGGTGGAGTCGCTATTTTGACAGCTGATCACGGCAACTGCGAACAGATGGTTGATCCGGTAACGCATGAAATTTTTACGGCACATACTACTTTTGATGTGCGTGTTGTGACTGTTGGACAGGACGCATTCGACTTGCGCAGAGATGGCCGTTTAGCAGACTTGGCTCCGACGATGCTTGACTTGATGGACTTACCTCAACCGTCGGAAATGACCGGTGAAACTTTATTAATTCATTAAAAAAGTGAGGCAAATTACTTTTTAACAGTGCACACTCTGATATAGTATTAGACGCAGAGATCTTAAGTCCCGGGATTTAATCTCTGCGTATGTGTGTTATAATAAAAAAGTGTAAAAAGACAACTCATACATATGTTTTATTTCAGTCAAAGGAGAGAAATATGACAAAAAACAGAAAATTTATGACCATGGATGGTAATACGGCTGCTGCATATACCTCTTATGCATTTTCAGAGGTTGCAGGGATTTATCCGATTACTCCATCCTCACCAATGGCGGACTATGTAGACAAATGGGCACAAGAAGGCAGAAAAAATATTTTCGGCCAAACAGTCAACGTCATCGAAATGCAGTCGGAAGCGGGTGCAGCAGGTTTCGTTCACGGCTCATTAGCAACAGGTGCATTAACAACAACATATACAGCTTCACAAGGTTTATTGTTAATGATACCAAATATGTATAAAATTGCCGGTGAATTATTACCGGGTGTTTTCCATGTTTCTGCCAGAGCAGTTGCAGGTCAGGCTTTATCCATATTTGGTGATCAATCCGACGTAATGGCTTGTCGTCAAACCGGTTTTGCGATGCTCGCATCCTCCAATGTTCAGGAAGCACATGAAATCGCAGCGGTAGCTCACTTGGCGGCCATTAAAGGTCGTGTGCCTTTCCTGCATTTCTTTGCCGGCTTCAGAACATCTCATGAGATTCAAAAAATTGAAGTCATGGATTATGCAGATTTGGCAAAATTGGTTGATATGGATGCCGTTGAAGCGTTCCGCGCACGTGCTTTAACACCGAATGATCCTGTCATTCGCGGTACCGCTCAAAATCCGGATATCAACTTCCAAGCTCGTGAAGCATCCAATCCTTATTACAATAATTTATTGCCGATCGTCGAAGATTATATGGCAAAGATCAGCGAATTGACCGGTCGTGAATATAAACCTTTCGTATATTACGGTGCTGAAGATGCAGAAGAGATCATCGTATGCATGGGCTCTGTTTACGATACAGTTCAAGAGACCGTTGATTATTTGAATGCACATGGCAGAAAAGTCGGTGTTGTACATGTTTATTTATATCGTCCTTTCTCCATTGAAAGAATTCGTGAAGCGATTCCGGCCAGCGTCAGAAAGATTGCTGTTTTAGATCGTACCAAGGAACCCGGTTCACAAGGCGAGCCTTTATACCTTGATGTGATCAGTGCTTTCAAAGGTGAAAATAATGCACCGGTGATCGTAGGCGGACGTTATGGTTTAGGTTCCAAAGATACAACACCTGATCAAATCAATGCTGTATTTAAAAACTTGCAAAATGCAACTCCTTTAGATCGCTTCACAATCGGTATCAATGATGATGTGACACATCTCTCTTTGCCGATTACCGAATCCATTGATGTTGCTAAAGAAGGCACGGTAGCAGCCCGTTTCTGGGGCTTAGGCTCTGACGGTACTGTCGGTGCAAATAAAAACTCCATCAAAATTATCGGTGATAATACGGATATGTATGCACAGGCCTATTTCAGCTATGACTCCAAGAAATCCGGCGGTATCACGATCTCCGATTTGCGTTTCGGTCATCAGCCGATCCGCGCTCCTTATTTAGTCAACAGCGCTGACTTTATCGCTTGTCATAATCAATCCTATGTTGATAAATATGATATGCTGGCTCCTCTGAAAAAGGGAGGTTCTTTCCTGTTGAATACACAATGGAATGAGCAAGAATTGGAAGAGCATTTACCCGGTAAAATGAAACGTTTCTTAGCTGAAAATGAGATCAATTTCTATACAGTGAACGCGGTTGATTTAGCTGCAGAAATCGGTTTAGGCTCCAGAATTAATACGATCTGTCAGGCTGCTTATTTCAAAATTACAGAAGTTATCCCTGTTGAAGAAGCAGTACAACATATGAAAGAGATGATCGTTAAATCGTATGGCAGAAAAGGTGAAGAAGTTGTCAACATGAACTATGCCGCCGTTGATGCAGGTGTAAAAAATGTTAAGAAGATCGAAGTACCTGCTGCTTGGGCTGAAGCGGAAGATAAACCGTTACCAGTACGTGAAGTTCCAGATTTTGTCAAAAATATTGCTGATGTGATGAATCATCAGGAAGGCGATAAATTACCGGTATCAGCATTTATTGATCGTGCGGACGGTACGATTCCTGTCGGCACTTCAAAATATGAAAAACGCGGTATTGCCGTCAATATTCCTTCCTGGAAACCAGAAAAATGTATCCAGTGTAATCAATGTTCTTTCGTCTGCCCACATGCTGTTATTCGTCCGGTCTTATTGGATGAAGAAGAAGCGGCAAAAGCACCGGAAGGCTTTATTACAATCGGCGGATCTAAACCTTATGATAAATATCAATACAGAATTCAGGTTTCTGTTTTAGACTGTACCGGATGCGGTTCCTGTGCGAATGTTTGTCCGAAAGAAGCTCTGGTGATGGAGCCGCTTGAAGAGCATCTGGTTGAAGCCGATTATTGGAAATTTGCTCAAGAAGAAGTCGCCTTGAAAGCGAATCCGATGAAGAAAACAACCGTTAAAGGTTCTCAATTTGAACAACCTTTACTTGAATTCTCCGGTGCATGTGCAGGTTGTGGTGAAACGCCTTATGTTAAATTAGTAACACAATTGTTTGGTGACAGAATGCAGATTGCCAATGCAACAGGTTGTAGCTCCATCTGGGGTGGTTCTTCACCGTCCTCACCATATACCACTGACAAAGACGGCCATGGTCCTGCTTGGGCTAATTCCTTGTTCGAAGATGCTGCGGAATATGGTATGGGTATGCATATGGGAGCAAAACAAATTCGTGAAAGAGCTTCTAAAATGTTAGAAGAATTAGTCGCTCTCGACGCTGATCAGAATATTAACGAAGCGGCGAAGGCTTGGTTCGATAATTATGAGAATGGTGAAGCTTCACGTGAGTTAAGTCATAATTTAGCCGAAGCGTTGAAAGCGTATTCCGGTGACAATGCAGATGCGAAAGCCTTGGTAGCTTCGATCTTAGAACTCGAAGATTACTTGATGAAACGTTCTTCTTGGATCATCGGCGGCGACGGTTGGGCCTATGATATCGGTTACGGCGGTGTTGATCATGTATTGGCATCCGGAGAAGACATCAATATCCTTGTCTTAGATACGGAAATTTACTCCAATACCGGTGGCCAGGCTTCTAAAGCAACACCTTTAGGTGCGATTGCAGAATTTGCTGCAGGCGGTAAACCGGTCAGAAAGAAAGATTTAGGTTTAATGGCTACAACATATGGTTATGTCTATGTTGCTCAAATTGCAATGGGTGCAAATCAAGCGCATACCTTAAGAGTTCTTGCCGAAGCTGAAGCTTATCCAGGACCTTCTATCGTCATCGCTTATGCTCCATGTATTTCACATGGCATTAAGGGCGGTTTGACCATTTCTCAAACCCGTGAAAAAGATGCGGTTGAAACAGGTTATTGGCACTTATGGAGCTATGATCCGAGAAAAGAAGAAAAAGGTGAGAATCCGTTTACCTTATCTTCCAAAGCTCCTTCCAGACCGTTCCGTGAATTCGTAGAGAAAGAAGTTCGCTATACATCTCTGAGAAGAAAATACGATGAAGAAAAAGTTGACGCTATTTTTGCCCAAGGCGAAAAGGCTGCAAGAGATCGTTATAAAACTTATGTACGCCTAGCTGAAGCAAAGTATGGTGATGAAGAATAATTCTTCAGCTGAAATGCTGAGATTTTACTGATTTTGGTAAAACGGCAGCAAGTAAAGCAAACAGAATATGTTATAATAAGTCCCCGTGGTTCTCTATGGGGGCTTATTTTTATATTCAGTGATGTAAAATGATGTTATAGTGTATGTTTTTTAATGAATCATTTAGTTGGGAGTTTTTTGTGAAAGTTCAATTTAATCACACATTTCATTTATCTGACACATTGATCCCCGATATATTCATTTCCGAGTATATGGGAAAATTAAGCAGAGAAGCAATTCGTGCTTATTTATTGATCGTTCAGAATTATCAGCATGGTAACCGTGAATTGAGTATCAAGGAACTGACTCAACGCTTGGACAGCTCAGAGAAAAAAGTGGAAAAAGCTCTCAGTGAATTGCAGTTTTTAAATTTAATTATCATTCAAAGCGGTTATTTGCAGATTGTGGATATTAAATTTCTTGAAATGCAAAAATTGGTACAATCCCGAAATGAGAATACGGCGATTTCACAAGCCGAGCTTTCTAAGCGAGAATTGATCATCCAGCAAATCAATGATACTTTTTTTCAAGGCATGATGTCTTTGGGCTTTTATACAAAAATTGACGAATGGTTTACTAAATATGAATTTGAGCCTGAAGTTCTCTATGCAATTTTTTCTGAAGCCGCCTGTAAAAATAAATTGGATAGTCCGGGCTATGTATCAGGTATTGCGGATAATTGGGCAGCTAATGGAGTGAAGACCTATCGTCAACTAAATCATTATTATAAAGAATATGAGGCGACCCATAAGCTCTATGCAAAAGTTAAGGAAAAATTGAATATTAAAGCGAATTTGTCGGTATATCAAGAAGAGTTAATCGCCAAATGGAAAAATGAATATGGCTATGACTTTCCGATCATTGATCTCGCTTTGCAGGCTACGGTCAATATTAATAGCCCGAATTTGAAATATGTCGATCGTATTCTAACGAATTGGTATCATTTGAATCTGCATACGAAAGAGGAAATCGAGAGATATCTCAAGGATTATCAGACCCATAAAAAAGCTCAGAAGGCTCAGATAAAACAAAAAAAATCTCTGCGCTCTTTGAAAAGCGAAACTTTGAAAGAGCAGGACTTGCCGGAAGAAGAATTATATAATGTAAAATTATTACAGTATTTGGCACAGCAAGAGGGTCATGCAGAATGAAATATTTAGATTTACAAACCCGAAAAAAGCTACAGCGCTACTACAACTTATTGCAAATTCAAACGGCACGAAAGCATCAGCATAGATTGAATACCTTATATAAAGCTTATCCTCAACTGAAAGAATTTGAAAAACAAAAGATTGATTTGCAGATGCGTATTATTAAAGCTCAGATTTCCGGAAGGGTACAAGCGGCAGCTTTACAAACAGAACTTGAGCGATTAAATGCGGAATTTCAGGCATATTTAAGTCAACATCAAATTCCTCTTGATTATGAAAAGATACAATATCAATGTCCAGATTGTGAAGATACCGGTTGGGTCGATCAGGATTATTGTCATTGTGTGGATCAGGTCTTATTGCGATTAAATATACAGAATGCTGTATTTTTACCGCCTCAAAATAAAAACTTTGAGGCTTTTGATGCTTCCTATTTTTCTGCTGAAAAAAATGTACATTTTTTTCAGGGTAAAATATCACCACGGGAAGCCATTGTTGGCATTAAAAAATTAATGCTGGATTTTATAGAACATTTTTCGGATGCCCCTAAAAGTCTTTATCTGTTCGGAGCACCGGGAACCGGTAAAACATTTATGATGGCTTGTATCGCTAATGCCTTGCTGAAAACGGGCAAACAGGTCGTTTACCTGAAAGCGGTTCGTTTGTTTGAAATTATGGCTAAAAGAAATGTTTTATTAAATAGTTTCCAGCCTGATCCGGAGGAGCAGGATCGTATTAAGCAGGAATTGGACAGCATTTATCATGCTGATTTATTATGCATTGACGACTTGGGTATGGAAGCGAATGCCTTTAAAAATACGTATGCCGATTTTATTATTATGCTTGATGAACGCCTTGATCGCGGATTATCGACGATGATTACCAGTAATCTAAGACCTAAGGACTTGGGGGATGAATATGATGAGCGTATACGCAGCAGAATAACCGGTGAATTTGACTTGATCATGTTTGAGGGAGAAGATATACGCAATCGTATTGCGGGTATAGAATCGAATCTCAGGGTAGAAAATCAGAGAAAATAATTTATGCAAATTAAAGTTGGTAATGATATTCTGGAAATCAAGCGTTTTGCTAAAGTTTATGAAACGAAAGGTGAGCGTTTTTTGGAGCGGTTTTTATCAACGGATGAAATTGCTTATGCAGCAAAGAATATACAGAGCCTGGCCGGTTTCTTTGCGGCCAAAGAAGCGGCTGCGAAAGCGCTTGGTACGGGGATCGGTTATGAACAGGTCGGTTGGCATGATTTTCATATTGCCCCTGATTCATATGGCAAGCCGCAGCTTCAATTAAGCGGGGCCGCTCTGAAATATTATCATAAAATAAACGGGATTTCGCTTGATCTCAGCATCAGCCATGAAAAAGAATATGCGACAGCCGTCTGCGTGATTCTTACACAAGCAGGAGCAAGATAGAATACCTTAAAGGGAGCAAAATTTGATGTCTCAAAAGAAAACGAAAAAAACGTATTATATACAAGAGAATGCAATAAAAAGAGTTCCGGCTTGGCTGCTTCCTATCTTGATAATCAGTTTGTTATCGATTTCTCTCTTATATTTTTTGCCGAAAATCATTCACCGCTATCAGGATAAAAACACGGTAAAAGTAGAGGAAAAAGTCATCCAAGATGCCTTCTTACAAGAAGCGGATGCAGTTATTATAAAAAAAATAGCCCGGATTTATGATCGTCCCTCTTTAACGGCTTCTTGTATCACTTCGGCTCTCTATAACGAACCTGTTAGGCTTTTAGCGGATGAAACGGAGAACGGCTTTTACCATATACAATTAAAAGAAGGTATATCCGGTTATATTGATGCTGAAAATCTTTTAAAAGATACTTCTTCTTTTAAAGCACATGGAATGATTGATCGTGCCATGATTATCAACGGTGAAAAAGCAATTTCCTCCGATACGCTCAACGGTAATATTTTGGCGATCGCTCCGATGGGCAGCGTTTTTTATGTAGACTATGTCACCGAACAGGTCATTCGTGTCGTTTTGCCGGGAAATGAAATCGGCTGGATGAATCGAGAAAATTTAATTGTGGTACCCATCAACCAGGCAATTCCTCAACCGGAAAGCAAAAGAGCCGATATCTTTTGTTCCAGTGCTTTAAAATTTCTAAATATTCCTTATGTTCCGGGTGGGCTTGGCATAGATAATATCGATTTGCCGGGTGTTATCTATTTGGCGGGGTTAACGAATGGTTTAGAATTTTCCAGAGATATGCGGCGACAAGCCGAATTGGGTACGAACATTTCTGTTGAAAAAACGGCTGATGGTCTGGCTAATATAGGCGGATTAAAAGCAGGTGATTTATTATTCTTTCAGGATGATGAAAAGGAGATTGAATCCGTCGCCATTTATTTAGCGGATGATAATATTTTATACGCATATGGCAATGACAGTAAAATTCAGATTTTCAGCTTGGCCGACAATGAGTTTCTGCTCAAAAACTTAGCAGTTATCAGAAGAATTTTTGAATAAAACCGGGTGAAATGGCTAACTGCAAGCAGGTTCGGAGTTTTTTAAAAAAATATTTGACAACTTGTAATTTCATTGGTATTATCATTAAGCATTTGAAAAAATGTAGGCACGGCGGCGTAGCTCAGCTGGCCAGAGCACTCGGTTCATACCCGGACGGTCGTAAGTTCAAATCTTACCGCCGCTACCAACATGGCCCGTTGGTCAAGAGGTTAAGACACCGCCCTTTCACGGCGGAATCAGGGGTTCGATTCCCCTACGGGTCACCAAAAAGACAGCCTGTAATGAATCGCTTTACAGGCTATTTTATTTGATTAATCGTGCCTAATAGATAAGAATGAAGAATAGGATGAAAATATAAACTGCAATCCTGAATGGAGGTATAAAATGGCTAAATGTCAAATCTGTCAAAAAGATGTTAATTTCGGTAGAAAAATCAGAATTACACGTTCACAAATTTCACGTCGTGCTCTCAGACAGCAACATGCTAATGTAAAAAGAGTCAGCGTTATGGTAAACGGTACACCGCAGAAAATGAATGTTTGCACACGTTGTCTCCGTTCGGATAAAGTTGAGCGTGCTTAATTTTAATCGTACTGAATTTTTAGCTCGATACGCTGTATCGAGCTTTTTTTTTATAAAATTAGTATTTATTGCTTGAATTAGGTAAAATATTCGAAGATGTTTCATTGAACAAATTAAATATATTTGAGTCAAAGGTGATTTTATATGAAAAATAAAACTTTTAGAAAATCAATTTTATTATTGTTAATTATTGTTTTCTCTTTTTCCGTCATAGGCTGCGGCAAGAAAAAAGATCAGGCAGATACTTCAAATTCAGTATCGAATGCTCAGGATGAAGTATCCGTTAATGATGAACCGGCTCCCAAGCAGAATTCGATTGACAGCCAGGTAACACCTATTCAGGATATTGAAAAAATAACAGATGAAGAAGTTGTTGATTCAATCATAAAAGAAGTTTCTCAAATCGGTGAATTAGAAAAAAGTACCGACAATAAGGGGATTTCTTTAATTGTAAAACATGATGGTAAGTTAAAAGAAATAGCGGTCGAGTATCCTTTTGTCAATTGGGTATCCGAGCAAAACAAGCCGGTTTTAATTGAATTCACAGCGGAATACTCTGAGCCTGCTAAAAAATCCCTGCCGTATTTATATGGAATTGCAGAAAAATATACTGATAAAATTTTGGTCTGCAAAGTGGATATTGAACAAACACCGCAGTTTGTCGATACATTTGAGTTAGAATATGTGCCGACCTATTATGTATCAAAAAATCTGGTTTTATATACTGTGGCAACCGGTTTTGATCCTTATGCGAATCCGAGCTTAATTGATAATATTGAAAAGGTGGTCAATGAATAATCATATCAATTATGCAACCTGTATTAACTCGTTTAAAGAAGTATAAAAAAAGAATTTTTACAGGACAATTTTTTAAGTTTATAGAAGTTGTTCTGGAATTGATTGTCCCTCTTCTCATTGCGAAAATGGTCAATTTAGGTCTGGCCAATCAAGACACCGGGATCATCGTCAAATATGCATCTCTTTGTTTAATATTAGCCTTCAGCGGAATGCTGTTCGCTTTCATCTGCCAATATCAGGCTTCTGTTGCTTCGCAGAGTTTCGGCACCAATTTGCGAAATGATCTTTTTGCCCATATTTTAACTGTCAAAGAAGAAGAGATCAGCAAAGTAGGAGAGGCTTCCCTCATCACCAGGATGACTTCTGATATACAGGTTTTGCAGCAGGGCTTAGCTATGCTGGTTCGACTTGTTCCGAGAACGCCCTTCATTTGTATCGGTTCAATTATCATGGTCGCTTTTATCAATCTGCGTTTTGTTCCTCTTTTTATTTTAGCGGTACTGATTTTCTCCATTATTCTTTTTTTAATTACGAAATGGATGTTGCCTTTAATTCAAAACTTACAGGAGCATACGGATAAGTTGACCGGCAGATTACTTGAGCTGTTAACCGGTATCAGGGTGATCCGAGCCGTTGTTAAAATGCAGGAGAAAGAAAAAAAATATGCTGAACATAATCAAACGGTTATGAAATTAATGCAAAAAATAGGTAAAATTTCTTCTCTGCTCAATCCGCTGACTTTATTTGCCCTAAATATGATCAGTGTTTGGCTATTATGGTTAGCTGGCGGACAAATGCAAATCGGTACTTTAAACAGTGCGGACATTATCGCTTTGGTCAATTATCTCACCATGCTGTTGATCGCTTTGATCGTTTTGGCGAATTTGGTTTTGCTTTATACGAGGGTTTATGCGAGCGCTTTACGGGTCAGTGCAGTCTTTGAGTTGGAGACCAGACAATTAAAAGCTGAACCGAAAGCACAACATGTTATGGTGAATTCACCTGTCGTTGATTCCAAACAAAAAGAAACTTTAGGTAGTCCCTACAGCATTGTTTTTGATCATGTAAAATTTGCTTATCCGGATCGGGCAAAACTTTTGTTTGATGATTTCAGCTTTCAATTGGAAAGAGGAAAAAATCTTGGAATTATTGGCAGAACCGGTTCGGGAAAATCAACCTTGGCTTATCTCTTAGAGCGTAGGTACCTTGTTCAGGGTGGACGGATTTCCATCTTGGGCAAGGATATCAAAGAGTATAGTGAAGCTGAATTATTGCAATTGCTTCATGTCATTCCGCAATCTGCATTTTTATTCAGTGGCACATTAAGAGAAAGTTTAGCCATGGGGAAACAGGTTCAGGATGAAGAAATCTGGGAAGCGCTTGAAATCGCGCAAGCCAAAGACTTTATCGCTAAACATAAAAAAGGTCTGGAGCAGCGAGTAGAACGCGGCGGCAATAATTTTTCGGGAGGACAAAAACAAAGATTATGTATTGCCAGAGCATTGCTGCATCATGCGCAGATAATCGTCTTTGATGATGCGGCCAGTGCTTTGGATTTAGCGACGGATGCTGCTTTGCAAAGAGCTTTAAGAGAAAATGAGAAGTTCTCACAACCATGTTTCATTACAATCAGTCAAAGGATTGCTACCGTAAGGAGAGCGGATCAGATTCTTTTGATTGACGATGGTCAGAATGTCGGTTTCGGTACACATCAAGAACTATTGGCTGGAAATATTCTGTATCAAGAGATATATGAATCACAAAAGGCTTTTGTTCCTGAACAACAAAACATGATAGGGCAGGTGATCGCCGATGCTGAATAAGAATTCATCCTCACCGTTCAAGAATCTTTTACAGCGCATGTTGGCCAGACCATGGCAACTTGTCCTGATCATTCTTTTTGCTTTACTCGGGAATATACTGATGCTGGCTGGTCCCAAATTGATCGGGGATGCCATTGATTTGCTGACCGCTCATCAGGGAGAAATCACAGCGGAATTTATTCGGCTGATCCTGATCTTATTGTTCATTTTTATTTTAGCCTCGTTATTGACCTGGCTGTTGGGATTTTTGAGTACGAAATTGTCTGCTGATATTATCGGGCAATTGCGCAAAGAAATTTACCAGCACTTAAATTTACTTTCGCTTGATTATTTTCATAAAACGCCTTTCGGAGAGATTACGGCAAGAGTCAGCACTGATATGGATCAGGTGAATGACGGATTGATCATAGGCTTGCCGCAATTATTTTCAGGAATTGTCAGCTTATTCGGTTCCATTTATTTCATGTTCATGATTAGCTGGAAAGTAGCCTTATTAGTGATCGGCCTGACCCCGATTATTTTTATTATTTCTAAAACGATCAGCAAAAAATCTTATCAAATGTACAGTTTGGAATCGCAGCAAAGAGCGGAATTGAATGGTTTTGCCGAAGAGATTATCAATCAGCATAATCTGGCACGGGCTTTGCAGATTGCTCAGCCGGTGAAAGAAGAATACCGAGAGATGAATCAGCAGCTTTATACTTATGGTCAAAAGGCACAGTTTTATTCTTCGCTGACCAATCCTTCAACCAGATTGGTCAATGCTGTTACCTTTATTCTATGCGGAGGTTTCGCGGCTTATTTAGCAATTCAAGGAGAATTGAGCGTCGGTCAGGTCGGAAGTTTATTATTCTATGCCAATCAATTCTCTAAACCGATCAATCAGATTACCGAGATTATTGCTCAAATTCAGGCGGCTCTCGCTTCCGCCGATAAAATTTTCCAATTATTACGTATAGAGCCAACAGAAATTGAAGCTGAACAAACGCCGGAATTACAAGTCGTAAAGGGCCATATAGAATTTGAGAATGTAGCTTTTTCTTATCAGGCAAATGAGCCTTTAATTCAAAATTTGAATTTAACGATCCCGCAGCAATCAAAAGTCGCGATTGTCGGACCGACCGGTGCCGGCAAAACTACTTTGGTAAATTTGCTGATGCGTTTTTATGAATTAGATGCGGGAAAAATTGAAATTGATCAACAGGATATTGCCAAGGTGACCAGAAATAGCTTGCGTCGCTCTTTCGGTATGGTCTTACAGGATGTTTGGTTGTTTGAAGGCAGTGTGATGGAAAACTTAAAATTTGCCAATCCTGCAGCGACAGAGGAAGAAGTCATTGCGGTTTGTAAAAAAGTCGAGGCGCATAATTTTATCAGCCGGTTGGAACATGGCTATGATACGGTGATCAATGCTCAGAGCAATTTGTCGCTCGGTCAAAAGCAATTGTTGACGGTGGCTCGGGTCATGCTGCAAAATCCGCCGATGCTGATCCTGGATGAAGCGACTTCGGCGATTGATACGGTTACCGAATTGCGTGTGCAAAAGGCTTTTGTGGCGATGATGGAGGGTCGGACTAGCTTTATTATTGCCCATCGTTTATCAACGGTTTTAGACGCGGAGATTATCTTGGTTATGGATGAAGGTAATATTGTGGAACAGGGTAATTTCAAATCTTTAATGGCCCATGATACGCTCTTTAAGCATCTCTATAATAGCCAATTTCAAGGCCGGCAAACGTAATCGCATTTTTCTGATCATAGAGAAGAGGACTAAAATGCAAGAAGGAAGCGTTCATCGCTTCCTTCTTTTCTCCTCATGATCGATTTCCTAAACGGAAATACAGACAGTTATTTTTGATTCGGTTTATATGTTTCTCTGAGAGAAACGGTGCGGTTAAAGACCGGTTTTTCCGGAGTTGAATCTTTATTGTCTTGAACAAAATAACCTTGCCGTAAGAACTGGAAAGATTTATTTTGATTTTCTTCAGTTAACAACCAAGGTTCAACGATAGCGTTGGAAATAATTTTTAAAGAATCCGGATTGATCAGTTCATGATAATCCAATTCGGAATCATCGGGATTTTTAACGGAGAATAGATTATCATAAATGCGCACTTCGGCATTGACGCCGTCAGTACTGCCAACCCAGTGAATCGTTCCTCTGATCTTTCTGCCGTCGGCTGCTTTTCCACCTTTACTTTGCGGATCGTATTCAGCTGTCACGGCAATGATATGACCATTTTCATCTTCAATATGTCCGGTGCATTTAACGATATAAGCCCCGCGCAAGCGAACTTCATTGTCTTTGAATAAACGATGATATTTCTTCGGAGGATTGACTTCATAATCGCTTCTTTCAATCCAGATCTCTTTTGAGAATTGCATATCATGTCTACCTAATTCAGGTTTATAGGGAAAATTTTCAACATCTACGGTTTCAACTTGATCTTCCGGATAATTGGTGATAATCAGTTTAATCGGATCTAGAATAGCAGAACCGCGTAAAGCATGTTCATTCAGATCTTCTCTGACACAGAATTCCAGAAAATCATGACTGACCATGGAGTCAACTTTGGAAATACCGATACGTTCACAGAAATTACGAATCGACTGCGGGGTGAAGCCACGACGGCGTAAACCGCTGATGGTGGGCATTCTCGGATCATCCCAGCCGTCTACGATCTTTTCTTCGACCAAAGTACGCAATTTTCTTTTGCTCATGACGGTATTTTCAATATTCAAGCGGGAAAATTCAATTTGGCGCGGTTTATAAGGGACGCTGCAATTTTCAATAAACCAATCATAAAGCGGACGATGATCTTCAAATTCCAATGAGCAAAGGGAATGGGTGATACCTTCTAAAGCATCTTCAATCGGATGCGCAAAGTCGTACATCGGATAAATACACCATTCATTGCCAGTGCGGTGATGATGTTCATGAGCGATACGATAAATCACTGGATCGCGCATATTCATATTACCAGAAGACATATCGATTTTAGCTCTCAAGGTCATCTGACCATTGCTGAATTCTCCGGCACGCATTCTCTTGAACAGATCCAAGTTTTCTTCCACGGAACGTTCACGATAAGGACTGTTCTTACCTGGTTCCGTTAAGGTGCCACGGGTTTCTCTGATCTCATCGGCTGATAATTCACAGACATAAGCCAATCCTTTTTCAATCAGCTCAATGGCAAATTCATACATTTTTTCAAAGTAGGAAGAAGCATAGTAAAAACGATCTTCCCAATCATAGCCGAGCCAGTGAACATCTTCTTTAATTGATTCGACATATTCGACATCTTCGCGTAGTGGATTCGTATCATCCATGCGTAAATTACAAAGACCGTTATATTTCGCCGCTGTACCGAAATCGATGTAAATCGCTTTGGCGTGGCCGATATGCAAATAGCCGTTCGGTTCGGGTGGAAATCTGGTATGTACCGTTCTGCCGGCATATTGACCTTCAGGACTAATATCTTCATCAATAAAATCGTGAATGAAATTAGCGGGCATCGATGCCGGATTTTCTAATTTACTCTGTTCTTTATTACTCATAAAATACCTCGGATATTAATGATTAACATTATACTCTTTTAAATGGTTAATGACAGCACTTAAACGCTTGATTGATTCCTCTTTACCCAGCAGCAAAAGCAATTCGATAGAGCCTCCCGGGGTGACTTGTCTGCCGGAAAGAGCGATCCGGACAGGATTCATAATTGCCCCGGTTTTTAATTCCAACTTTTCGCATAAACTCATCAGAAAATCATGCAAGGCATCATGCTCAAAGCTGAGCTGCTCAATACCGGAAACGACCTCTCGCAAAACTTTTTCGGCTAATTCCGGAGTCAGTTTACTTCTCTTATGGAAATACATCTCCGGATTAAAAGCATCCGGCTTTTTGACAAAATCAAGCATGACGGGGATATCCGTCGCTTTAGAGATCCTGCTCTTGAGCATCTCGACTAAAATTTCTATAGGATAATCCCGATTCTCGAAAAAAGCGTCTAAATTCGGTTTTATCCATTGGGTGAACTCCGAATCGGGCATCTGACGAATATACTGTTCATTATACCAGGCTAATTTAGAATAATCGAAAACAGCCGGAGACTTGCTGATGCCGGAAATTGTGAAAACTTCTTCTAGTTCCTGCAAGCTGAAAATTTCCCGTTCATCCTTGCTGGGAGCCCAACCTAAGAAGGCGATGTAATTGATGATGGCTTCCGTCAGATAACCTTGTTCACGCAAAGCTTCGAAAGTTGTGGCACCGTGGCGTTTTGATAATTTTGCACCGTCTTCACCCAGGATCAAAGGTAAATGGACATATTTGGGAATTTCCCAACCGAATGCTTCATATAATAAATTATATTTCGGCGTTGAAGATAAATATTCGGAACCGCGCACCACATGGGTAATTTCCATTTCATGATCGTCGATAACATTGGCAAAATTATAAGTCGGATAGCCATCGGATTTTAAAAGGATTTGATCTTCCAGTTCTTTGTTTTCCACTGTAATATCGCCAAAAATTTCATCATGAAAAGTATTTGTTCCCTCTAAAGGCATTTTTTGCCGAATGACATAGGGAACATTATTTTTTAAATTTTCAGCGATTTCCTCTTGGCTTAGCTTTCGGCAATGTCTGTCATAGCCGAAATGGTCATCATTCTCATCATGCAAAGAATCCAGACGCTCTTTGCTGCAAAAACAATAATAAGCTTTGTCATTTTTGATCAATTGTTTGGCATAAGGTAAATAGTGATCGAGCCGTTCACTCTGAATATAAGGAGCATGCGGACCCCCTTTATCCGGTCCTTCATCATATTCCAAATGTACTTCTTTCAGCGTTTCATAAATATGTTCTATGGCTCCTTCTACCAAACGTTCCTGATCGGTATCTTCAATACGCAAAATAAATTCGCCGCCCTGGCATTTTGCCACCAAATATTCATATAAAGCCGAACGCAAATTGCCCACGTGCATGAATCCGGTCGGACTTGGGGCAAATCTCGTTCTTACTGTTTTTTCCATAACTGCCTCCTGAGCATTTCATGATCTATATCATTTCTAAAATACAATTATAGTATCATATTTTTCAACTGCTGTTTGTGATTCTTCAAGATTCACTTGCTACTGTTTATTGATCTTATCCTGTAAATTCTTTTGAAATTCATTCAGTTCAGCTAAACGCCGATGCTTGATCAATGCTTTTATCGTTTTGCTGATATGATAGATTAGAATACATATTAAGATGAAGCACAAAAATAAAAGCAAGATGCCGATATTCGGGTTCTGATGGATTCCGTTAATCATTTTACTCAAATATGTATTGCCGGTAAGAATGGCTTTGTCAGATTCTACCTCAGCTTCAATTTGGCTGCCGTCGGACAAAGTAAAGATGACGGTTCCCACAACCGTTCCCCGCAATAAAGGTCGGCTATGCGGACCATGAGAAATATACTCTACTGCCGGATTCAGAAAATCATTGTCTTTGGGATGAACATATTGAATTGTATTTAAGAAAACGAGTGAAATTTCGTCTCCTTCTACTGTTTTATCGATGCCGGGATAGCTTTGATTTTGTGATACCAGCGGAGTAACGACATAATACTGATCCATCTGTTCAATCATCTGCTCATATTCTTTAAGAAATTTACTGTGTTGATGATCACTCATCATCATCAGATATTGATTATTGTTGATCGTGCCGCTGACAAAACTAAAGGACATATCTTCAAAGTAAAAATCCCAAGCAGCCGTAATGCCTTTTTCACTGAGCAGAAAGATCTGTTCATAAGGGTGATGCTGTGCGACAATCGAACCGTTGGGGAATTTAGAAAAATATTCCTTTTCTGAGAAAATATGATTTAATGTGGGATTCGCCATTAATTTTGTAATCAATTTATACATATCATTCAATGAACTCTTTTGCGTTAAGGCAGGCATATCATTGCTCTGATTGTCACTTTGATCTTTAGCCTCGGATAAATCACCAATACAATTGCTGAAATTGGTTTGAGTCATCTCTAATTCCTCAGCTCTTCGATTCATTAAAGTGACAGCGTTCGCTTCTGTGATTCCAACTGTTTCCGCTAAAGCATGAGTTGCAATACGTGAATGTTCATAAAGCATTGCAATCAATAAATTGGATACAGTATAGGATTGTTCCGCATTGAAGTTAATGGATTGGGGAAAGTCATCAGCGGCACCCTCCGCTAAAGCTGCTTCACTCAGCTTGATTTCTTGTTGTAAATTCAAATTTTCAACCACTAATAAACTGAGCATTAAGCGATTGGCAGCAGGGAGAGGGATTGCAGAAGAGGCTTGTTGGGCGAATAAGGTCTTATCAAATTCGGTATTGCTGACGAGCACATATTCGGCATTAATAGACGGAGTAAAATTACTTGATAAAAGTAATGGATCGTAATCGGCATAAACGAATTTATTCAACTCAAATAATAAGAATAATATTGTAAAAACGATTAGGCTGATTTTTTTGATCGATCTTCTTAGGCTTAAATTATTTTGCTTCATCTTTTCAAACATATTTTTCACTTAGGAACAAGTAGGTATCGCTTGCATAATGACCTTATTTTAACAGAATGTTAATGGTCGGTCGACTACAAATCGGTTGCAGGTCAACTTTAAAAAGGTTAAAATAAAAACATGAAAATACAGACTCGACATAAGTTATATATCACTGTTTTTATCTTAATATTTACCATGTTCAGCAGCGTTTCCTGTACGGCTAAAACTGAAACGGACAGTTCCTTGCCGGCAAGGTATGGTGAATTCGGTAAACAAGAAGCGATCGCTTTGGCTGAGCAATTTCCCGAGCGATATGCCGGTTCTGAAGAAGAAAAAGCAGCTGCCGATTGGCTCATGCAAGAGCTGGGAAACTTAGGTTATCAACCTGAATTGCAAAAGTTTACAGCTCAGGATGCACAAGGCAATACAATTGAATCCCAAAATATTATCATAAGCGTAGATGGCTTAGGTTTTTCAAAAGTAAAAACAAAAGAAGCTGAGGCGGAAGTGGAAATGATCTCTGAGCCGGAGCAAAATCAGCCCGATGACAAGTTCATTGTGATCACTGCTCACTATGATACTCCGGTAAAAGAGAAGCAGGTACAAACATCCGTGCCGAGTCAAGGAGACGGTATTCATAATAATGCCGCTGCGGTAGGCTCTTTGTTGACCTTGGCTAAGCAGATGAAAACCACTATGCCGGGTTATCAGACGAAAATTGTTTTTTTAGGTGCCAGTGAAGCTGATCATGCGGGAGCCAGAGCTTTTTTAGCGGCATTGACAGATCAACAGATGATGCAAATTGATGCTCTGTATAATTTAGAAAGGATCTATGCCGGCGATAAAGTGTATGCCCATGCAGGACTTAATTCGATCGAAGGAGAATATGAGAAGTCCTATCAGAAAAGACATAAATTATATGAATTGACGGATGTTTACTATAATAATTTATTATTGACGAATAACAATTTCGCCTTGTTCACAAATCAGAATGTTTTTCTGGCAGAAAATCCTGAAACCGGACAACAGGCGATTTATCGGGAATGGACTATGACAACTGGGGATCATACGCCTTTTGACGAAAAAGGTATTCCGATTGTTTTTATCGAATCCTATGAATATGGTGTAGAGAAGCTTTCGGATTTGGGCAAAGAGACGACTGACCCGAATTTTATTATCAACAACGGAGTGATTGATCGGAGTAATTTAGATTCAAGCGTTATCTTGAATGAATATTTCCAGGCCTCCGAGCTTGAGAAAAAAGAAGAGAATGTTTTTGGTGAGAATGAGACCCAGAAAACGGAAACGGAAAAAACTGTTACGGAGGGTACTATCTCTTTGGAAGCAATCCGCGAAAATAAGAATATAGATCGTCTGGAGAGAAGAGTGAATAATATTGCTTTCTTATTATTAGAGAGCAGCCGCTATGCAGGCGTAGATTATGAACTGAACAGCAAATAAAACAAGCTGCAGAAAGGGAATTTAAATGTTTGAGTTTTTGAGCAATATCAATTGGATTTTTTGGCTATGCGCAATGATTTTGTTCATTATCATTGAAGCCGCTTCCGTCAGCCTCTTATCGATCTGGTTTGTCTTAGGTTCTCTGGTAGCTTTGATTTTAGCTGTCAGCGGAGTGTCAGTGACCTGGCAGATTATTATATTCTTTATCGTTTCAAGTTTAGCCTTACTATTCTTTTTGTTTGTCCTTAAGCCAAAATGGAACCGTAAAATTCAAAAACAGGAGAAAACCAATGCTGATCGTATTCTTGGACAGGAAGGGATCGTCATACAAACGATCAATCCTCTGCTAAATACAGGACAGGTGCGGGTTAAAGGTCAGATTTGGAGTGCGACAACCTATCAGGACTTGGTTTTGGAACAAGGAACTCTGATTGTTGTTCAGGAATTGAAAGGCGTCAAAGCATATGTGACTCCACTGCCACCAACGGCAGCGCATGAATAATATAGAATAAGGAGATTTATATGGTTTTTTTATTAACTCATTTAGTATCGGCAATCGGCTCGACCATTGCTTTCGTGATCATTGCTTTGCTGATTATCATCTTAATTGTCAGAAATGTCATCATTGTTCCACAGGCCCATGTTTATATTTTAGAGCGCTTGGGTGCCTATAAAGCCTCTTGGAGTACCGGATTGCACTTTAAAGTGCCCTTTATAGATAAAGTCAGCAGAAAAATTTCGATGAAAGAAAAAGTAGCTGATTTCGCTCCCCAATTTGTGATTACGAAAGATAATGTAACCATGCAAATTGATACGGTGCTTTTCTATCAAATTACGGATCCTGTTTTATACAGCTACGGTATTGATAATCCGATCAATGCAATTGATAATCTTTCCGCTACAACTCTGCGTAATATCATCGGTGATCTGGAATTGGATGAAACCCTGACCTCCAGAGATACAATCAATCAACAAATGCGTGTGCTGCTGGATGAAGCGACGGATCCTTGGGGCATCAAAGTGAATCGTGTTGAGTTGAAAAACATTATTCCTCCGCAGGATATTCAGGCTTCAATGGAACGTCAGATGAAGGCTGAACGTGAAAAGAGAGAAAATATTTTAATTGCCGAAGGTAAGAAAATGTCTCAAATCCGGATCGCGGAAGGCGAGAAGGAAGCGGCTATTTTAAGAGCGGATGCGAAACGTGAACAGGCTATCCGGGAGGCGGACGGTCAGGCACAGGCTATTCTCAAAGTGCAAAAAGCAAAAGCCGAAGGTTTGGCTTTGATCAAAGCGGCAGCCGCCGATCAAAGTGTGATCGCTTTGCGCGGTTTGGAAGCGATGGAAAAAGTTGCCGACGGAAAATCTACCAAGATCATTATTCCTTCGGAATTACAAGCTTTAGCAACCGCAGGTTTGACAATCAAAGAAATTTTACAGGATAAAGAGGATATAGAACCCGAAAAACAAGATGCTTAAAGGAATTAAAATCAAAAATTTTGCTTTGTTTAAAGATTTTAAAATCGGTTTACAGAGCGAACAGCTTCAGCAAGTTTCCCAGAAGCAGGAAATTGAAAGGTTTCCTGCTTTAGGCGTTTTAAATGTTTTTATCGGACAAAATGCGAGCGGAAAAACCACCTTTTTTGAGGCTTTGCGTTTTTTGGCAGACACGATTTCGCGGAATGTACAAACAGCCTGCAATCAATCCAAACAATCCAGTTTTGCGGAATTGGTGTATCATCATGAACCGGCAGATCGGGATATTCATTTCACCCTGCTCTATGAATATGCTCCGGATAGCTGGCTTGAATATCAATTGATCATCTCATCTGATGTGCATCATCGGCCGCATATTGCCTGTGAAAAAGTCATAAAGTTATCTTTGAAACGGCAGGAGCTGCAAACAGAAATCCTGTTGCAATTAGAGAACGGGCAGG
This sequence comes from uncultured Mageeibacillus sp., assembly GCA_964345335.1. GTDB lineage: Bacteria > Bacillota > Clostridia > Saccharofermentanales > DTU023 > UBA5436. Next base: position 14,479 of record CAYFQU010000002.1, on the reverse strand, counting down.
GCGTCATATTTGATCAGCAGAAAGAGGAAGAAATTTCGCTGACAGAAAAGAAAATATCCGCTTTGAATATATATGGGCATCAGAAGAAATATCGGGAATGTGTTTGGCTTTACAATCAGCTGGTCAGATTTTATTTAGTTGATTTCAAAAATGTTCCACGAAAAATCATGCAAGATAATAAGATTGGCGGTCAAAAGCATTTAAACGAGCAGTTCAGCAATGTACAGAATGTTTTGCTATATCTCAAAAAAGAGAATAAACAGGAATTTAATCATTTACAAAAGCGTTTGAATATTCATCTCAACAGTCATAATCATCTGAATTTGGAGAAATTACATTTAATCGACAATAGTGCCCAGATGAAACTGCTTTTGGCTTTTCTAATTCTCTCTGATCCCAGACCTTTGATCGCCTTTGATAATCCGGATATCGGTTTGCATTATGATATGACGGATACTTTGGCTCAGGAGCTGCGTGATTACAGTTTACGCAATGATCATGCGCAGGTCTTTTTATCAACTCATAATGTTAATATGTTGGAAAATTTTGCCCCGCATGAAGTGTGGTCATTTGACCGTATCCAAAATGAACAGGGTTTGGACGAAATTCATACTCGCTTAATCAGCGATGATGCAGTGGTCAGGGCTATGTACGAGCAGGGGATCGGTTTAAGTTCTTTATGGTATAGCGGTTATTTAGATAATGAGCGGGAATATGATTCTTGAAGTTTTATGCGAAGATAAATCATCTGTACCGATTTTAGAGCATTTCTTAAATCTTTTTCAAACAGAATATGACTCGCTGTTTAATCATTATTATATTTATCCGCATCGCGGCAAAGGCAAATTACCGGAGGATCCGAAGGCTGCTCCGAAACCTTTTTCCGCTTCCTTGCTAAATCTTCTGCCGGCTAAGATAAGAGCCTACAATCAAGTATATCGGCAGAATGAAATTGTATTTATTGTTGTTTTGGATGCGGATGATGATAATATCAATGAACTTTATAAAGGTATTGCCGAGGTTATGCAGGAAGAAGCTCCGCAGAAATATTTTATTATCGGCATTTCCGTGGAGGAGATGGAAGCTTGGTTATTGGGCGATCAGCAAGCTATTTTGCAGGCTTATCCCAATGCTGATTTGGATTTGATCAAAGAATATGAACAGGATTCGATCAATCATACCTGGGAATTTTTGGCAAGAGCAATTCTCAAAGAAAGAGCTGATAACCTGATCAGAGCGGGATACCCCGCTATCGGCATTTATAAAAATCGCTGGGCGGTGGATATTGCTCCTTATTTAAAAATTGAAAACAATCAATCGCCGAGCTTTCATATTTTTATCAGCCATTTTCGCCGTGTCATGGACTGGATCAAAGAAAATAAACAAGGATATAAAGATGCCTGAGCGAAAAAATCCGAACTGTTTGGAAAAAATCAGCAGCGTCTATGTACATGTGCCGTTTTGTCATGCGAAATGCGGCTATTGTGATTATTACTCTCTCAATACGAGTTTGGCTGATTATGCAGCTTATTACCAGGGGATAGAAGAAGAATTGACAGCAACTTTAGCTTATTGCAAAGAACAACAAGTTGAAATCAGTCCCTTGCAAACTCTATATTTCGGCGGCGGAACACCTTCTGTTTTGCCCCCGCAAATCCTCCAACAGATCATCTCTTTATGCCGTGAACGATTAGGCTTTGCCGAGCGGATCGAAATCACCATGGAGGTTAATCCAGAACCGATATCTAAAGAAACAGTATTAGCCGGAATCGCAGCAGGTGTCAATCGAATTTCTTTGGGTTTTCAGGCTAAACAAGACAAACTTTTACAGAAAATCGGCCGACACCATTCTTATCATGATTTTTGGAATACGCTGGATTATATATGCCAAGCCGGTATCGAAAATATCAGCTGTGATTTAATGTTCGGTTTGCCGGGACAAACTTTAACGGATGTTGTGGAGTCTGCGCAGGATTTAATTAAATTACAAATTCCGCATATCAGTTTTTACTCCCTTATTTTAGAGGAAAATACTTTGTTTTATTTGCAATACCAAAAGCATCCGGAGCTGCTGCCTTCCGAAGATCTGGAACGTGATATGTATGCAGCTTTGTTGCAACTATTTTCTGCCGCGGGTTATGAATATTATGAATTATCAAGCACGGCGAAGCCCGGCTATTATTCACGTCATAATTATAATTACTGGACTACGAAACCTTATTTAGGTTTAGGTCCCGGTGCTCATGGTTATTTTGCGGGTATCAGAAAGGGTAACATCCGCTCTTTTAAAAAATGGCTGGCAGATCCTTTTTACAGTGCTGAATTCGAAAAGATTGATTTTGATTTGGCAATGCGTGAATACGCGATGCTGGCATTTCGCTTAAACAGCGGATTTTCTGTCACAAAATTTGAAAGACGTTATGGCGTTAAAAACCCTTTTCAAACTGAATTAGCTAAGCTTTTACACAAAAAATTAATTTATTTTAATGAGCAAAAACAAGCCTATGTTTTAACCAGAAAAGGACTTGATTTTGCCAATGAAGTTTTTATTGAATTTATTTAAAATTAAGTTCACTTTTTAGCCATAATTTTTAACTTTCATTCTGTTGACAGTCATTATGATGGGTGTTAAAGTTGTTTTAGCACTCGGGGGTAATGAGTGCTAAAGGAGTGAAAATTGTTAACAGAACGCCAAAAAGTTATTTTGAAAGCTATTATAGATGACTATGTTTTAACCGCAGAACCGATCGGTTCCAAAGCGTTGGTGCAAAAACATAGTTTAGGCATCAGTTCTGCCACGGTGCGCAATGAAATGAGCGTTTTGGAAGATTTGGGCTATCTGGAAAAAACACATTTATCCTCCGGCAGAGTTCCTTCAGATAAAGGATATAGAGCATATATTGATTATTTATTGGATCTAAAACCTTTGTCTTTACAGGAACAGGAAAAAATCGAGAGTTTTTACTCTGATCACTTAACGGAAGTGACAGATTTGGTCAAGCAAACCGCCAATGCTTTATCTACCCAGACAAATTTCCCGTCCATGGTCATTACACCGCAATATGGTGACAGCAGCTTGGAGCAAATAAAAATACTGATGATTGAGCCGGGAAAGGCTCTGGTCGTGGTTGTTTTATCACCCGGCATTGTGAAAGACCGTCTAGTCAGAATACCGACAGCACTTGAAGAATCTGACTTGGCCTTGATCAGCAATATCATCGAACATAAGTTAAGCGGTAAAAGATTAGACCAAATTACGCTGATTACGATCAATGCAGTAGCCGAAGAATTAGCAGTTCCGGAGAATCTTTTGAACCAAGTTCTGTTTGAAGCTTATATTTCAATTAAGCAAGCGGAGAATATTGATTTTTTCATTGAAGGATCGCATAAACTGTTAGCGCAACCGGAATTTCAGGAAGTAGATACGGCGCGTAGGTTTCTTGATACGATTCATCAAAAAGGACTCGTTGCAGGCTATATGAGTGAATTGGGCGATACCGAAAAAAAAGAGCTCGAAGAACATCATCAAAGACCGTCCTATATGGTGCGCATTGGTCAGGAGATAGCTTTGGAAGGTCTTAAAGATTGTAGTTTTATCACGGCAACCTATAAGATATCCAATAAAATTACAGGCCGCATCGGTGTTGTCGGGCCAAAGCGTATGGCTTATGATCAAATTATTTCGCAAATTAATTTTGTAAATTATACCTTGGACAAACAATTATTAGAATTGGCCGAAGGGTATGACATAAAGGAGAAAAAGCATGGGGAAGAGTAAAAAAATGAAACCCGAGAAAGAAGAGAAAAAGCAGCAGACTGAGCAGCAAAATACTGCTGATACAGCTGATACAATTAAAAAGGAACAGGTGAAAGAGTCTGATGATGAGATAAAAGCAGCAGAGTCTGAAGCTGATAAAGTCGGTGTTGAAACTGAACTGCTAACAATAAAAGATGAATTTGCCCAATTGAACGATCAATTTTTACGCACAATTGCGGAATATGATAATTTTCGTAAACGCACGGCTAAAGAAAAAACAGCCATTTATCAAAATGCAGTCAGCGATGTGTGCAAAGCCTGGCTGCCCGTTTTAGATAACTTGGATCGAGCCATCGAAGCGATGCGGCAAGCAGAATTTGAACAACAGGCTGCCATGTTGGAAGGTATTGAAATGGTGCGTAAACAAGCGATAGAGGTCATGGAGCAATTGGGAGTGACGGAGATTGATTGCCAGGGCAAAGAATTTAATCCTGAATATCATGATGCTGTGGCTCATATTAAAGATGAGAAATATGCTGATAATACCATTATAGAAGTGATCAAAAAAGGCTATATCAAAGATGATCAGGTGATCAGACACAGTGTTGTGGTCGTTGC
>CAYFQU010000002.1:0-10094 GCA_964345335.1 uncultured Mageeibacillus sp. | reverse complement strand
AAAAAGAATAAAAAAATATATAATAGGAAAGCTGATTTTTCAGTATACCATTCGTATAAAAATAGATTGAAATAAATGGAGGGACAATATATGTCTAGAATAATAGGAATTGATTTAGGAACAACTAATTCATGTGTAGCAGTCATGGAAGGCGGGGAACCGGTTGTTATCCCCAATCCGGAAGGCGCCAGGACAACACCTTCAGTAGTGGCTTTTACCAAGGATGATCAAAGGCTGATCGGAGCGATCGCTAAACGTCAGGCGACCAGCAATCCGGACGGTACGGTGTCTTCCATCAAACGCGAGATGGGTTCTAATTATCGTGCCCATATCAATGGCAAATCGTATACACCTCAGGAAATCTCCGCGATGATTTTACAAAAATTAAAATCAGATGCCGAAGAATATTTGGGTGAAAAAGTAGATCAGGCAGTGATTACTGTTCCGGCTTACTTCAATGATTCACAAAGACAGGCGACTCAAGATGCAGGTAAAATCGCCGGCTTAAATGTTTTGCGTATTATCAACGAACCGACAGCCGCTTCCCTGGCTTACGGCTTAGATAAAGAACATGATCAGAAAATCGTTGTCTTTGACTTAGGCGGCGGTACCTTTGATGTGTCCATTATGGAAATCGGTGACGGCGTTTTCGAAGTTCTGGCAACCTCCGGTAACAATCGTTTAGGCGGGGATGACTTCGACCAAAGAATAGTTGACTACTTGATCGCTGAAATGAAAAAAGATCAGGGCATCGATTTGAGCAAGGATAAATTGGCTTTACAGAGATTGCGTGAAGCGGCTGAAAAAGCAAAAATCGAGTTGTCCGGCGTGACTTCCACCAATATCAATTTACCTTACATTACAGCCGGTGCTGACGGTCCGAAGCATTTAGATGTCAATTTAACCAGAGCAAAATTTGATGAATTAACCGATGATTTAGTTGATAAAACAATTGGACCGGTAGAACAGGCCATGAAAGATGCCGGTTTATCCCCAAGCGACATTGGCAAAGTATTATTGGTCGGAGGATCTACCAGAATTCCTGCCGTACAGGAAAGAGTCAGCAGATATTTCGGCAAAGAACCATTCAAGGGTATTAATCCTGATGAATGTGTCGCAATCGGGGCGGCGATTCAAGCCGGTGTTTTAGCAGGTGATGTGAAAGACTTATTATTGCTTGATGTAACTCCTTTATCATTAGGTATTGAAACCTTAGGCGGCATTATGACCAAAATCATCGATCGCAATACGACTATTCCAACGAAGAAAAGTCAGGTTTTCTCAACGGCTCAGGACGGTCAAACACAAGTGGATGTACATGTTTTGCAAGGTGAACGTGAATTTGCCAAAGACAATAAAACCTTAGGGAACTTTATTTTAGACGGCATTGCACCGGCACCTAAAGGTATTCCGCAAATTGAAGTCACTTTTGATATTGATGCGAACGGTATTGTTAACGTTTCTGCCATTGATAAAGCAACGAACAGACAACAAAAAATTACCATTACTGCTTCTACCAATTTAAGCGATGCGGAAATTGACGAAGCGGTCAAAGATGCAGAAAAATATGCTGAAGAAGATAAAAAGCGTAAAGAAAAGGTTGAAATCAAAAATCAGGCGGACAGCACTGTCTATCAAACCGAAAAAACCTTGAAAGAATTAGGTGATAAATTAGATGCAGCCGAAAGGGAATCAGTTGAAAGTGAAGTAGCGAAACTGAAAGAAGCTATCGAAAAAGATGATACAGATGCTATGAAACAAGCGATGGAATCTGTCCAACAGGCTTTCTACAAAGTTTCGGAAAAATTATATAAACAGGCCGATCCAAATGCGGCAGGACAAGATCCGAATGCAAATCCCGGTCAGCAAAATACAGGCTCTTATGAAGCTGATTATAAAGATGTCGGATCGGATGACGAATAAAAATTAACATTGAATGAGTTACTGTTAAAAGGTACAATATTTTCTTGGTAAATCAACAAATACCCGCTGTCTGTTCAGGATGGCGGGATTTGTCATGCAGAATATAAGGAGGTTCTGATCAGTGGCGGCAAAACGCGATTATTATGAAGTCTTGGGAGTTCCCAGGGATGCTGATGAAAACCAAATCAAAAGAGCTTTTTGGAAATTGGCAAAAAAATACCATCCGGATGTAAATAAGGATGATCCTGATGCAGAACATAAATTCAAAGAAGCGAATGAAGCTTATGAAATTTTAAGCAATAAAGAAAAAAGACAAAAATATGATCAATTCGGCCATGCTGCCTTTGATGGACAAGGATTTTCCGGTGCAGGCGGTTTTGGTTTTGAAGATATTAATATTGAAGATATTTTCAGTTCGATTTTTGGCGGCTTCGGCGGTATGGGAGGCTTTGGCAGCCGGGGAAGAGGCAGACAAGGTCCCATTCCTGGTGCTAATTTGCGCTATCGCATGAATTTAGATTTTATGGAAGCTGCTTTCGGAACCGAACGAGAAATCAAAATTCGCAAAGAAGATATTTGTAAAAAGTGTAACGGTCAGGGCACAGCAGACGGTCAAGCCGCTCCTGCCTGCCCGACCTGCCATGGTTCCGGTCAAGTATTCAGTGTGCAGTCAACGATGTTTGGACAGGTGAGAACCAATCAAACCTGCCCGGATTGTCATGGTTCGGGAAAGAAAATTGAGCATCCCTGTTCGGAATGCCACGGTGCCGGCAGAACGATGGTGACTAAAAAATTAAAAGTGACCGTACCAGCAGGCATTAATGAACGGGAAATGCTGACTTTATCCGGTGAGGGAGAGCCGGGGACATTGGGTGCTCCATATGGTGATCTATTTATTGAAATACATATCAGGCCGCATCCTGTTTTCAGCAGACAGGGGAATACGACCTTCTGCACTGTTCCGGTCACATTCGCCCAAGCTGCTTTAGGCTTGGAGATTATTGTCCCGACCATTGACGGTTCGAAACGGTATAAATTAAAACCGGGGACTCAACCGGGCGAAATTCTGACTATGCGCAATATGGGTATCCCTTATGTTAATCGTCAAAATTTACGCGGCGATCATAAATTCCAAATTGAGCTTGAAGTCCCGCATAATTTGAATAAGGAACAACAGGAATCTTTGGAGAGATTTGAAGCGACGATGAGAGATGATAATTACAAAAAGCGCAAAGGATTCTTTGATAAAATAAAAAACTTGTTCAAGGATAATGAGAATAAATAATAATGGGTCATCAATGGATTATATTTCAATTTATCACCACTCATGAGGCTGCTTTCAGCATTTCCAATTATTTGGAGATGCGCGGTTCAGTGGGGATTACCACGATTGATAAAAAAGATTTTCTAAAAACTTTCCAAGAACAACAAACACCCGATGCGATCATTGGCGAGTTCTTGGAGGATTTATCTTATGATGTACAAATAGAAGCTTATTTTGCTTATGATCAGCATCAGCTGCAATGCAAAAACCAATTGTCCGATGAATTGACCTGGTTACCGGTCGATGCGTTTATCCGGCAAATGCAACAAGCTTTGGATCTGATTTCTGAAATTTCCGATTTGGGCAAGGGCTATATCGGCTATCGCATCATGGCGGATGAAGATTGGGCGGAGACCTGGAAAAACTATTATCAGACATTGAGATTTGATCATATTGTCGTCAATCCGAGTTGGATAGAATATCAGGGAAAACCAAATGAAATTATTTTACAATTAGATCCGGGCAGTGCCTTCGGTACAGGCAACCATGAGAGTACATCGCTGCTTTTGGAAATGTTGTCCCGCAAGAAGTTTCGGCTTGCACCGGATCAAAGAATTCTCGATTTAGGTACAGGAAGCGGCATTCTGGCTATTGCTGCGGCTAAATTATTTCCTCAAAATGAGATTACAGCGATCGACATCGATCCTCATGCGGTAGAAGTAGCAAAGGAAAATGCAGCGAATAATCAAGTGCATATTCATTTTCAAACCGGCGAATTAAAAGACTGTCCGGAGCATTTTGATTTTATTCTGGCAAATTTAATTGCCGCCATTCATCTTGATTTGGCTGATCTGTATCGACAGAAATTAAATCGGAACGGTTTGCTTTTGGCTTCCGGAATTATCAATACACGTTTAGCGGAAGTGCAAGAAAGATTGCAGGCGAATGGTTTTGCTATCTTGGAACAAGCGACTAAAAATGATTGGTATGCATTATTATTGCAAAAAATATGATATAAATATTCGTCTTATAAAACAAAAGATGCATATCCGCAAATGATATGCATCTTTTAATTTGTATATTTTCAAGCACTTTCTTTTTGCTTTTTTATTAAATCATACTGATTGTTGAGTTCATGCAGCATATGATTAAAGCGCTTGAGAATGGTTTTACGCGTGATAATACCTTGAAAAACATTGTCTTTGTCAACAATACAGACATAATTATGGTCGACTAAATATCTTAGAATATCCTCTAAGTCGGCTTTATCTTCAACGATGGAATAGTCGTTCTTTTGATGACGGATTACCTCTTCAACCTTTTTTTCAGAGAGCTGATCGAAATCATAACTGATTTGATTTTTGATGCCGTCGATAATACAGGGTAAAGTGATAATACCCTGTAATTTATGGTCTTTATCGAGTACAGGTATGGAGCTATACCCTACATTGGTCAGGATCATCATGGCATGAAGTAAGCTGTTTTCGGTACGTACGGTTGCTACATCTTCAGATTTGATAAGGATTGAATTTTCATCACATAAAAGAAGTTTTTCGATATGTTTATTGATCATTCATTTTATTCCTTTCATTAACTTTCTTTATAAATAGAATAGTCAACAAATACGACAAAGGCAAGGCAAAATTATTACAGTTTTCAGTGAAATGTTCACATTTAGAAATTTTATTTTTCAGCATCAGTTCATTTTAAAATAGTTTAAATATCTTTATTGATAAAGGCATTGTGAGCTGTCCAAATGATGGCGATTAACATCATTGACCAATAAAGAATTGGGAAATAGCCAGGTGTGAGAAAAGTGAAGCCTTGACTGATCCCGCCTATCAGGTAAGGAAAATTCTGTGCAGAGAACGACTGCAAATAATGTTCGCTCAAATCAAAATACTCAAAGGGCAAGAAAGCCCAAACAGCATGGATCTCTTGATACATCAATTTGAAGAAATGATAGATTCCTGTCAAACCAAAATGAATGATCATTGCAATCCCGACCGCGATTGAGGTATTGGTCGTTGCAGCAGAAAGCATGAAAGCCATGCATCCTGCCAGAAAAATCAGACTGAACTTACTTAAATAAAACAAAAACAGATATAGAGGATACTTCAGACCTGTAACGGAAAAATGGAATATAGCAGGGAAGAACAGAGCTGAGCTTAGCAGCGTGAACAGGTAAGAGATCATGATGCTGAGTAAAGAAACAAATAGTAGATTTAATAATTTAGCCATAAATATTTTGGATCGTTTTACAGGCGCAATAATTAAACCTTTGATCGAACCACTGGATATTTCCTGTGAAATGCTGCTGCCGCCTAAAATAATTAATATAAAGACAATAGCGAAAGAAGAAAAAGTAACCATTACGGATACAGCCATAGCTGCTCCTGAAAAATTGAAATCGAAATAGGTAATACATTCTTCTAAAGCTTTTAAAGAAAACCCGAAATCTTTCCCGGCTGTTTCTAATTCAGCATCGGTTAACGGTCTATAGAAATAATCATAGCCATGCTCTAATTGAAACAGCAAATCATCACGCCTGCTTTGCCAGCTCTTAATATCCTGCATGCCGTCATAAGTTTGTAAACCGTTCGGATTCACTTTTAATTCCATTTGCAAATCTGAAATGGAGTATTGTTTTTGCAAATCGGATTTGGTATTGTCTGATTTTACTTTATTAATTTCAACCTCGATATAACTTGCGTAATTTCGTTCTTGAACGATTTTTTGATAATGTGTCAGTTGCCGCTCGATTTCTGCCGAAGATAAACTGGCATATGGATTCTCCTGCGGGCTTGCATATTCAGCAAAGAATTCTTTGCTGAAAGGAATATCATTTATGACAAGAACCGGGTTTTGGCTTTGGGCTTTTTGCATAATGCTTAAATCTCGCAATTGCATCAGGGATTCTGTCAAATAATCATAATTATAAATATCGATTTGATTTTCCAAGGCCAGTTCTAAAAGCATTGCCTCATACGTTAAATAATTGAGTTCATACAGATCTCCGACCGTCTCTTTATGAGAGGTAAAATAATCATCCTCTGAGATTTGAGTGTTGATTGAGCTTTTCAGACTTTCGATATTTTGTTTCAGACTGTCTAGCTCATTTTCCAAGTCGGTTTTATGTTCAGCAAATGAATTCTGAACCGGCAATTGTTCTGCTGCGGAAGAGAATATTTTATATATGACACCGATACCGAATAACCCCAAAATCAGGATGATATAAATGATATAAATAAATTTTCGATGAAACGTTTTGGTTAATTCATTTCTGAATACAGCAAATAATTTATGCAATGCCCTGACCTCCTCCTGTTACCGACAAATAGAAATCTTCAAGATTAGTTTGATGAGGCTGTACAGAGATGATTTGAATATGTGCCTGGCTCAACTTGAAAATAATTTCGGGGATAGCTTCTTTTTCCAAAGCGAGGAGCAAGCTATCTTTAGCAACTCTCCGTACGGAACCAGCATCTCCCAAATTTAAAATGTTCAGAGCTTTATCTGCATTGGCTTGATCATAAAAGGTGAACAGAGTGAATTGCTTTTCGCTTTGACGAATCAATTGATTAATCGGCTGATTATCAATTAATTTCCCTTGATCAATAATGATGACCCGATCACAGATTTTTTGAATTTCTGTTAACTGATGGCTGGAGATCAGAATAGCCAAGTTTTCCTTATGGGCTAAATAGATCAATAAATCGCGCAATTCATGGATACCGGCAGGATCGAGTCCATTGGTCGGCTCATCCAGAATTAAAATTTTTGGCTTATGCAATAAGGCCTGCGCAATACACATTCTTTGCTTCATCCCGAGTGAATAACGTTTTACTTTTTCCCTGGCCTGGTTTTGCATCTTTACCAATTGTAAAACCTCATCAATTCGCTCTTTAGGTACATTTTCATGCAGCCGTCGATACATCTCCAAATTTAAACGGCCGGATAAATCTCCGTACATTTCCGGATTTTCCACAATGCCGCCGATAAAAGACATAGCTTCTTCATATTCAGCAGTACGATTTCTGTGCATAATATCAATTTCACCGGAATCAACAGATAAAAAACCCATGATCATTTTAATCGTGGTTGTTTTACCTGCGCCGTTCGGCCCTAAAAATCCCAAGATTTCGCCGGCATGTAAATCAAAGGATAAATCATAGATTACTTGCTTTTTGCCGAAAAATTTATTTAAATTTCTAACCGATAAATAAATATTTTGCTCCATAGTACTCCTCAATAAGAATAAGGCTTATAAAAATCGGGATCATGTTGATTTATCAGCCAGCCGGACTTACCGATTTTGAAGCCATGATCAGTTTTTATCCAGATGATCTCATCAGTTGTGTAAACAGGTGTTGTCGCTTTGAAAAATTCATTGGTCAGCTCATCGTCAAATTTATAAGTCAGCCGATAAGAACTCATGACCTTAATTTGATTCAGTAAATTCCACTTGAAAGTCGGTTTTTCATCTGCGGTCAATTCGACATTGAGCAAAATTTGTCGATTTTCAATATTGGATTTGAACAAATCCTGAAAAACTTTAGCATGGCGCTCGAAGGTTTGCTTGTCCGCAAATAAAGGAGCGATTTCAGAAGTAATTGCTTCCCAGTGATCTTGAGCAGTTTTCTCTGCAAAAGTGTTAATTTGCGTTTTGGAATCGAGCGGAATTTTTCTTAAGGATTCTAATTCTGCGCCGCTTAAAGTAAATGCGTCAGCAGTGATCCTGTAATACTGCTCTGTGCTTTGCAGGATGAAAGATTTTTCTCGGTTCATTTGACTGTTTTTAATGAAAAAAAAGGAAAACAGGATGATTAGGCAAATCAGTATAAAAATCCATCCATAATTAATCTTCTGCTTGGCTTTCATTGCTCACTCCCGATGAAATAGATTTCAGTATATTATTGTCATTCTGTTCATAGTATAGCAAGATACAAAATGATCAATTATTAGGAAAATTTTAAAGTTTTCAGTTCAATGATATTTCAAATATAAGAAAAGCCTTTCCAAAATTATTTTCTAAAAAAGCTTTTAATATTGGAGAGATCCCGAAGAGCCGAAGCCAATATCAGCTGATTCGAGAAGCTTCTCCTATTGACTGTTTTTATAACTATGAATCTTTTCTAACAATATTCCTGGCGGAACAACCGATTGCCGTTGCCCTTTCCGGAACATCGATCAATACGACCGCACCGGCTCCGACCTTAGCATAATCACCAATTTTGATCGGCCCCAAACAGGTTGATCCCGCACCTAAAATACAATGATTTCCGATAGTTGGATGTCTTTTACAATCTTTTTCTTTACCTGTACCGCCTAATGTTACCCCGTGAAAAATAGTCACATAATCACCGATGATTGTTGTTTCACCGATGACTACTCCCATTCCGTGATCAATAAATAAGAACTTGCCGATTGTAGCACCCGGGTGAATTTCAATTCCTGTTTTACGGCGGCTTCTCTGAGAAATAAAGCGCGCTAAAGTGGTATGCCCCTTTTTGTATAGGCGATGGGCGATGCGATGACTGAATAGAGCATGCATCATGGGGTACATGAATAATGCTTCAAATAAAGTATGGCAGGCGGGATCTTGCTCTAAAATATATTTTCCTTGCGCTATCCAGCGTTTAAACATAAGTTTCTATGACTCCTGAAATAATGCTGTCGATAAATATCGTTCGGCGGTATCCGGTAAAACCGTGGCGATTTTGCCTTTGATTTCGCTTTGCATTTGCAAAGCTGCGGCGACGTTGGCACCGGAAGAAATTCCGACTGATAGACCTTCTTCCTCGGCGAGACGTTTCGCCATCTTGAGCGCTTCACTGCTGCTGACTGTCATTGTTTTATCGATCACTGATAAATTTAAGTTTTTGGGAATAAAATTGGCGCCGATTCCCTGAATTTGATGTGGTCCTGCTTGACCTTGTGTAATAACCGGAGATTCAGCCGGTTCCATGGCCCAAACTTGAATCTCAGGATGATAATTTTTCAGGGCTTTGGCGACGCCGCTCACGGTGCCTCCTGTGCCGACGCCTGCGACAAAACCTGCAATATCGGGTAGAGCATTGATAATCTCCACTCCGGTTGTCTGCTCATGAATGAGAGGATTTGCCGGATTATCAAATTGATTCGGCATATAGTAACCAGGTTGTTTTGACATCTCCAAAGCTTTATTTGTGGCACCCTGCATACCTTCAACCCCCGGGGTCAGCAGAATTTCTGCACCATAAGCCTTCATCAGACTGCGCCGTTCGACACTCATGCTATCCGGCATGACGAGCATGACCTTGAAACCTAACTGAGAACCGATCATCGCTAAAGCGATGCCCATATTTCCGGAAGTCGGTTCAATAATTATCATACCAGGCTTCAAATCACCTAACTCAATCGCTCTTTGGAGCATTGCCAGAGCAGGCCGATCCTTGATGCTGCCGGCAGGATTTGTCTTTTCCACTTTCACAAAAATTTGACCGTTGCCAATTTTTTGTAATTGCAGCAAGGGCGTATTGCCGATTATATCTGTTAAATGTTTATACATCTTTAATCCTTCTTCGAAATACTGTACAATCAAACTGTTATTTTAATTTAGCTGAAACAAGATTGATGATAGCATAAAAAACTTGATTTGGGATATATCCTTTGTTACTAATCTCATCGTTTAAATGCTTTTTGTATGGTAAATATATACATATCTGATGTTTTGCTTATTATGCTGAGGATATGATTTCGCCGAAGTGAAACTTTTGGGCAAATTTTTATTGACTCTTATTTATGAAAAATGTTAAGATACATGAACGACCGCTCTGAGTCGGGTTTATTAAATGCGCTTAGCTACCCACGAAGGCGAGACTGATTACAGGGAGGAAAAGAAATGTACGCTATTATTAAAACAGGC
>CAYFQU010000001.1:55190-62284 GCA_964345335.1 uncultured Mageeibacillus sp. | reverse complement strand
ATGTATATGATGAAGCTTCAAAAGAATTACGTTACCCTGAAGGACATGAAAAAGCCGGTCAGCAATTGACCCTGAAATTTACCTTGCCTTCTCAGGCACAAGATCATCCGGCAGGACAAATCTTTATTGACGCTCAAAAATTATTAGGTGAATTAGGTGTTAAAGTAGATATTGACGTGGATCCGGACTTGCTCGGTAAATTGAGCACAGCTTATGAATCGGGTGTTCAAGTTTGGGCAGCTGCATGGGGCAGCGGCGGTGCTGATCCTGATATGTTCCAAATCTGGTATTCAGATCCGGCAATCAGCAATGTTCCGAGCAACACTGGTTTGAAATGGTTGTTCGAAAATGGTTCTGAAGAAGAAAAAGCAATGCTTGTCGAATTAAATGAAAACATCATTGCCGGTAGAAGTATCTTAGATCCGGAAGAGCGTAAACCTATTTATGCCAGAGCCTTAGAATTATCAACAGGCTTAGCCGTTGAAATTCCAACCTATCAGCGTAAAAATATGTTCGCATACAATAAAGAGGTTGTTAACGGTAATACCTTATTCAAAGGTGAAGATGTCACTCCGTTCCAGTCACCTCATGCTGAAATTTGGAACGTAGAGCTGAATTGGTAATACTATACCGACTAAGTTAAATTGATTTCGGTGCAACGACCGATCCCCGGTTGTTGCACCTTCTTATCTACCAGGTGAAAGAAATGACAAAATACATTTTAAAAAGAATAGGTCTTGCTTTAATCATCCTCATCGGAGTATCTGCTTTGATTTATCTACTCGTTATGTTGATGCCGTCCGACTATATTGACAATCAAACGGCAGCAGCTGTTCAAAGCGGACAAATGTCCCCGCAAGATGTCCTTAGATTAAAAGAATTATATGGATTAGCAGATAAAAGTTTTTCCGGAATTATGAAGAGTTATTTCTCTTGGCTGACAAGTGCAGTCAGAGGGGATTTGGGATATTCTTTTCTTTATGGACGTCCGGTAACACAAGTTATTAATCAATATGTTTGGATTTCCTTTATTATTTCCTTAATTGCTTATGTTATTGAAATTATCATTGCGATTCCAATGGGAATTAAAGCGGCCGTTAAGCAATACAGCGGTTATGATTATACTGTTTCTGTGTTTGCTATGATGGCGACCGCCTTGCCTTCTTTCTTTTTGGCAGCTTTATTGATGAATGTATTCAGTATTCAGTTGGGCTGGTTTCCTTTACAGGGTATTACAACAGCCACCAGAATATTTTCTCCGGATGATTGGTTCGGTATTTTCTTAGACAAAGCTTGGCACTTGGTTTTACCAATCGTCACCTTAACCTTATTGAGCATCGGTGGTTTGATGAGATATACGAGAACCAATATGCTGGAAGTAATGAATTCCGACTATATCAGAACCGCGCGTGCCAAAGGTCTGTCTGAAAAAACGGTTATCAATAAACATGCTTTCAGAAATACCTTGATACCCTTAGTGACAACTCTGTCCGGATTATTGCCCGGATTATTCAGCGGCGCGATGATCACCGAAACGGTATTTTCCATTCCCGGTATCGGCAATATGGCTTTGCGCGCGACAATTCAAGGCGATATTCCTTTTGTGATGGGCTATAATTTATTCCTTTCGGCATTAACCGTTATCGGCTATATCATTTCGGATGTTATGTATGTTGTGGTCGATCCGAGAGTAAAATATTCAAAGTAAGGGGAGCATTATGTCAGATAATTTGCATGATATCAATGTACAAAATTCTGCAGCAGAAATAGTTGAGCATAAAAAAATAATACAGGGAGAATTAGCTCAAAAAGAAAGAGAAGCAGTACACAGTTCTGCCGGAACGAATTATAAAGCGATTTCTCCTGCCAGAATGGTTGCTAAGCGTTTCTTCAGAAGCTCACTGTCGATTGTCGGATTAGCCATGATTATTTTTGTGTTCTTATTTTCCTTTTTAGGACCGGTGATCACCGATGCTGTTTGGGGATACGGAGAAACGGAAGTTTTTAAAATTCCCCGCCAATCACAACTTTTATCCACCTCTACGTTTGAAGGAGCAGATGGTAAAATTTACCAGTATTATGATAAATCCATCAGTACGATCAGTGTCAAAGCGCCACCATCAAGCGAGCATTGGCTTGGAACGGATACCAACGGTTTCGATATATTGGTACGCTTGATGTATGGCGGCAGAATATCTCTGAGCATTTCGTTTATCACAATTTTTCTGGAAATTATTTTAGGAACGATATTAGGCGGCATAGCCGGTTATTACGGCGGCTGGGTTGATCAGCTGATCATGCGTATTGTGGATATTTTCGCCTGTTTGCCAGGAATGCCGATTCTGTTAGTTTTATCTGCCGTTATCGCTTCCATTGAATCCATACCGGCTGAACATCGTATCTACTATTTGATGGGCTTTTTAACCTTGATCAGCTGGACAGGTACAGCTCGTTTAGTCAGAGGTCAATTATTATCATTGCGTGAACAGGAATTTATGCTGGCTGCTGAAACAACAGGTATCCGTACCGGCAGAAGAATTTTCAAGCATTTAATTCCCAATACGATCCCGCAATTGATCGTTACGGCTTCACTCGGTTTAGGCGGTATTATTCTTTACGAGTCCACCTTATCCTATTTGGGTATCGGCGTCCCGTTCCCGAGAGCCGCCTGGGGTTCGATGATCGCTTTGGCGGATCCTTCTAAAGGTCAGGAAATTTTAGCTTATTATCCCAATATGTGGCTGCCGGCAGGTATCTTGATCATCATTACCGTATTAGGCTTCAGTTTTGTCGGTGATGGTTTACGTGATGCATTTGATCCGCGTCAGAAACGTTAGGAGTTTATATGGCAAATAATAATAAAACTTCAAAAAGAAAAAATGAACAATATCTTTCAATAAAAGAAGAAAAACAAATTGCTCGAGAAAATCATATTGTCATGAAGCAATTTGAAAGAGCAAGAAACAGAACAAACGTTGATGAATCTGAATTTATCGCTACGATGAAAGATCCGCGAAATGTCATTGAATTTGATAATTTACATACTTATTTCTTTACGGATGTCGGGGTAAACAAGGCAGTTAACGGTGTGACTTTCTCAATTCCCGAAGGAAAAATTGTTGGTGTCGTCGGTGAATCCGGCTGTGGAAAATCCGTCACTTCTTTATCTGCCATGCAATTGGTGCAAGGTCCGATCGGTCAGATCGTAGAAGGAAGTATTCGCTATACGACAACCGACGGAAAATGTTATGATATCGCAAAAATGCCGCGAAATGAGATGAAGAGGATCAGGGGCAGAGAAATCGCTATGATTTTCCAGGAACCGATGACATCCTTAAATCCGGTATTTAAAATTGGTGAGCAATTAGATGAGGCTTTGATGATTTATGAAGAAAAATTGTCAGCAGAAGAAGTCAAAGCCAGATCTTTGAAAATGTTAAATCTTGTCGGTATCGCCGATCCGGAGAAAATTTATAATAACTTTCCGCATGAATTATCCGGCGGTATGCGTCAGCGTGTGATGATTGCCATGGCTTTAATTTGCAATCCAAGATTGATTATTGCCGATGAACCGACCACTGCTTTGGATGTGACCATTCAGGCGCAAATTTTAGATTTGTTAAAAGATGTTAAAAATAAGATCAACGGCAGTATTATGCTGATTACGCATGATCTCGGCGTGATTGCCGGTATGGCAGATTATGTTGTTGTGATGTATGCGGGGAAAATCATAGAAGCCGGTGAAATCCATGAAATCTTTAAAAATCCGAAACATCCTTATACCGTAGGTTTAATGAAATCCTTGCCTGGTTTGAGTACAGCGGAAAGCAATAAATTATATTCCATTCCCGGTCAGGTCCCCAGTGCGGTCAACTTACCGAATCATTGTTATTTCTGCAATCGCTGTGATTATTCTTTCACTCCTTGCCTTGAAGCTTATCCAGGCGAATATCATTTTGGAGATAATCATCGTGCTGCCTGCTTCTTATATGATCAAAAATATCAAGATTTAAATTTAGATAAGCCGTCCTTGCCTCAGAATATAGCCAAAGGTGAGGGAACAAAAGCTGCCAGAAATATTCCTCAAGGCCGAGTTGAAATTCCTTCAGATTCTTTATCGAAAGGGGAAAACGATTGATGAGTAACCAAGAGCAAAATAAGACAAAGCAAAATGAAAATATCGTTGAGGTCAGAAATCTAAAAAAATATTTCCCGGCCGGTTTAGAAGGAACCAAAAGAAAATATGTCAAAGCTGTCGATGATGTTTCTTTTTCTATCAAAAGGGGAACGACAATGGGTCTGGTCGGAGAGTCCGGCTGCGGAAAAACCACAGTAGGGCGTACCATGCTGCGCCTTTATCCGATCACCTCAGGCGAAGTGATTTTTGACGGTCAAAAAATTAATGACTTATCTCATTCTGAATTACGAAAATTGCGTCCGCGCATGCAGATGATTTTCCAGGATCCTTATTCGAGTTTATCACCAAGAATGCCGGTAGGAGAAATTATCGGAGAGGCCGTACGTGAACATAATATCGTACCGAAAGATGAACTTGAAAATTATGTCAGTGAAGTGATGAATGCCTGCGGCTTGCCGTATCAATATTCCCGGCGTTATCCGCATGAGTTTTCAGGCGGACAAAGACAAAGAATCTGTATCGCCAGAGCAGTTGCTTTGAAGCCGGATTTTATCATTTGTGATGAACCTGTTTCCGCTTTAGATGTTTCTATTCAAGCACAAATTATTAATTTGATGGAAGAGTTACAGGAAGAATTCGGCTATACCTATTTATTTATCTCTCATGACTTATCGGTTGTTGAATATATTTCTGATACGATCGGTGTGATGTACTTAGGTTCTTTGGTAGAATTCGGTGATAAAAAATCAATTTTTGAAAAACCGATGCATCCTTATACACAAGCTCTTTTATCGGCTGTTCCGGTTCCGGATCCTGATTTCAAAATGAATCGTGTTATTTTGGAAGGAGATATTCCCAGTCCGGTCAATCCGCCGTCCGGTTGTAAATTTAGAACCCGTTGTAAATATGCTACAGATATTTGTGCGAAAATAGAACCTGAATTCAACGAATATATTCCCGGACATGAAGTAGCTTGTCATCTCTATCCGCAAGGCAAACAAGTATAAAATCCGGGCATGCATGGCAAGAGATTTATGGGAAAGAAAAATAAAATAGATAAAGATAAAGATGACGATGGCAGAGTGATTGCAGATATGTCTATGATCGACGGCTTGTCGCCGGGCATATCGTTTCATAAAAAGAATAAAGCCAAGCAGAAAGTGGTATATGATGATCACGGGAATCCGATTACCGTTGATCAAAGCCTGGAATTGACAAAAGAAGAGAAAAGGCAAATTGCCTGGGGTGTCATCAAAGCACATCTTTTGTATGCAGGATTGGGCTTACTGCTGTTAATAGCTGTTTTTTTCTTCATTATGAAAGTCTGGCTGCATTAATTCAATATTTAAAATCAAATTTAAAAGAGGCAAAATTTAGTTCATTTTGTCTCTTTTCATTTTTATCAGCTTTAGCAAATTGAGTGAGTGAAAAAAACAAAAGAAAAACCCACCTGCATAGCAGGTGGGGGATCATATCTGATGCTATTTGTTAAGATCTATTTTTGATCTATTTTTCCGTTTCGATTAATTCTTCTTCACTGAAAATGGTACGGAAATTATCGGCGTTAACATTTACTTCCAAATGTAATCTCTCTTTTACTTTATCGGAAATTTCCAGACGGCTGCTGCCAAAAATAATATCTCCGCTTTCCATATAATGTTTCATCTCATTAGGGCTTAACTCTAAAAGATTCGGATTTTCGATGATCTGATCGAACATGTTTAAGGATTTAATTAAATAATAACCGTCACAGATTCTCTCATCAATTGTAAAAGCAATATCCAGCACTTCACGCCAGTCCAGACTATTATCTTTTCCTCGTACCGGTTTATCATAGATTTTGCCTAAAGTTAAAAAGATCGAATTTGTACCGATTTCATAGAGATGATGGAAAGGAGCATGACCCCCGATACTGCCTAAATGCGAAATAAATACGGATGAATATAAAGGAATCATGTCAATCACGGATTTTGGCAATAAACCGTGAAAATCTGCGAAACGCAGTAATTGTGAAGCAAAACGCTGAAACCAGCGCGGCGTTTTGGTGAAGAAATTTATCAATTTATCATCAGATTTCGTTTCTGATTCACGGCGGATTAAATCGATCTGTTCCTGCATTTTTTCGGCAATCGTATGCACCGTATCATTTTTATCCATACTGACTTTTGCCACGGATTCATAGGCATCATCAGACATATCTAATTTCACGACATAAGATGATTCATAACTGTTATGCTCATAGATTCTTCTGCCGGCAATGAAACGATTCAGATGCGGTCTCAAAACGAGAATATGGAGAATTGAAGTCATAATCACATTAAAAATTGTGATACGATTTCCTTTTTTTCTCTGCTGTTTAATATATTGTTTGATCGGTCCGATTTCAAGATTATTTTGATAATAGATAACCGATTCATTCCTGGTCCGCATAATATAGGGGAAAATCCTATTCATCGGATCACCCTCTCTGATCAGCCGACCATCATTCCTTTTTTTACTAAAAATCATCTTAGAACACCTCAAATAAAACGTCAGAAACAGTATAGCATACTTAAACCAGTAAATTGTTAAGAGCGGCAATTATTTTCAGAGCTTGTGAGCAATAGTTGCATGAATGTAGTAAGCTATGGAATAATATAAAATATTTCATTCAGAGGTTAATTTATGCCGCATTTAAATATACAACAAATTTTAATTCGAATTTTAGTCTTAACACTTTCCTTATCTGTACATGAGTATGCTCATGCCTGGACTGCCAATCGTTTGGGGGATGATACCGCCAAATCGTTAGGGCGTTTAACGTTAAATCCAATGCAGCATATCGATATTATGGGAGCAATTGCCTTTATTTTATTGGGATTTGGTTGGGCCAAACCAGTTCCGGTCAATTCGGCAAGATTTTCTCATACTAAAGTAAAAGATATGCGCTCAGGTATGATGAAGGTTTCGCTGGCAG
>CAYFQU010000001.1:48996-55180 GCA_964345335.1 uncultured Mageeibacillus sp. | reverse complement strand
AGGTCCTATCGCTAATCTGATCATCGCTTTTATTGCTAATCTGTTATTGGAAGTCTCCACATTATTGTATACGCTGATCGGAACCGGACAGGCGATCAGCAATGCGGCACATCCGTTTTCACTCTGGATTACGATTCTATATGCTTTTTATTATTCTAATATTTTCTTGGCTATTTTTAATATATTGCCGATTCCGCCTTTAGACGGTTCAAAGGTTTTGGGAGCATTTTTACCGCATAAATTGTATTATCAATATATGAGTTGGCAGCGCTATTCCGGGATCATCTTATTAGCCTTTTTTATTTTAGGTGGGGGGATTTTAAGTAAAGTGATCTCAACCTTAGCCATCCCGATTGACTTTATCTTAAGTAAGCCGGTTCATTTATTATTTTCTTATCTTACAAAAAGTATTATGTAAGGGCAAAAATGAGTCAATTCCTGAAGATCAATATTCAAGAATATGAAAGTCCGCTGGATTTAATCTATCATTTAATTGAAGTAAATCATGTAGATATTTATGATATCCCGATTTCTGAAATCACAGAACAATATTTACAAGTTTTAAACTTAAATGATATGCAGAAAATTGATATGAATTTAGCCAGTGAATTTTTGGTGATGGCTGCGACTTTGATGCAGATTAAGTCAAAGATGCTGCTCCCTAATCAGCAAGCTGAACTTGGTTCTGAAGAAAATGATCCGCGAGAAGAATTGGTATTGCGCCTGTTGGCCTATCGCAGAAATAAATATTTGGCGGAACAATTGGCAGCAGGCCATGTAAAATATCAAGGGACTTATCCGATTCCAGCCTCTTCGCCGCAGCAATTGGGTTTATCAATCGAGATCATTGCGGACAAAATTAATCCGGATGCTTTCCAACATGCTGTTTTTTCTTTAGAAAAGCGTAATATTTTACGCTTTAACAGTCAAAATCAAAGAATTCGTCAATTATTAAAAAAAGAAAAATTTTCGGTTAAGGATAAAATGCGGGAAATTGTCCATAAAGTTTTTAAAAAATCACGCATGTTTTTTTCAGAACTTTTCCCGGTATCAAAAGTTTCAAAAGCCGAGAGGATCAGCGGATTTCTCGCCGTTTTGGAATTGATTCGTCAGGATAAAGTGATCGTCAAGCAACCGACGCCCTTTTCCGTTATGATGATTGAATTGGAAAATGAGGTCAGGGAAGAATTGAAAACAGAAACAGGTATATCTAAATTTGCTGGGGAGGATAAATGATCAGATGAAAAATGATACGGAATTAATCGCAATCATAGAAGGTTTATTATTTGCTTCAGGAGATCCTTTAACAGTAAAATCAATTTCTGAAATCACAGAGCTTTCAGAAAACCGAGTTCATGATCTGTGTCAGTATTTAATTAGAAAATATGCTGAAGATGAAGAATCCGGTATCGAGATCAGACAAATAGAAGATACATATTGTATTACGACAAAACCTGAATTGAAAGAATATTTAGCAAGATTATTCCGTCCTGAGCATTTACCGTCTTTATCCAATGCAGCCTATGAAACGCTTGCAGCCATCGCCTATAATCAGCCTGTTACGAAAGCCCAGATAGAAACGATCAGAGGAGTTAACTCGGACAGCTTAGTCAATCGTTTGGTGGAAAGAGGTTATGTGGCAGAAGCAGGGCAACTGGACTTACCGGGCAAGCCGGTGATCTTCGCCACAACCCCAAAATTTTTACTTGAATTCGGTTTGAAATCAACAGATGATTTACCCAGTGTTGATTTATTGATGTATGATACAATAGAACGATTACAGGAGGAATGAGATGCCAAAGGTATTTTCCATTGCGATTGACGGTCCTTCCGGAGCAGGAAAGAGCACAATTTCTAAAACATTAGCTGCTGAATTGGGGATTATGTATTTGGATACAGGTGCATTGTTTCGCGCCTTAGCTTATGCCGCTTTAGAAAATAATGTTGATCCTAAATCAGAACAAGAAGTGGTAGAATTTTTAAAACATGTAGCATTGGATATTTCTTTTGAAAATAATGAACAACAAGTTTTCATTAATCAAAAAAATGTAACGCCCTTTATTCGTACGGAAAAAATTTCAATTGCCGCTTCGGATATTTCTGTTCATCCTGCTTTAAGGCAGTATATTCTACTAAAAGAAAGAGAATTATCTGAAACAGAGTCGTTTATTTTAGACGGTCGGGATATCGGTACAGTTGTTTTGCCACATGCAGATGTAAAAATATTTCTGACAGCTTCTGCGGAAGAAAGAGCCAGACGTCGTCTGATCGATTTGCAAAGTGCTGGTCAGGAAAGCAATTATGAGCAGGTTTTAGCTGATATAAAGAAAAGAGATGAACAGGACAGCAATCGCGTAACAGCACCCACTAAAAAAGCTGATGATGCTGTCTTAGTCGATTCAAGTCAGCTAACTTTATCTGAAACGATTGCTGAAATAAAAGAAATTATTTTAGAAAAGCTCTATCCATAAATTATGTCAAAGAAAATTTCCAATTATCGCTATTATGGTATATCAGTAAAACAAAAATCTTTTTTTGTAAGATTTGCGGCTTTTTTAGCAGCTCCTTTAATGCGATTTTTATATCGCCCGCAATACCATAATTCACATTATATTCCACAAAATGCAGGCTATATGTTAATGGGTAATCATGTTTCATTCTTAGATCCTGTTTTAGTTCATTTAACCGTTCCTGATTATGTATATTGGGTTTCTAAAAAAGAACTTTTCCAGACAAAATTCTTGCGAAATATTTTCCGTAAATTGGAAATGATTCCCTTGGATCGTGATCAGGTTGATATCAATGCGATGAAAACAATACGCAATCACATTAAAGAGGGGAACGTGATCGGTTTATTTCCGCAAGGTACCAGGGTTGACCCAGAAAATTATTTAGACTATTTACCGCAAGCCGGTGTGTCGGCTATCTGCACCAAATATAAAATGATGATTTTACCCGTTTATCTGGACGGACCTTATCGTCTTTTTCGTAAAAATCATATTTATTTCGGAGCTCCTTTCTGTCTAAATCCAAATATTTCAGCTAGCAATAAACAAGAAAAGAATCAATTGTTATCAAACGAAATTATGAGACGCTGCTATGCGCTCGTCGGCAAAGCTTATTTATAAAAAAGAGCTTTTACGCAGAAATTTAAAAGATTTAGCAACAGCATTGCAAAAGCAGGACATTTTGATACAATAGTCGTAGACAATTTTTGGGGAGGAAATCCATAGAATGGCAGATCAGCAAGGGTTATTGAATAACCAGCAGGAAGAAAACAATGTTCAACCGACAGTCGAAAATGTAGAAACTGTTGAGCAAGAGCATAAAGAAGAAGTCAACAAAACCGAAGAATCAAAAGAAACAGCTGAAGAGAAAAAAGAAGTGATCACTTTGGCAGATGTCGCAGACGTTACTGCGGAGGAACCGTTAAATCAAGAATTACCATTAACTGAAAATGGCGATATTGATTTTGAAAATTTCATCGACAGCATTCCGGAACTTAAAAGAGGAACGACTGTAACAGGTACGATTACCGGTTATGATGACGACTATGTTTATGTAAATGTAGGCGTAAAATCAGAGGGGAAAGTACGTATTGATGAATTCAAAGGGGATCCTGATTTTGATTTGGAAAAAGCCAGAATTGAAAATATTCCGGTAGAAGTATATGTCAGAAAAATTCATACTTCCAATGAGGGAACTGAAATCGAATTATCGAAATCGAGAGTTGACTTTAATAAACATAAAGAAGTCGTTGAACAGGCGTTCAAGAATAAGACTCCTTTGAAAGTGAAAGTGACAAACATTGTAAAAGACGGTTTAATCGCTTCTTTCGGCAGTGTTGATATGTACATTCATAGAACTCAGATCGAGTTGGAAATTATTGAAGATTTAACTCCTTATTTAAATCAAGAATTAGAAGTTTTAGTCACGCAATTTGATTCTTCCAAGAGAAGATTACGTGTTTCAGCTTCCAGAAGAATTTTATTACAGCGTGCCCGGCGTGAAAAATCACGTGCTCTGTGGGATAATATTGAAGTCGGTAAAGAATATGAAGGCGTCGTGAGAAATCTGACTGATTTCGGTGCTTTCGTTGATATCGGCGGAGTAGATGGACTGGTTCACATCAGTGAATTATCCTGGAAACGTATTGATAAACCTTCTGATGTCGTTTCAGTAGGCGATCATATTAAGGTTTATGTCATTGATTTCGATAAAGAGAAAAACAGAGTTTCCTTAGGATTCAAACGTGAAGAGAATGATCCATATCATGATATTGAAAATCGCTTCCCGGTTGGTTCTATCGTACGCGGTGTTGTCGTAAGAATGTTCCCATTCGGTGCTTTCGTTGAAATCGCTCCGGGTGTAGACGCTTTATGTCATATTTCTCAAATTTCCGATTATCGTTTAAACAGACCGGAAGATGTTTTGCAAGAAGGTATGGAAGTTGATGCCAGAGTTCTTGACGTAAGCAATGAAGAGCGCAAAATTTCTATCAGCATCCGCGAAGTTGAACCGATCAATCCGGAAAATGTTGAAGAGTTGGAACAACAGGCAGCTCTCAGACAAAAACGTCGTCCGCGCCGTGAAAGAAAACAACCGAAAGAAGAAAAAGTGGAAGATCATTCTGCAGAAACAGTAACCGCTTATTCTGATTTACCGTCAGGCGGTACAACATTATCCGCTTTAGCAGATATTCGTTACTCTGACGATAAAGATGATAAAGAAGAAACTGATGATGCTGAATAAAATTTAGAATTTGCTGTTTAACTAATTTCAATCCGGAGTTTTTATGACTCCGGATTTTTTAATCATTACACAATTAAAGAGGTAAAAAATGTATACAATCCCAAATGAAAAACGTATTCTTGAATTAGCCCAAAATATGAATATTTATGAAGAAGATTTTATTCATGATCTTTCAGCTTTATTATCGATTCCAAGTGTCAATGGTCCCGCTACCAAAACGGCTCCGTACGGTATTGAAACAGCGAAAGCTTTGGATTGTTTTTTAGAAATTGCTGAAAAATTAGGTTTTTCCACTCATAATTATGATTATCATGCCGGTCATGCGGAATTCGGTTCAGGTGATAAAATGATCGCTGTTCTATGTCATTTGGACGTTGTTCCGGCGGGGAAAGGTTGGACATCTTCTCCTTTTGAACCCAGAATCGCCGATCAGCATCTATACGCCCGTGGGGTCGCCGATGACAAAGGGCCGGCCATGAGTGTATTATATGCGATGAAAGCGTTAAAAGATCAAGGTTATGAACCGCCATGCCGTATCAGATTGATTGTCGGCTTAAATGAAGAAAACGGTTTCGGTTGTATGAGGCATTATCGTGCAATCAAGGCTGAACTGCCGGTTTCCGGTTTTACTGCAGATGCAGCTTTTCCGGCTGTATTTGCCGAAAAAGGAATTATCCATATTTCTTTTCGTAAAAAACGTCAGTTATCAGACAGCACATTACAAATTCATCAATTAAAAGGTGGAGAAGCTGTCAATATGGTTCCGCAGGTCTGCCGCTATGTTCTTTCCAAAGATGGAGAGCTGCTGCCTGAAGTAGAAGTACAAGGTAAATCCAGCCACGGTTCACGTCCGGATTTAGGCGATAATGCAATTGTCAAAGCATTGCATCAGCTAAGAGAAGAATATCCTGATTGGAATGATGAGTTGCTGATCTTCAGTGATCAATTTTTGAATGAATATATCGACGGTAAAGATTTTGCAATCAACAGCGAAGATGAAAGCGGTATTTTAACTTTAAATTTAGGTTTAATCAATGTCGATCAAGATGAAATTCATTTATCCTTTGATATTCGTTATCCGATCACCCAACACGGTAAAGAGATAATCAAAACTTTAAAAGAAAAGATGGCTACCTTAGGCTATGAAGGATATGATGAACGTGATGAAGAGCCTCTGAATCTGGGTAAAAACTCTTTGCTCGTTAAAACCGTTATGAATGTTTACAATCAAGCGATGGGCACAGATGAGGAAGCGGTCGCCATGGGAGGCGGTACTTATGCCAGAGCCATTCCCAATATTCTGGCTTTCGGAGCTGTTTTCCCGGGTACTCCGGATTGTATGCATCAGGTAGATGAAAATGCTTCGATTGATCATTTATTAGCCGCTTCATATATTTATCAGGAAACTTTAAAGGCACTTGCCGAAAATGAA
>CAYFQU010000001.1:35124-48986 GCA_964345335.1 uncultured Mageeibacillus sp. | reverse complement strand
TATTTTGTATGGCTATTATTTCAATGAAACAGTTGCTTGAAGGCGGTGTACATTTCGGACATCAGACACGTCGCTGGAACCCTAAGATGGCACCGTATATTTTCACAGAACGCAATGGTATCTATATCATTGACTTGCAACAAACAATCACTAAAGTAGAAGACGCTTATTTATTTATTCGTGATGTTGTCATGAACAACGGTAATGTATTATTCGTTGGAACCAAAAGTCAAGCGCAAGAAGCAATTAAAGAAGAAGCTGAACGCTGCAATATGTACTATGTCAACAATCGTTGGCTGGGCGGTACTTTGACCAATTACGTAACGATTAAAAAGAGCATTAAACGTCTTAAAGAACTGGAAGAAATGCAGTATAACGGCATGTTTGATGTTTTACCCAAAAAAGAAGTTGCACAGTTGCATCTCGAAATGGAAAAACTGGAAGCAAATCTCGGTGGTATTAAAGATATGCCTGGCTTGCCGGATGTGGTTTTTATCGTTGATCCGAATAAAGAACATATCGCCGTTCATGAAGCGAATCGTTTAGGGATTCCCGTTGTTGCTATTGTTGATACAAACTGTGACCCGGATAATGTTGATTATGTTATTCCTGGTAACGATGATGCGATCAGAGCGATTAAATTAATCGTTGCTACTATGGCTAACGCCGTATTAGAAGGAAAACAGGGCGAGCAAATGGGTGATGTACCGGAAAATCTTTTAGAACAAGATGCCGAGGAAGCCGAAGAAAAAGAAGAAGTTGCAGAAGAAATCGAAGCTGAAATTTCTGAATAATATACAGTTGAATTTAAATATTTGCTATTAAGGAGGATAATATGGCACAAATTACTGCTGCTATGGTAAAAGAGTTGCGTGAAATGACAGGCTCCGGAATGATGGATTGTAAAAAAGCCTTATCTGCATCTGACGGAGATATAAATAAAGCGATTGCTTGGTTAAGAGAAAAAGGGATGGCAGGGGCCGATAAGAAAGCCGGCAGAATTGCTGCTGAGGGTGTTGTTGAATCCTACATTCATGGTGACGGCAGAATCGGCGTTTTATTAGAAGTTAATATCGAAACCGACTTTGCTGCGAAGAATGAAGAATTCAGAAAAATGGTTAAAGATATCGCCATGCAGATTGCATCGATGAACCCTCCATACTTAAGAAGAGAAGATGTTCCGCAAGATGTTTTGGAATCTGAGAGAGCAATTGCCAGAAATCAAGCATTAAATGAAGGCAAACCGGAAAAAATCGTTGACCGCATCGTAGAAGGTCGTTTAGAAAAATTCTATGCCGCTAATTGTTTAATGGAACAACCTTTTGTAAAAGATGATTCTAAAACAATTACCACATTGGTTAAAGAGATGGTTGCCAAAATTGGTGAAAACATTCAAGTCAGACGTTTCACACGTTATGAATTAGGCGAAGGACTCGAGAAGAGAAATGAAGATTTCGCTGAAGAAGTTGCCAAACAAATGGCAAAATAAATAAATTATTCAAGGTGTACCGGTTGGTACACCTTTTTTTTTATCTTTTTTAGGAGGAATCATGACTTATAAACGAATTATGCTGAAATTGAGCGGTGAGTCCCTGGCCGGTGAAAAAGGACATGGCATTGATGATCAACAGGTAAAAATTTATGCCGAAATGATCAAAAAGGTCCATGACTTAGGCATTCAACTTGCTATCGTTGTCGGCGGTGGAAATTATTGGCGAGGCAGAACAAATCAATCTATGGATCGTGTTACGGCCGACCAAATCGGTATGCTTGCTACGACGATGAATGCATTGACCTTGTCGGATGCCGTTCTACAAACCGGCGTTGACTGCAAAGTGATGAATGCAATTGATATGCCAAGAATCGTCGAGCCCTATACACAAGCGAAAGCCAAAGCATATCTCTCAAAGGGAACCGTCCTGATTTTCGCCGGCGGCACAGGCAGCCCTTTCTTTTCAACCGATTCTGCAGCCGCTTTACGTGCAGCTGAAATCAATGCCGATATTGTATTTAAAGCAACGTTGGTGGACGGAGTTTACGATAAGGATCCACATCGCTTCACAGATGCTGTCAAATTTACTGAGATCAGTTTAACGGATGTCATCGCTAAAGATTTAAAGGTAATGGATGCGGCAGCAG
This sequence comes from uncultured Mageeibacillus sp., assembly GCA_964345335.1. Classification (GTDB taxonomy): domain Bacteria; phylum Bacillota; class Clostridia; order Saccharofermentanales; family DTU023; genus UBA5436. Next base: position 46,847 of record CAYFQU010000001.1, on the reverse strand, counting down.
CCGCTTTATGCCGTGATAATCAAATTCCGATGCTGGTTTTTAGTATTGAAGATCCGGATAATTTAATTCGCATTTTACAGGGAGAAGTGTTAGGAACAATTGTTAATCCTTAATAATTTGTTTGCTTTTGTAAAAACATGCAATAAGAAAAATATACTTTTTTATTTTTGCTTATTATTATATATTGGTTATAATATCTCATGATAAACAGATGAAAAAGATTGGAGAAAATATGAACGTATATATTGTTACAGGTGGATCAAGTGGTATCGGTTATGCTATTGCGGAACATATTGCAGAAGGAAAAGTCATTATTACCGGTCGTAATGCCGAAAGATTAGAAAATAGTTATCAAACGCTAAAAGAAGCAGGTGTCGATGTTCACAAATTTCAAGGTGACATCAGTGATCAAAAATCCGTTGCAGCATTATTTGAATATGCAAGCTCATTAGGTGAAATCGTCGGTGTCATCAATTCGGCAGGTGTCAGCGGTGTCGGCGCAAAAGCCGAGGATGTTTTTAAAATTGATTTATTAGGTTCAGAAATTGTAATTAAAGAAGCCTTAAAATATGCGACTGCTAAAATGAGCGTCATCTTGATTTCATCTATGATGGGCTCTGTTGTCAATGTCACGCAAGAACAAGCCGATATTTTGATTAACCCTTCACAGAAAGGAAATTGTGATGCTTTTGTACAATTAGTCGGCAGTGATTCGAATATTGCATATAATTTTTCTAAAAAAGGGGTCATTCTCTTAGCCGAAAAATGGGCATCTGAGTTCGGACGAAAAGGCGCAAGGATTAATGCCATTTCACCAGGTGTGATTTTGACAGCAATGAGCCGGGCAGCGCTTGAACATTATCCTGAAGTGATGGAACAACAAAGGATGGCAACACCTCTTTTGCGTTATGGTGAACCCGCCGAGATCGCATATTATGTGAATTTTTTATTAAGTGATCAAGCAAAATATATTACCGGTACCAACTTATCAATTGATGGCGGTTTAAGCATCAATTTAAAAAAGCTTATGTAAATTTTTGCTGTATTTTTCTAATGCAGAAAAAATACCTCACTTGAAGAACTTGCATAAAATTGGCTATAATATAGTGTACTATTTCATCGGAGGTTGTTATGTCAGAAATTATTGTTAATGCACAATCACTTAGCCCATATGAAGAAAAAATGAAAGGTGCCATCAATGCCTTGGAGGAAACTTTCAACGGTATTCGAGCTGGCCGTGCAAATCCGAAAGTGCTCGACAAAATTGTTGTCGATTACTACGGAGTAGAAACACCTTTAAATCAAGTCGCCAATATTCAAGTGCCTGAAGCAAGAATGATCACAATTCAACCTTGGGAAACCAAAATGCTAAAAGAAATCGAGAAAGCGATCAATATGTCAGATCTGGGTATTAATCCGCAAAGTGACGGTAAGGTGATTCGTTTGATCTTCCCGCAATTGACTGAAGAACGTCGTAAAGAATTGGTCAAAGAAGTCGGCAAAATCGGTGAAGGCGGTAAAGTTGCCGTGCGCAATGTACGCCGTGAAGGTATTGATACTTATCGTAATCATCAGAAAAATAATAAAATCAGCGAAGATGAACTTTATAACTTTGAACAGGATATGCAGGATTTAACGGATAAATATATTGATTTAGTCGATCAAACAGTACAGAAAAAAGAAAAGGAATTAATGGAAATCTAAGAAAACTACCAGGTTTTAATTGATAAGCCGGATTTATTCCGGCTTATTTTTTGGGTAAAGAAATGAGTCTATTTAAGAAAAAAGAAATCAATTTAAAGATTCCTAAACATTTAGCTGTGATTATGGACGGAAATGGCCGTTGGGCAAAAAGAAGAGCATTACCCAGAAAAGCGGGTCATCGCGCCGGTGCGGAAACATTGCGCAAATTTATTCGTTGGTGCGCAGATTATAATATTCCTCTGGTTACAGTCTATGCTTTTTCTGCAGAAAATTGGCAAAGGCCGAAAGATGAAGTCGATGCTTTAATGAAATTAATTATCGAATTCTTTGCCAAATACAAACAGGAATTGGAAGAAGAAGGTGTAAAATTACGTTTCATCGGTCATTTGGATGATCTGCCTGCAGAATCTCTAGCCGTTGTCAAAGAGGCGGAAGAAGAATCTAAGCACAGAAACAGAATACAGTTAAATATTGCCTTAAGTTACGGCGGCAGGCAGGAAATTTTGCGAGCTACAAAATTATTAGCGGAAGAAGTAAAGAATCAGCAATTGGATATTTCAGAAATTGATGAACAGATATTTGAAAAACATTTATACACTGCAGGTCAGGATAATCCCGATCTGTTGATCAGACCCGGCGGAGAGCAGCGTATTTCCAATTTTTTATTATGGCAATTATCTTATGCGGAACTTTATTTCACAAAAAAATTATGGCCTGATTTTTCCAAAAAAGACTTGGAACATGCATTGCTTGAATTTTCGGACAGAGAAAGAAGATTTGGGAAGGTAAGAGATGAAAACTAGATTCAAAACGGCATTTTACTATGGAATTGTCATGGCAATTTTAGTCATTCCGGGTTACTTTATCCCCGATTTTACAATCCTGATGTTTTTATTAATTTCCTATTTCGCGCCACGCGAATTAACTCATGCCTTGCAACAAGTCAATATTGAAATTGATAAAAAAGTATTAACCTTGTTTAATTTGGCTTTTATGCCGAGTTATGTTTATTTAAAATTAGCCAATCCGCAAATCTTAACTGCTGCACAATTCGCTAAGCAAGCCGGTATGCTGCAGCAGGCAGAAACTTTTAATCCAGCAACGCTCTTACAGTCATTTATCATATATGGGATTACTTTATTGATCTTAATCGGCTATGCTATTTTTAATCCTTTGATTCGTCAGGGAGCAAAATCCTTACCCCAAATCATCGCCCAATTAAGTGCCGGTTTTTATCTTTCAGTACCGGTCTTTTTCGGCTTCACTTTATTGATGGTGTTGCCGGGCGGTTGGTTTTGCTTCGTGCTCGCTTTGGTCACTCCCTGGGTATCTGATTCGGCTGCTTATTTCAGCGGTGTTTTATGGGGAAAGAAGCCGATCGTTCCGGCTCTCAGCCCAAAGAAAACATATGTCGGATTTTTCGGTTCAATGATCGGTACTATTATTTTTTATCTCCCGTTATATATCTTTTTAGCGCCCCATATTTATCCTGTACAGATCAATGCTTCTTCGCTCATCATCGTCACTATTTTAGCTGCTGTGATCGGCGTTTTAATTGAGTTGGGTGACTGGCTGGCCTCCGGGATCAAAAGATATTGTGGCATTAAAGATTTTTCAAATTTATTGCCGGGACATGGTGGTGTAATTGACCGTTTTGACAGCACATTTTTCACTTTTACCGCTATTTTAACAATTGCTTTACTACTTTATTTTTTCTAAGATTTATATATGGAAAATATAAAAAAACAAAAAATTGTATTATTAGGTTCAACAGGATCAATCGGACGGCAAACCTTAGCGGTCTGCCGTCGCTTACAATTAGAAGTGACAGCCATGTCATGCTTCGGTTCCGTCGATTTATTTTGGCAGCAAATACAGGAATTTATGCCTCGAAAAGTAGCTGTAGCGGATCCTGAAGCAGCAGATAAATTGGCTGTATTATTGAAAGAAAATAATCTGGATCACAAAGTTGAGCTGCTCAGGGGCAGCGAAGGAGTCACAGCCTTGGCGACCTTACCTTGTGACCGCTTAGTCATGGCTATCATCGGCTTTGCAGCAATTGAACCAATGTTAGCCGCAATCAGAGCGAAACAAGTGATCGCTATGGCAAATAAAGAAGTCATTGTCGCTACCGGCCAATTTATTCTGGATCTAGTAAAAGAATCCGGTGCTGAAATCTATCCGGTAGACAGCGAACCATCCGCTATCTGGCAGTCGATCGTAGGGAATATCAATCCGATAAAAAAAGTTATTTTAACAGCTTCAGGCGGTCCTTTTCGTCACCGAGAAAATTTAGAAGGGATTACGGTGCAACAAGCTCTGCAGCATCCTGTCTGGTCAATGGGTACAAAAATTACCATCGATTCAGCTACAATGATGAATAAAGGATTGGAAATGATTGAAATTTCCAGATTATTTAACCTGAATGCCGAGCAGATAGAAGTAATTGTACATCCGGAAGGTATTATTCATTCCGCTGTTGAATTTCAAGACGGAGCCGCTATCGCACAAATGGGCTTGCCGGATATGGAATTGCCGATTCAATTCGCACTGACTTATCCGGAGAGAAAGGCAATGCCTGATAAACCTCCGTTAAAGTTGGCGGAATTAGCAAATTTATCATTCTTCGCACCTGATCTGAAAAAATTTAAAGCCCTGGCATTGGCTTATGAAGCACAAAAGCAGGGTGGCTATTTGCCGGCAATTTTAAATGCGGCAAATGAAGTAGCTGTTGACGCCTTTGTTCAGGAAAAAATATCTTTTTTGAATATAGCGGCATTGGTTGAGCAAACGATGCAAAAAAGTGTGAATCAGTTCAAAACCGTTCCGAAGAATATACAGGATATTTTACAAGCTGATCTTTGGGCAAGAGATTTTACAAAAAATCTGATTGAACACTAATTTTTTAACAGAAGGATATATATGTCAATATTGGGAATTATTATTGGTTTATTGATTATCAGTTTAATGATGTTGGTACATGAGGCGGGGCATTTCTATGCAGGAAGACTTTTGAAATTTCGTATCCTTGAATTCTCTATTTTTATGGGACCTAGAATCTTTACCACGGAGAAAAATGGAATCAAATACAGCTTTCGGCTTTTGCCTCTAGGTGCCTCCGTACAATTTGCAGGAGAACTTGATGATGAAATAGACTCCGACATAGATCCCGACGATCCGGGCTTGTTTTTCAAACGTCCGCGTTGGGCCAGAGCGATCGTTGTGGCAGCCGGGCCTTTAGCGAATTTTTTGACCGCTTTTTTAGCTTTCCTGATTATGTTTTCAGCTTTCGGTGTAGCCGTACCGAAATTGCAGGCTCCGCCCGAACAGAGTTTAGCTTATGAAGTCGGAATTGAAGAAGGTGACCGCTTACTCAAATTTAATCAACAAAAGATTAAAACAGGCGCTGATTTTTCCATCGAAAAAACTTTTACAGATCCGAATAAAGTCATTGAAATCGAGATTTTAGATAAGAATCATCAGAAAAAGTTGATTCAATTAGAGCCTAAAACCCTCGAACAATATCGCATGGGAATTGTTCAGGGAATCTCGAATGATCATGAAATGGTTGTCATTGAAGTTGATCCTGAATCCAATCAGGGGAATCCGGTTTTACAAGAAGGCGATATCTTATTGGAGATGAACGGTATTCCTTACAGCGATACGGAAAAAATCAAGAATATTCTGGATCCGAGTAAATCTCAGCACTTGGAATTAAAAGTCAAACGGGCGGGTGAAATCATCGCTCTCAATATGCAGACGAGTAAATTTACAGATATTGTCCCAGATGGCTTATATTTTTCACAATCCCGATCTTTTGCCGATGTTTTATCACAGTCCATACATTATCCATGGTCTATTATTAAATCAACACTCAAGGGGCTCGGAATGATTTTTGAGGGACGCATGAAATTTTCTGAAAGCGTAACCGGCCCCGTCGGTATTGTTAAATTATTCGGAGATGCCGTAAAAGACAGCCCTGATATTTCCTATATGATTTACCAATTATTATTTTATTTCGCGATGATCTCCGTAGCGATTGGTTTTACCAATTTATTGCCGATTCCGCCTTTAGACGGACATCATCTGTTGATTTTGGCGATTGAAGGAATTCGCAGAAAGGATCTGCCGGAGAAATTCAAGCATATTGTCACAGCTGTCGGTATGATTTTAATTTTAACCTTGGCAATATTGGTCATTTACTTTGATATACGCAGGATTGTATAAGGTGGAAAATGTTTTTTAACAGAAAAAATACAAAAAAGTTATGGGTCGGTGATGTCGCTGTAGGCGGTGATGCACCGATTGCCGTACAATCGATGAACAATACAGATACGCGCGACGTGCAGGCAACCTTAGCACAAATTAAAACATTAGCTGCTGCAGGTTGCGAAATAACCAGAGTTGCTGTTCCAGACATGCAAGCAGCTGAAGCCTTAGGCGAGATTATGCGCTATTCTCCTATCCCGGTCGTTGCCGATATCCATTTCAATGCTAATTTAGCTCTTAAAGCAATTGAAAATAATGTTTCAGCTTTACGTATCAATCCGGGTAATATAGGGCATGAAAACAGAGTAAAAGCGATTGCTGAAGCAGCCAAAGCGAAAAACATTCCGATCCGGGTGGGAGTTAACGCAGGTTCCTTGGATCAGGAAATTCGAGACACGATGGGCGGAGTCAATGCCGCTTCCATGGTCGCCTCTGCTTTGAAATCTTGTGCTGTTTTAGAAAAATACGATTTCACGGATATTTGTATTTCACTTAAATCTTCCGACGCAAAATTAACCATCGATGCCTATCGTTTATTGGCTCAAAAAGTATCTTATCCCTTGCATATCGGCGTAACGGAAGCGGGCACACCGCGTGAGGGAATGATCAGATCCGCTGTCGGTATCGGAACTTTGCTTGCCGAAGGTATCGGTGATACCATTCGAGTTTCTTTAACAGCCGATCCTGTTTTAGAGGTGGAAACTGCTTACAGCATTTTGAAAGCATTAAATTTGAGATCCAAAGGACCTCTGTTGATAGCCTGTCCGACCTGCGGCCGAACTGAGGTAAAGCTGCAGGAACTGGCGGAACAAGTAGAAGTTCTGCTCAAAGATATTCCAGAGCCGATCAAAGTAGCCGTAATGGGCTGTCCAGTTAATGGACCCGGAGAAGCCAAGGAAGCGGACTGCGGCATCGCCGGAGGCAAGGATGTTTTTTTGATTTTTAGAAATGGTGAGATTATTAAAAAAGTCGATCAGAAAAATGCCCTGTCAGAATTGATGGGGGAAGTGGAAATAGCCCGGGAGAATTATCGTAAAAAGCAGCTTAAATAGTTCAGAAAAAGAAGGTTTGCATTGCAAAAAACATTAGCTAAAATTTTTTCATATTTAGATATTCAATGGAGAGAGAAGCAAAAGTCTGCCTTTAAAAATCAGGCTTTATTAACAAGTCATCAAACAAATGGATCTTTGACAGCCGGTATTACATCGCCGGATCAAATTCTGATCGAACAGATGACCTGTATTGCTGACGGCTTTTTATGCATTGATGCTCATCTTGAGCATTTATTAAGTGTGGATCAGGTTTTATTGCTTGAGCATCTGTTTGAAGAACATTTCCATGTTCCGGAAGTTCTTTTTAAACAGAATTTGTGCCATACCGTCAATGCGGCCGAGCAGGAAGCGTATCTCAAAAATATTGATCCATGGATTATCAAACATGCTAAATTAGGCAATTCTTTGGAAAGTCGTTTATTTCAAAACGGCAAAAGCCATATTGAAAACAATGTATTGTTTTGGGAAATGAATAAAAACGAATATTACATGGCGGATCAAACGCAGCATTGGCTGTTGAAATTCTGGTATCGTTTTGCAAGTTTCCCTTGTGAAATAGTATTGCAAGCTGTTAACAATCAGGCAAAAGAGGAAATGATCGAACAGACTGAAAATTTATTCGACGAAGCCAGTCTGATCGCCAGTGAACTTTATACACAGGATATAGCAAATACCCAAAACAAAGTTAAGGCATCTGCCCCAAAACCCAAAACAAACTATCCAAATCGTAAAAAACATCGGAAATCAGATCATGTTCTCTGGGGCAAACCGGGGCAGGAAATACCTTTGCTTAAAATATCTGATATCGGTTTTGAAACGGATCGCGCTCTATTCGAAGGTCAGGTTTTCAGTTTTGAAACAAAAATAACGAAAAATGAACGCTTGCTAGTTAAATTTGCCGTGACCGATTTGAGTACATCGATCGAATGTACATTATTTGCGGATCCGGAACAGGAAGATGAATTGACGGAGATCATTAAAAATAAATATCTGAAAATTACAGCAGATATTGTTTATGATGATCGTTTTGCCAAAGATTTTGTCGCCAGGGTACAATGTATTGAATCTGCCGTGAAACCGGAGTCACGTAAAGATTTAAGCGAGGAAAAGCGGGTTGAATTACATATTCACTCAAAATTATCTGCGAAAGACGGTACCATCAATCCTAAAGATATCGTCAAAACAGCAGCGGCATTCGGACATTCGGCGATTGCCATCACGGATCACGGCGTTGTACAGGGTTTTCCCGATGTCTGTGAAATGGCTGATCAATTGGCTGCTGCGGGACAGCATATCAAAATTATTTACGGAGTAGAAGGTTATTTATTAGACGACGGTTTAGATTGCTTCGCTTTTGAAATCGATGATTTACCATGTTTTTCAGACCTTATTCTCCTCGATTTAACCTGTTCCGGAATCAATCCTGATACCGATCATATTATCGGCATCAAAGCTCTGAAACTGGCAAATCATGAGCAGAGCTTAAACTCAGAAAATGAGCACTTGGTCTTTGACTCAACCATGCTGAAACCTGAACAATATCAAATAGTTGATGTATTTGAAGCCTGTATTGAATATGAAGACGAGGATTATTCCCAATTATTAAGCCAAGCAGGCTTTGCTCCCGATTTGATGGCAGATGCCAAATCAGAGCTTGAAGTTCTGCAAGCTTTTTCAGATTTTTGTGGGGATGGTGTTTTCATCGCTCAACAAGCTTTGCAGCAATTAAGCTTTTTGCGTTATGCCGGCTTTCATGTAGAAGGTAATAATCCGCGTATTAAATTTAATCCTCCTTTAATTGATTTAGACGAAATGCAGCAGAGCATCTCAGCTTCCGAAATGCAATTAAAGCCGGCTCTCAACCAGGAGCAATCAGACCTTGTTTCGCACTTACAAAATCGTTCCGACTTTTCTGAAATTCAAGCCATGCTGCAAACATATTTCAGCCTTATGCAGAAAATCGCGATTAAGCAGCTTTCGGAATTGCATCAGTTCTCTGATAAAAAATCTTTTGAAATATTGCGCAAAGAGAAAAAGAAAACAAATCATATCCTATTGCTGGCAAAGGATGCTTTGGGTCTATATAATTTATATCGTTTATGCTCCGATGCGCATTTAAAATATTTCTATTATTCACCGCGCATCCCGCGTTCTGTGTTGACCTATTATGATGCCGGAATTATCAAAGGTATGGCTTGTGTCGACGGAGAAATTTTCCATGATATATTGACCATTTATCAGGAAGCAAAAGGGGATTTTGAACAAGCAGTCGAACTGTTACAAAATCATCCGGTTATCAGGAAAGCGAAACGCTATGATTTTCTGGAAATTCAGCCTTTGACCAATAATTCTTTCCTGTTGCGCAAAGCTGATAATTTTATTGATAAAGTCGACGATTTGCAGAACTTAAATCGTCTGGTCATGGAGCTGGGCAAAATGACAGATCGATTGGTCTGTGCAACCGGAGATGTACATTATCTCAATCCGGAAGATGATATTTATCGTAAAATTCTGATGACCAATATGAATTTTGAAGATATGGAAGAGATGGCTGATTTATATTTCAAAACAACGGATGAAATGCTCCGTGAATTTTCCTATCTGGGTGAAGCGTCAGCCAAAGAAGTGGTCATTACCAATACGAATATAATTGCAGATAAAGTAGCTGATGATTTAAGACCGTTTCCGAAAGGATCCTATCCGCCCTTAATCAAATCGGCAGACCGCGATATACGGGAACTGACAATGCGCAGAGCAATGGAAGTTTACGGCTATCAGGGGCATTTGCCGGAGATCGTCGAAGCCAGAGTAAAAAGGGAATTGTCTTCTATCATTGATAATGGTTTCGCCATCATGTATTATATTGCTCATTCCGTTGTGAAAAAATCCAATGATGACGGCTATATTGTCGGCTCCAGAGGTTCCGTGGGTTCTTCTCTGGTTGCAACTTTATGCGGTATCACAGAGGTGAATCCTTTGCAACCGCATTATGTCTGCCCTGCATGTCGTTATTCGGAATTTGATGATAGCGGAGATTATGGTTCAGGCTTTGATTTACCGCCTAAAAAATGTCCTAAATGTCAGCATGAAATGAAAAGAGAAGGACAGGATATACCCTTTGAAACTTTTCTCGGTTTCTACGGTGATAAACAACCTGATATTGATTTAAATTTTTCTGGTTTTTATCAGGCAAGAGCACATCAATTTATCGAAGAAATGTTCGGTTCCGATAAAACATTCAGAGCCGGTACAATCAGCAGTTATGCGGAGAAAAACTCTGCCGGCATGGTTTTAAATTATTTTGAAAGCAATGAAAAACATATCAGTAAAACGGAAGTTTCCCGTTTAGCTCAAGGTTTACAAGGTGTCAAGGTAACAACCGGACAACATCCCGGAGGTATGGTTGTTATTCCCAAGGAAAGAGATATTTATGACTTTACACCGATTCAACATCCGGCGAACAAAATGGATTGCGGTATTGTGACAACCCATTTCGATTTTAATTCTTTGCATGATACGATCTTAAAGCTTGATATTTTAGGACATGATGATCCCTCTATGCTGAAAATGCTAAGTGATATTACAGGTATCGATGTAACAACAATCCCGATTCCGGATCCGAAAGTTATGTCCTTATTTTACAGTACGGAAGCATTGGGGATAAAAGATGAGGATTCCACCATTAAAGCAGCTACCATCGGATTGCCTGAGTTAGGTACTTTTCTGGTGCGCAATATGATTGCTGAAACAAAACCTAGAAAATTCTATGATTTAGTTCAAATTTCAGGCTTGTCACATGGTACTGATGTCTGGTCAGGGAATGCTCAGGATTTAATCAGAGACGGAATCTGTACAATCAATGAAGTCATCGGCTGCCGTGACAGTATTATGACCTACTTGATTTATCGCGGTTTACCCAATAAAGATTCTTTTGATATTATGGAAAAAGTCCGTAAAGGCAAAGGACTCAGTGCCGAACATGAAGCTTTGATGCGAGAACATAATATCCCTGAATGGTATATCAATAGTTGTAAAAAGATCAAATATATGTTCCCCAAAGCCCATGCCGTGGCATATTTAATCTCCGCCTTGCGCATAGCCTGGTTTAAAGTTTATTATCCGGAAGCCTATTATTGTGCTTTCTTTACGATTCGGGCAACAGAATTTTCCAGTGATGAGTTATGTTTACCAGAAGCTATCATCAAGCATAATCGTGCCGAGCAAAGGAAAAATTGGAATTTATTAACGGCTCAACAACAAAAGAGACATTTTTATCTGGAATTGGTGGAAGAAATGTTAGCTCGAGGTATTGAATTTTTACCTTTTGATTTAGATACTTGTCGAGCGACTGAATTTTATTCCCCTGAGAAAGGTAAAATTTTACCGCCGTTTAATGCCATCCCGAATATCAGTGATGCTTTAGGCAAGCAAATTGTGCGGGCAAGAGAGGAAGGCGGACCTTTCCAAACCCAAGAGGAATTGGCGAGAAGAGCCCAATTAGGACAAGCCGCGATGGAGGCCCTGTCCTCAACCGGAATTTTCAAAGATATACCGGAATCAGCTCAAATCGATTTATTCTCTTTGCTTTAAAGGATTAAAGCTATGCAAATACTTGTTCGAGAAAAATACTGCCTGGTTTATTTATTGGATGCCAACATTGCTTTTGACCAAGCTTATACTTATCAGTCTGAGTTTGCC
>CAYFQU010000001.1:0-35114 GCA_964345335.1 uncultured Mageeibacillus sp. | reverse complement strand
GCCCAGGAACTTTATATCGGCCAATTGGTCGAAGTTCCGTTCGGTAAAGGCAATAGTATGAGAAGAGCTGTGATCGTCGATCAAACAAATCAATCTGAATTTGTAAACATTAAACATATCACTAAAATAATCAGCCAAGAGCCGATCTATATGCCGGATCAAATAGAATTGGCTTTTGAGATGAAACGCAGGTATTTTTGTACATTAGGGCAGGCTTTAAAAACAATCAGTCCGCCCACCATTATCAAAGTAGGGAAAAGAACGAGCAGAGCTTGTCGTTTAATCGATCCCGCCGAAGCTCTCGAGCTATTGAAAGCCGACTCCTTCAGCAGTATACAACAACAGAGAGTTGTCGAAATGTTATTGACGGTAGAAGAAGCTTTCATCAGTGAAATCACACAAGGTTGTCAAGTTTCTGAATCGGTTTTAAAAACTTTGGCGAAAAAAAATATCATTGAATTTTTTAAAATGAATATTGATCGCAAGGAAGAAGAAATACCGATTTGGCAAGAAAAACAAATCACTAAGCTAAATACCGATCAGGAAAAAGCGATTGCAGCAGTACTTGAATCCTGTAAAATCAAACAAGCCTTAAATGAGCATCTATTATACGGAGTGACCGGCAGCGGAAAAACTGAAGTTTATTTGCGTTTAGCTGATAAAATCATTGCACAAGGGAAATCCGTGATTATTTTAGTTCCGGAAATTTCCTTGACTCCCTTAATGATCAGCCGTTTTATCTCTAAATTCGATGATCAAGTCGCTATTTGGCATAGTCGTTTAACATTGACCCAACGCTTTGAGCAATGGCAAAAAATAATGCGGCAAGATAAAAAAATTGTAGTGGGAGCCAGATCGGCTATTTTTGCTCCCTTGGAAAAAATAGGTTTAATCATCATTGATGAGGAACAGGAATCTTCCTATATTTCAGAGACGATCCCGCGTTATAAAGCCCATGAAATTGCTCGGATCAGAGCAATACAGCATCATGCCATTCTTCTGTTGGGATCGGCAACCCCTGCAGTGGAAACCTATTATCGCACTGTCATCGGCAAAGCGAATTTATTGCAATTACCTAAGAGAGCAAAGCCGGCACCTTTGCCGAAAGTTTCTTTAATTCAGATGAGACATGAATTCAGTCGAGAAGATTTTGATACAGTTTTCAGCAAAGCTTTATTGGAAAATTTACAAACAACCTTTCAAGGCGGCGGTCAGGCAATGTTATTTTTAAATCGTCGCGGGCTGACTGCAGCGATACAATGTATTGATTGCGGTCATGTCTTATATTGCCCGCATTGCGAGATTCCTTTGACGCGTCATGTCAATCGTTATAATCATAAGAAATATAAATTAATTTGCCATTACTGCGGGTATATAGAGGATGAACAGAATATCTGCCCGGAATGCGGCGGCAAAAATTTGCTGAATACAGGAATCGGTACCCAAAAAGTGGAAGAAACTTTTCAAAAACATTTCCCTGAATATAAAGCATTACGGATGGATTTTGATACCATGATCGGTCAGAATGCTCATCGAGAGGCTTTATCTGCTTTTCGGACAGGCGAGTACCAATGTTTGATCGGAACTCAAATGATTGCTAAAGGTCATGACTTCCCAAATGTCAGAACCGTTGGCATTATTGCCGTTGATTCTTTATTGTATACAGGTAATTACAAGGCGGAAGAAAGGGCGTTTCAGCTGATCACGCAAGCCGCCGGAAGATCAGGACGTTCTGATCAACAGGGTAATGTGTTTATTCAGGGCTATCATTTAGATCATTATGCGATTCAGAATGCCGCGAGACAAGATTATCTCGCTTTTTATCAAGCAGAAATGGAATTCAGAAAAAGAGCCGGATTCCCTCCTTTTTTAGAGTTAGGCATGGTTTTAATTCAGAGCTATCATTATCAAAAAGCCGAGCAGGAATCAAATATGATTTATCAGAATTTGAATTCGCTGATCTATCTACATAAAGAATATTTTACAGATACAATTATTTATCCGCCGATGATCATCACGAAATTAAGAAATAGATTTCGCTTTCGTATCATGATCAAGAGTAAAGAAAAAATAAAAATTGCCGGTCTGTTTCAACATGAGTTAAAACGTAAAAAAGACCCAAATGTCAGTATCTATCTGGATATTAATCCTGAACAGGTTTTATAAATCACATGTTACATGTTATCGAGCAAAAACATGTTATAATTTGTACAAAAAATAAGAAGGTTATAAAAATGGCATTAAGAAATATTGTTAAAATCGGAGATGATAATGAACGATCCCTGCATATAAAAGCCAGAAAAGTTGAAAAATTTGATGAGCGTTTAGCAACTTTAGCTGCAGATATGCTGGAAACGATGAGAGAATTTGACGGCATCGGTCTGGCAGCACCGCAAATCGGTATCTTAAAAAGAATGTTTGTCATGAATGTCATTCCTGAAGAAGGTGACTTCGTGATCATCAATCCTGAGTTTTTAAGTATTGAAGACGAGAATATTGTTGAAGTAGTCGGATTAGAAGGTTGTTTATCTTTGCCGCATATGTATGGTCAAGTAAAGAGAAAACAAAAAGTAAAAATCCGTTATCAAGATCTGCAGGGTGATTTTCATGAAATGACAGCTGAAGATTTAAAGGCAAGATGCATTCAACATGAATATGATCATCTAGAAGGTATCATGTTTAGTGAAGAATTAATCGGTGAATTAGTACATGAATCGGAATTGCAAGAGGAAGCGGATCACCCGGATCATAGAGGTTAACATTGATAAATCATTTTCAACATAAAAAAATTATCTTTTTAGGTACTCCTGATTTTGCTGTACCTCCTTTGAAGGCTTTGGTAGAAGCCGGTTATCAAATTATCAGTGTGATCAGTCAGCCCAATAAAGCACAAGGCAGAAAACATGAAATTAAGGATACGGAAGTAGCCGCTTATACCAAAGCACAAGGCATGAAGCTATTACAACCGATTTCGATCAATGACTCGGAAGTAATAGAATATTTACAAACTTTAAAACCGGATCTGATGATCACGGCGGCTTATGGTCAGATCTTAAAAAAAGAGATTCTGAATCTCCCTGCATTGGGTTGTCTTAATATTCATGCTTCTTTATTGCCTGAATATCGAGGAGCCTCTCCGATCCATGCCGCCATCATAGACGGTAAAGAAGAAACCGGCATAACGATTATGCAGATGGATCAAGGCTGTGATACCGGCGATATACTATTTCAGAGAAAAATTCAGATCGGATCCGAAATGACTGCCGGAGAACTTTTCGACCAATTAGCCGATTTAGGAGCTGAGACTATTCTGGATTTTCTACCCGAATTTTTCGCAGGAAATTTCAAGAGAATTGTCCAGGATCACGCTGCCGCAACTTATTCCCCGAAGTTAAGCCGAGAAACAGGCAAAATCGATTGGCATCAAGACGTAAAAACCATTTATAATTTGATCAGAGGCACGCAACCTTGGCCCGGTTCATATACACTTTTTAGTCAGCAACGTTTGAAAATATTCAAAGCCTCGATTATCGACTTACAGAAAACAGAAGGAAAGCCGGGTGAAATTATCAATTGCCAAGATGGTTTTTGGGTACAATGTCAAAATGGAATTTTGCGTTTAGATGAGGTTCAGTTTGCTTCCGGTAAAAGGATGAGAGCAGATCAATGCTCCCATAACTATCAGTCGGGACAAATTTTAGGAGGTTAATATGTATTGGATTTTATTATGGGGTTGTTTCCTTTTCAGTTTATACGCACAATTCAAAGTCAAATCCACTTTTGCAAAATACAGTAAGATTTCTCCCAGAAGCGGTCTGAACGGAGAACAAGCAGCTTTGATGATTTTGCGGAATAATCAATTGCAGCAGGTCAGAGTTGAGGGAACGCCGGGGCATTTGACCGATCATTATGATCCAAGAAGTAATGTTCTAAGATTATCCGAATCAACCCGTTATGCCTCCTCTATTTCAGCTGTCGGAGTTGCAGCCCATGAAGCAGGACATGCCGTACAGGATGCAGTACATTATTTGCCCAATAAAATTCGAGCCGCTTTAGTTCCGGTCGCAAATATCGGTTCCGCGGCAGGTCCGTATTTGGCACTGATCGGCGTCATGATCAATGCTTACAGCCGAACAGGAGTCGGTATGACGATCGCCTATGTAGGTTTAATTCTGTACTTTTTTGCTTTTCTCTTTTTCCTGATCACATTACCTGTGGAATTTAATGCCAGTCATAGAGCCCTTCGCATATTATCCGAATCGTCTATGTTGACCCAAGATGAGTTAGTCGGCGCACGTAAAGTCTTAGGAGCAGCTGCGATGACCTATGTCGCTTCTGCGGCAACAGCTCTTGTTTCGTTTTTAAGAATATTTTCCATCGTGAACAGCAATAAACGAAATTAATACCATGCGACCATTTGATCCGATACGCGCTTTAGCTGTGAAAGGTTTGCTGCAAATTATGCAGGATGATGCTTTTTCCAATGACATAATCCAGCAAATTCTATTGACGAATAACTTATCTGATCTGGATAAGAATTTTTTACAAGCTTTAATTTTAGGTACAATTGAGCAGCTGCCTTATTTAGATGCGACAATCAAAAAACACAGTAAAATCGACTTTTACAAAATAGATGTAAAAATTTTGGCTATTCTGCGCATTTCTTTATGGCAGATTATTTTTTCAGATAAAATTCCCAATGCGGCAGCGGTGGATGAAGCAGTGCGTTTAACCAAGCATCTTCGGCTATATGCCGCAGTTTCTTTTGTTAACGCTCTTTTAAGAAATGCAATTCGTGAACCTCTCCTGCTCAACAAAAAAAATGAACATTTGAAATATGGTGTTTCTTCAGAAATTTTCGGCTTATATAAAAAATGGTTTGGCTTAGATATTACCAAAAATATTTTAAACAGCTATTTCAAGCCAAAAGAAGGCATTAGCGTTTTGTTTATGAAGGATGAACAATGCAAGAAAATTTGGTTTGATGCCTGCCGAAAAGCGGAGATAGAAATACAGCCGGGATACTTCATTCCCAATGCCTATATGCTAAAAAATGTCAAAGCTCCCGTAGATGAGATACCAGGCTATGCCGCAGGATGGTTTATTGTACAGGATGAATCTTCTATGCTCATCGGCTTGTTAGGAAAATATTTTAACGGCGAACTTCTTGATGGATGCGCCGGCCAAGGTGGTAAATCTTTTGCCTTAATGTATCATCAGCCGGATTTAAAAATAACAGCATTGGAACCGAATCGGGCAAGGTATGATAGATTAGTGGAAAACAATAAACGATTAAATTTTCAACAAATGAAAACGAGTCCCGAAACCTTACAGGAATTCTCTCAAACACATCAAATGACATTTCAACAGGTGCTTTTAGATGTTCCGTGCAGCGGTCTCGGGGTGGTGCGAAGTAAACCTGAAATTAAAATCAAAGCAACTTATGAATCCTTGCAAAGATATCCTGAAATTCAAAAAGAGTTAATCAAAATTGGCTCACGACATGTAGCTCCAAATGGCAGGTTAATCTACAGTACCTGTACGGTTAACCCTGAGGAAAATCAAGCTGTGATTCGAAATTTTTTAGACTCCGCAGAAGGGAAAGCATTTGAAGTTCAAGATTTAAATTTTCTGCTAAAAGATTTAAAAACGGATCTTTTGCAAGAATTTAAACAATGCATGACAGAATGGGGCATACAAATACGACCTGATTTGTTACCACTTGACGGTTTTTATATTTGCTGTTTAAGAAAGAGGACAGAATATGCAGCAGAGCAATGATTTACAAAAAATCTTCTATGATTATACAAGAGAAGATTTTGAGCAATTAGCGGAAAAATTTAATTGGCCGAATTTTCGTGTTAATCAATTATTGGATTGGCAGGAAAAATACATTCAAAATGTAGATGAAATGACGAATATTTCCAAAGCGATGCGCAAAACAATCGCTCAGGAAATGTATTGGCCGCCGATTAAAGTTATGAAAACAGAAAATTCTCTAAATGAACCCGTTAAAAAATATTTATTTGAATTGCAAGACGGGAATTTAATCGAAACGGTTTCTATGCACTACGATTACGGTCATTCTGTCTGCCTGACCACCCAAGTCGGTTGCCGAATGGGCTGTCATTTCTGTGCTTCGGCAAAATTAGGCTTGAAGCGTCATTTATCAGCGGGCGAGATGATGGCTCAACTTGCCATGATTGCTCATCTGGAAAAATCAAGAGTTTCTCATATTGTGCTGATGGGAATCGGTGAAGCCTTAGATAATTACGAGCAAACGATTCGTTTCTTAAAAATGCTGAGAGCGGAAGGTGGTATCACAATCAGTCTGCGCAATGTTACCCTGTCTACATGTGGTCTGGTACCTCAGATCAAAAAATTAGCCAAAGAAAATCTGCCGATCACATTAGCTATTTCTTTGCATTCAGCCGATCAAAATGTTCGCAATTCTCTGATGCCAATTTCCAAAACTTATTCTATTGCTGAACTGATCCTGGCTGCTGATGAATATTTTAAAGAAACAGGTCGCAGGGTAACTTATGAGTACACACTTTTCAAAGGGATTAACGATCAGAAGAAGGATGCGGAAAAATTGGTCAATCTGTTAAAAAGCAGCCATGCTCATATCAATCTGATACCGGCCAATGAAATCCCGGATTCAGCCTGGACCAGACCGGACCAAACAGATATTGAACAATTTCAAGCAATTTTAAGTCGCTCCGGCTTAAATGCCACCATCAGATATTCCGCCGGCCAAGATATCACGGCTGCTTGCGGACAATTAAGACGCCAAACAATTGATCATTAATTTTGTTTAAAAACGGATCTGCGCTTGCCATGTAAGGAAAATATACAGCGAAAAAAAGGATTCAGCATCCATTTCCAGTTCTAATTTTTCCTGTCTGTTGTAAAGCCGCAAGCGGTTTTCTTGCCTACTTGCAGGCTTTATTATAGAATATATTATTGCAAATCATGATGATTAAATCGTTAAGAAAGAGATGGCTATGTCGAAAAGTTATAAATTTGCTGCTCAAACAGATATCGGTTTAGTAAGAGAAGGAAATGAGGATAATTTCGGTTTAATCCAATTTGATTCCGATTTTCCCTTTGTTGCTGTTGTAGCTGACGGTATGGGCGGACATTTGAATGGTGAATTGGCAAGCAAAATTGCTGTTGAATATGTCCAAGAACGTCTGCGCAAAGATTTGCCAATGCAAGACGATTCAGAAAAAATACAAAGTCTGTTAAATGACGTGATTCAGAAGGCAAATATCAAAGTTTATTTAAGCTCGTTGGAAACCCCAAAAAATAAAGGGATGGGGACGACATTGACCATAGCCGTTTTTTATGAACACAGCGTATATGTCGTGCATATCGGTGATTCCAGAGCCTATCTGTTGCGCAATCGCTATTTAGATGCTTTGACTACCGATCATACAGTTGTCCGGGAGATGCAGGAAGCGGGAACGATTACTCTTGCCGAAATGGCTACACATCCACAGAGGCATATGCTAACACAGGCCTTAGGCAGTGCAGAATATTTAACTCCATCTTTTACTCATATCGATTTAAAAAAACATGATCGCTATTTATTATGCAGTGACGGGCTGCATGGATATGTCAGTTATGCCAATATTGAAAATACACTCATTCAATCGGAAACTCCTCAGGAGATATGTCAAAGTTTAATTCAACAGGCTCTGTCAGAGGGGGGGATGGACAATATTACTGTGATTACAATTGTGATCGAGTAATACTGTTCAGGAGGAATTGATGAAAATTAATCGACAACAATTAACTTCAGGTACTATTCTGGGTAATAAATATCGTGTCATCAGAGCCTTGGGACAGGGTGGTATGGCACATGTTTATTTAGCTGAAAACATTGAGAATAAACAATATGTCGCTCTGAAAATCATGCGTGATGAATTGTCCGATGATCCGGAATTTATTCGTCGTTTTGCGACAGAAGCGCGTGCAGCTGCCAGCTTGGATCATCCCAATATTGTTGCTGTTTTAGACTATGGTCAGGACGGGGATATCAGATATATCGTCCAAGAATATGTTGAGGGAAAAACCCTAAAAGATTTAATCAAAGAGCAAGGTGCTTTGGATTATCGCCTAGCTGTGCCTTTGATGATCCAAATTAGTCTGGCCCTTGAACATGCCCATAAACGCGGTGTCATTCATCGGGATGTAAAACCGCAAAATGTGATGATCACATCCGACATGGTCGCCAAGGTCACCGATTTCGGTATTGCAAGAACAACAAATTCCAACACGATCACGATCACCGGCGGAGTTGCTTTCGGTTCGGTACATTATTTTTCGCCTGAACAAGCCAGAGGCGGTCATGTGACAGAACGTTCCGATTTATACTCATTAGGCATTATGTTATATGAAATGCTGACCGGTGAATTGCCGTTTAACGGTGAATCATCGGTAGCTGTTGCGATCAAGCAATTACAAGAAATGCCTGTCGTTCCAAGCAGTTATGTCAGCAGTTTGCCGAAAGCCTTGGACAATATTGTTTTCAAAGCAATTCAAAAAAGTCCGGGCAATCGCTATGCTTCGGCACTTGATTTCGTGAATGAGCTGGATGCCTTTTTAAAAAATCCCAATGGTCATTACGGAGTGGTTACAGGCAGCATTAATCAGGTGGAAACATCTTCCGCACTCGGTGCTCAAACTCGCAATTCAAATTATAATAAAGTCCTTGAAGTAGAAAATTCAATTAATAAGAGCAAACGTTTCAAAACCAGAGATACTGCCGGAGTCATCATTATTGTGATCCTGTCTCTGGCACTTTTACTGGCCGGGTTTATTTGGCTGTACAAGCAATTTATGAAAACAGACAACTCTGATAAAATCAATGAGGTTTTTGTTTTAGAAGATTATACAGGTCAAAATATTAATACAATCACCTATAAATTAGTCAATAAACATCATTTGGAACTTGATAAAAACCTATTTATAGAATGGATTGAGAATGATGTTGAAAAAGGAAATATTTTTGACCAATCTCCGCAGGCAAATCAGCGTTTTAATCCTGAGAGCGACAAACTTTATTTAAAAGTCAGTGCCGGATTAGAATCCTCAAAAGTACCCGATGTAGTCGGTTTGTCAAGAGAAGAAGCCGAAAAAATATTATTGGATGCCGGATACGGTGTTTTAATAGCTGAAGAAGACTCATCCATAGTAGAGGAAAATTTGGTCATTAGAACCGTACCTCTGGCAAATAATATATTGCCCTTAGGGGAGTCCGTATATATTTATATTTCAACCGGAAAAAATACTACTGTCGTACCAAATATTATCGGTTATTCTTGGTCCGACGCTTTGCAAATTTTAGCAGATGCCAATTTAACGATCGGTGAGGCGACCGGTATTGACGGTAGCGTTCCGGAGGGCAACAGAGTCATCATCATGCAATCTCCTGATGTCGGTACAGAAGTCAGAGCCAACTCGGCAATTGCGGTGACCTATGGAACTGCAAAACAATACAATGATTATTTTAATCCTACGGAAACGACAGAAAAGACAGTTCTCATGCCTAATTTTGTCGGCAAGACTTTAGATGTCGTATATAATGATATTAACAGTTGGGGTTCCGTTGCTCCAAGTGTAATCAATATACAATATATCAGTCAGGAATCTAGAGAAAAAGCCAATCATAAAACCAATCCTCAAGATTGCTATATATTGGAACAATCCGTAAGCAGCGGAACAGATGTTAAATCTGTTTCAGAATTAGTCTTTTTATTGGGTACTTATCAGGATTATCAGAACATGCTGAATCCTACAACAACTACTACTCAGGCACCGGAAAATCCGCCAACCGATATGACTTTGGAGCCTACTTCTCCTTAGAAATTGGTTATTTTTTCAAAGGATAAAATAATGCATAAATCAGCAAAAAATATAGCAATTATTTTAAAAGGTGTAGGCGGACAATATACCTTACACCGTTATCATCCTTTTTTTCAGGGCATTGCTACCCCTAGGGGAATTTTCAGAAAACATGAATTAGCACCGTTACCCGGAGATCATGTCGAATTTGCAGAATCAGGAGATCCTGATATTCCTTATGTCATTGAAAAAATCCTGCCCCGGAAAAATCAATTACAAAGACCGCCCATGTCTAATTTAGATGTACTATTGATTACTCTTTCGACTTATTTGCCTGAACCGGATCTATATTTAGTGGATCGTCTATTAGCTCATGCAATTTCCTTGAAGATTGAACCGGTTTTATTATTGACTAAGATGGATTTAACGGATACAGAACGAAACATTGAAAAACAAATATTGAATCATTATCTGCCTGCTAAAATTCCTATTTTAAAATTTGGTCAGGAAAATGATGATCTGGAATTATTAAAGTCTGAAATCAAAGATAAAGTTGTTGCTTTTACAGGACAAAGCGGCGTTGGAAAGTCGACTTTGATCAATCGTCTATTCGGCGAAGAAAGGATGCAGATCGGTGATTTATCGGAGAAAGCGGGCAGAGGCAAACAGACGACCAGGCATATCGAATTATTTCCGTTTGGTCAAAGTTATGTAGCAGATACACCGGGCTTTCAAACAATTGATTTTAGCCGCTTAAATATTGATCCTTTTGAATTTGCCGATGCTTATCCTGAAATCAAAGCTTTAGCAAAAGACTGTAAATTTAATAATTGCACACATACCCATGAACCACAATGTGCAGTTTTAAATGCTGCAAGCGATCAGATTCATCCTGAACGTTTGAAACGCTATCAAATTTTAAGAAAAGAACTGGAAAATAAAAAATATTAGAAATTTGAGGTACCTATATGAAAGAAAAAGCCAAACAGATTTTAATTTGTCCGAGTATACTCTCTGCAGATTTTGCGAAATTAGCCGATGAAGTAAACAGTATTGCCAATGCCGATTGGATTCATTTCGATGTGATGGACGGACATTATGTACCGAATCTTTCTTTCGGTCCGATCGTTGCCAAAGCTATCCATCAACATACTGCGTTACCTTTGGATGTTCATTTGATGATTACCAATCCCGATGATTTTATTGAACCGTTTGCGAAAGCTGGTGCTGCTTCAATAACGATTCATCAGGAAGCTGTCGTACATGCTCATCGTTCATTGCAAACCATAAAATCTCTCGGCTTATCTGCCGGAATGGCAATCAATCCGGGTACGAATATTGAAGTATTGACAGAATACTTACCGTACCTTGATCTGATTTTGATTATGACAGTCAATCCGGGATTCGGCGGACAATCCTATATTGAAACAATGACCGATAAAATTAAAAGAACCAGAGCGATGATTGAGCAATCTGGTTATGATATTTTCCTGCAGGTTGACGGAGGGATATCTGCTAAAAACATTGCGGAAGTTGCTGCTGCCGGTGCGAATGCCTTCGTAGCAGGAAGTGCTGTTTTCGGAAAAGCTGATCGGCAAAAGGAAATTCAAACCATGCGGCAATTAGCTGAACAGGGATCTATAAAATAAGCCTACCATGCTTGATATTGCCATCGTTTTAAACGGAGAAATGAAAGATGAAAAGAGCATTGCTTATTTATTGAGCAATGCTCAGTATATTATTGCGATAGACGGCGGGCTGAATCATCTGAAAAAGCTCAATATAAAGCCTGATTTAATGATCGGCGATTTGGATTCTGTTCAGGCGGAGAATCTTTATCTTATAGAACAGTGGCATATACCTTGTCATAAATTTCCTCCTGAGAAAGATATGACAGATTCGGAATTAGCCTTGCAATATTGTATGAAGCTTAAATTCGAGCCAAAGCAAAAGCCGAAAATCGGTCTTTTAGCCGCTTTCGGTTCACGTATTGATCATGTTCTGTCCAATCAGTTTTTAGCGGAAAAATATGCCGCACAATTTGATTTTTTGCTTTCCAATGGAGAACAAAATCAATTGATTCTCCAAAATAATACTGACATGATCAAAAATGTTACGTTCACAGATGACTATTTTCGTAAATTCAGCAGTCGTGCTATGGTATTTACAGTTCTGTCCTTATCGGATTTAACGAAAGACTTGAGTATTCGGAATGCAAAATATCCTTTGCAGAATGATACTTTAAGCAGAGGAAATTCCAGGGGAGTCAGCAATGAACCGATCCTGAAAAATGATTTTTATCAAAGCAAGGTAAAGATCTCATTCGGTAAGGGTTGTTTAAGTATATTTATCGTACCGGAAGAATAGAGGCAATGGAATTGATCTTAAATTCAGAAATTAAGCAACAAAATATCAATTATTTCGATATACGCAATTGGTCTTTATTTGCCCATTTATCAGAGGATGAATTTGCTGAAATTAAAAATAAAGTCAGAATACTCACATTTGAAAAAGATGAAGTTGTTTTTAGACCGGATGATCGTGCCGAAGGTATGTATTTCATGGTTTCCGGCAGAATTAAAATATCCAAGTTGATGCCGGACGGCAGAGCACAAATTCTCTACATCTATAATCCGGGAGATTTTGTCGGCGGTTTAAATCTATTATCCGGCGATTGTTATTTATATCTGGGCGAGACATTGGAAAAATCACGAATCGGTTATATTCCTAAATCAATTTTCGAAAAATATGCTTTGCATAATATTGACAGTTTACATAAAATTCTCAGCAAATCTTATGATCGGATTCGCTGGGCGGAAGATTTGATTTCCAGGCTTTCCACTTCCAACGCAGAAATCAAGGTCGCAGGTCTGCTGCTGAGTTTAATCAGTCCCTACGGCAAACAGTACCAAGACGGTATTCATCTCAAGCTAACCATTACCCGAGAAGAAATGGGCAGTTATGCCGGCTTGACCAGAGAAACTATGACCAGAAAATTAAATGATTTTAAAAATCGCGGTATGATTGATTTTATCGGCAATCATACCATTATCATCAAAGATCTCAAAGCTTTGCGCCAAATTATTTATTTGACTTAATCCTTCAAAGCATCGGCAAAAGCTGTAGCGATTAAATGTTCCGAAACGGTATGCGTGCGCACTGCATCGATATTTAATTGAGAGGCATAAAAACTGAGCATGGCAGTCGCTAAATCTCTATTTCTCATGCCTTCAGCCGATTTCAGATCTGCCTTAATCCCGTTTTGTTCCAAAACACCGGCAATCACTCTTTTTCTGGAAATACCAAGCAGAACCGGAAAACCGAAAGCTTTAAAATCCGCTAAATTCTTTAACAATATAATCATTTCAGAAAAGCTCTGGGCAAAACCAAAACCCGGATCAATCATAATCCTATTTTCTTTAACACCTGCTTTGAGAGCCTTTTCAATCGCTTTTTCCAAATAATATTTAGCAATATCCAGAATTGACGCTTCAGCCAATTTTGCATATTCTGCGCTATTGAAATTATGATTCGGATTTTCCCAATCAACTTGAAAAACAGGGAAACCTTTTGACAGAGCATGATCCGGTCTGGCGATCGCGGTATTGAACATAATGATCACATTACTTTGTTTTTCCGCGATGAGTTGCGCCATTTGCTCATCACCCATTAAACCTGTGATATCATTGATAATTGTTGCACCGTGTTTTAAACAATATTCGGCTACTTCTGCCTTCCAGGTATCGACTGAAATCGGCAGGGGATATTGTCCTTGCAGAGCTTGTAATACAGGGGAAAGCCTTGCTATTTCCTGTTCCGCATTCAATAGCGTACTGTGCGGTCTGGTTGATTCGGCGCCTATATCTAAAATATCCGCTCCTTGTTCAGCTAATAAATTCGCTTTATTGATCACTTCCTCCAAATTCGCAAACTGATTGCCGTCGGAGAAAGAATCAGGGGTAATATTTAAGATGGCACAAATCATTGTTTTATTTTTCTCTAACATTTCTGAAAAGTCTTGCATTTTATTTTTTCTCTTGTTCTGTTTTATTTTTCAGTAAATCTTTTTTACGAAATGAGTTCAACGGATTATTCTCTACCGCTTCATGCAGCATATCATTATTGATATGTGTATAAATCTCGGTTGTGGAAACGCTGCTGTGACCTAAAATCTGCTGCAAGCTGCGCAAGTCGACATGTCCGTATTGATACATCAATGTAGCCGCAGTATGCCGCAATTTATGAACGGAATAGCGCTCCGGATCCAGACCGGCTTTCATAATATATTTCTTCACGATATTCTGTACAGCTCTCTGCGAGATCCTTTGCCGATTACGGCTGATGAACAGAGCATTTTGTGATTTTTTATCATCTAGTTTTGGCTCCAAACGGGTCGGTAAGTATTGTTCAATGGCCTGTATACATACTTGATTTAAATAAATGGTTCGCTCTTTACCACCTTTGCCGAGTACGGTTAACGTATCCTCTTGTATATCTTGTAAATTGATGCCGCATAATTCAGATAAGCGCATACCGCAATTCAGAAATAAGGTCAGTATACAATAATCTCTTTCTGCGAAAGGATCATCCGCATTAGCAGCCAGACTGAGCATATGCACACTTTCATCGATCGATAAATGACGGGGCAAAGTCTTTTTCAGCTTAGGGGATTCCAGCTCTGCAGCAGGATTATGCTCGATCACTTTCGCCTTGGTATGTAAATAATTAAAAAATGTTCTGATGGCAGAGATGCGGCGTGAACGGGCAGCAGGGCCGTTATTTCTGTTTTTGCCCAACCAGGAAATAAAGCGATACATTTCACTTAATTGTATAGACTGCAGAAATGCTTGATCAATATCTTGAATTGAGATCTCATCAAATTCCTGTTCAGGCTCTGTTAATCCGCGATATTGCTTTAAAAAGCGGAAAAACAATTCAAGATCATAATGATATTCTTGAATTGTCCTATCACTTCTTTCTTTGATCCCGGAAAAATAACTGAAGAATTCATCAAGCCAATAAAAACTATTATTCATTTTAACCTGCTTTCCTTGATCTATTATATGATAAAATAGTAAAAGAACAATTACAGGAGGCTTACATTATGGGGCTTAAATATAGAGTCGGAGTGATCGGCGGTACCGGTTATGTCGGACAAAGATTTGTTACTTTATTAGATGATCACCCTTGGTTTGAAATTGTAAAAATTGCAGCTTCAAGCCATTCTGCGGGCAAAACATATCGAAATGCAGTGGAAGACAAATGGAAAATCTCTGAGCCTATCCCGCAAAATGTACAGAATTTAATTGTCGAAGATACAGCTCAGATCGAAAGTTTTGTCAAAGATTTAGATTTTGTATTTTGTGCTGTGGACATGCCTAAAGCGAAAATTATTAAACTGGAAGAAAAAATTGCCTGCTTGGAAACTCCGGTTATCTCCAATAATTCAGCGAATCGTTTCACGGAAGATGTGCCGATGATGATCCCGGAAGTCAATCCCGAACACAGTCAATTAATCTTGGCACAAAGAAAACGATTAGGAACTAAAAATGGTTTTATCGCTGTAAAGCCGAATTGTTCCATTCAGAGCTATGTGCCGGCTTTAACTCCTCTATTGAATTATGGCATCGCCAAAATTCAGGTCTGTACTTATCAGGCTGTGTCCGGCGCCGGAAAAACATTAGCCGAATGGCCGGAGATCAACGGCAATGTCATTCCTTATATCGGCGGAGAAGAAGAAAAATCAGAAAAAGAACCTCTGAAAGTATGGGGGGAATTAAGCGAAAATTGTAACCGAATCCAATTAGCGGAAAAACCGATCATCTCCGCCCAATGCTATCGTGTTCCGGTACAGGACGGGCATTTGGCGGCTGTATCTGTCGCTTTCGAGCAAAAGCCGGAATATGCAGATATTTTAGCAGCCTGGTCGAATTTTGAAACTGTACCGCAAAAATTGAATTTACCTTCTGCGCCCAAGCCATTTTTACAATACTTAGAAGAGAATGACAGGCCGCAGCAAAGATTAGATGCCATGTTTGAAAAAGGGTATGGTATTTCAATCGGCCGTCTGAGAGAAGATCCTATTTTCGATTATAAATTTTCCTGTCTTTCTCACAATACTGTTCGAGGAGCTGCAGGTGGCGCCATTTTGACGGCGGAACTTTTAGTGAAGCAAGGTTATTTATTAAAGAAAACAGATTTATAAAGAATCATTTAAAGGATGAAAAATGGTAACAATTAAAGATATTGCAAAACAAGCTGGTGTTTCATATGCTACTGTATCCAGAGCCTTGAATGACAAAAGCGACGTCAATCCGGAAACACGTAAAAGGATTATCAAATTAGCCAATGAAATGGGCTATATTCCGAATGTGATCGCTCAGAATTTAGTCAGACAGAGAACCAATAATCTCGCCTTAATTGTGCCCGATGTATCGAATCCGTTCTTCGCGGATATTTCAAGATCAATTACCGAGGCGGCTACCAAAAGCGGCTATGTTGTCACGATCTGTAATACCGGTTGGGATCCGGATCACGAGCATTTTATGCTCGAACATATGCAAAGCCAACAGGTTGCAGGAATTATTATCAAACCGACTGCTTTTTATAAACCCGGTACTTTTGATTCAATCAAAGTTCCTTTAGTTGTTTTTTGGCATCCGAATAAAGATAATACGGATTTTATTGAAATGGATCATATGATCGGTGGAGAATTGGCCACTACGCATTTAATTGAAAGAGGTTATCAGCACATTGCTTATTTAGGTGGTGCAGGTACATCTCCCGCCAATCAATTGCGTCTGTTAGCCTATCAAAAAGCCCTTCAGGAAAATGATTTACAAGTTCATCAGGAACTGATCAGCTATGGTGGCTTTGATTTGCAAAGCGGCTATGATCGCATTAAACAATTGATGGAAAACTCTAACATTAAACCTGATGCAGCATTTTGCGGCAATGATTACATCGCCTTGGGCGTTTTGCAATATTTGCATGAGAAGGGAATCAGCGTTCCGCAAAAATTCGGTATAGTCGGTTATGATGATATTTATTTTTCTTCTTTGCCGATGATCAATTTGACGACCATTGCTCAACCCAGAGATATGATGGGTCAAAAGGCGGTGGAATTGATTATTAAGCAAATTAAACATTTTGATGAAACAAATGAGAAAGGAGAAACATCCAGCATATTGTTGGAGCCGGAATTGATCGTCAGAGGTACCACATAATCTTTTCTCGGTTTATAAAAATATAATAAGAAAAAGGAGAATTATGAAAAAACCGGATAATGTAAATTTGAATGCGGATCATAGTGCAGTGATCACTTTGGATCAAACTTTATTACCAAATCAAGAAGTTTTTCTTGAAATTAGAACAGCCGAAGAGATGTATGATGCGATTTTCGAATTAAAGGTCAGGGGTGCTCCGGCCATCGGCATATTCGCAGCTTATGCAATTTATGTATTGGCCAAAAACAAAATTCAGACCCAAGATTATTCCGGCTTTTTAACAGAATTCAGAAAATATAAAGATTATCTGGATTCCTCCAGACCAACAGCCGTCAATTTAAACTGGGCTTTACAGCGTATGGAAAAAGTAGTCTTAGAACATGCCGATCTGCCCGTTCTGCAAATTATTGACTTGCTGGGCAAAGAAGCAACCGCGATTCAGGAAGAGGATATTGCGATGTGTAAAGCCATTTCTGAATATGGTTTAACTTTGCTCAAAGACGGGGACGGCGTGATAACGCATTGCAATGCCGGCCCAATTGCCACATCTCTTTACGGAACCGCTTTGGGACCGTTGATCTTAAGCAAAGAAAGAAATATGAACATTCATGTTTTTGTAGATGAAACCAGACCTTTGCTGCAAGGTGCCAGATTGACGGCTTATGAATTGCAAAAAAATGACATCGATGCAACATTAATCTGCGATAATATGGCCAGTATTGTCATGAAACAGGGTAAAGTCAATGCCTGCTTCGTCGGTTGTGATCGGGTCGCTGCCAATGGGGATACGGCAAATAAAATCGGCACAAGCGGATTAGCCATTTTGGCAAAATATTATCATATTCCTTTCTATGTACTCGGTCCGACCAGTACAATTGATTTAAATACTCCAAAAGGAAAGAGATAAGCAAAATATGATCGATATTTCAAATATTAAAAAATCTCTGTCTGCTCATCAAAGTGATATCATGGGTCATCCCAGAAAAGCGGCCTTGCTTTTACCTCTGGTTGAAGTAGCAGGGGAATGGCAGATCTTATTTGAAGTAAGAGGCAAAACGATACGCCAGGCAGGCGAAACCTCATTTCCGGGAGGTGGTATCGATAAAGCCGAAACTGCTTTGGAAGCTGCCCTTAGAGAAACCTTCGAAGAAATAGGATTGAGCAAAGATCAGATTGAAGTTTTAGGCGAAATCGATTATACAGCCAGTGAAAAGCATGTCGTGTATTGTTTTGTCGGCAAAGTTGAAAATTTTAATAAATCAGATTTGAGATTAAACCCGACAGAAGTAAGTGATGTTTATACTGTCCCTTTGCATTTTTTCTTAGAGCATCCGCCAAGGTATTATGATACCCCATTGATTGGCAATCCGGCAGCAGATTTTCCTTTTGCCAAAGTCAAAAATGGCGTCAATTATCCTTTTTATGCCTTACAAAGAAAAATCCCTTTCTATGAACTGCCCAAAGAATATGATCCCTATGTTTTATGGGGCTATACAGCCAGCTTTGTAGAAAATTTTATCAATATCATTCAAAGTAAAGGGCAGGACTAATGATCGAGCATTTTTTTAAATCTATTTTTTGCCTGATCACCGACCAAGACCAGAGGTAAAACAGCCGGGCTCGGTTCAATGCTCAGATCATTTGTTTCAAATAAAATACCATCCAAATTAGCAAGAATGGGTTGCTGGGCATAAATTCTCACTTTTTTTGTCAAACCTAACTTTATTTGCGGAACTTCTTTAATTTTTCCTTTTTTATAAAGCACAGCAATTTTTAAAAATTTGACATGAGAAAAAGCAGGTGCAATACAGTAATTTAGATAACCGTCGGTCAGATCACAATCCGGAGCAGGATTAAAGCCATTGCCATAAAAACCGCCATTGCAAAAAGCAGCCAACAGACAGTTTTTTTGGATTTTTTGTCCGTCTAATTCGATGCTTAAATCGAGCGTCTTTAATTTAAATTTCAAAAGATGTTTCAGGATTGCAAAATAGTAAGATGCCGTACCGATAAAAGGGAAGCGAGCAACAGTCTTAAACGCAGATCTTAAGACCTCCGTATCAAATCCCAGACTCATTACATTTAAAACATAGACCTCATCAATATAATCATCATCATGTGGCAGATTGACAGTATCTGGACCGGCTCCTAATAAATGCATATGTCCCTTTAATTTTAATACGTCAATTTTTTCAATTTCAAAATCAAGTAATTCATTTAAAAATTGATCAAAATCAAAATTTTTATAAAACAATTTACAAAAATCATTAGATGTACCAAAAGGTATTGGGCATAACGAAATATTATTTTCAAAAGGCAAATTCAGAATTGTATTCGTCGCTTCATTTAAACTACCATCTCCGCCGGCGATGATAATCATGGCATCCGGATATTGCTCAGCAAATTTTTTAATGGCAATTGTTAAATGCTGCGCGTGTTGTGTAATGACCGTTTCAATTAATAATTCCGGATGCTGTACAATAAAATTATTCAGACTGCGAATGACAGTAGCCTCAACATAAGCCTCACGGTTACTGAATATGAACAATATTTCTTTCATTAAAACTTTTTCTCCCACTCACATAAAAAACTCTATCCGATTATTTAATATGATTTTTAACCAATATTAAAATCAGGGAATAGAGCTGTTCATTTATTTTTCTTTTATTAACTTCGCAAAATAATAGTTTTGCGAAGTTAGATTGCATTTTAAGGACTATCTTCATTAAATTCATCCAAAGATGTCATTTCTGGATACTTTACAGAACCTGTCTGTTCCATTTCATCATATCTATATTTGCTATCAATTCCTAGAATTTTATTGAAATCAACTCCGTCCTTAATAGGATTCATAATTAAAATTGCCAGAATAATAATGATCACCAATAAAATCGTAATCAAAGTATTTCTCATGAATCTTTGTTTATTTTCTTTTTCAAATGAATAATTTACTTTGCCGACCGTCGTATATCCGATTAGTTCATATAACTTCGCTCCATGTTTAATATCTTCCTGCATTTGCTGCAGACTTTGTTCCTTCATATCTTTTTTCTTCTTCGCCATATTTTTATTCAAATATTGCTTCAAAGTCTCCGTATCATATGCCATGGAATTTTTTCTGACAATGGTCTGATTATTCTGCACATTGCTATTCGATCCGTGCAAGGATTGTTCCTCAGCAGAATCTGTTTTTTTAAATTGAGCATTGATTTTTCCCAAAGGAACCTGAATCGTATGTTCTGAATTATTATCCGCAGCCGTATTAGATATTTCCGTCTGTTCTGATCTATATGTTTCAGATGAACTTATTTTTTGTTTGTCCGGAGATTGATTTGGTATTTCATTGCTTGGAACTCTGCGAATATTTAATGTATCAATCTCATTTCTTTTTATTGCATGATTTTGTTTTTCTTGATTGATTCCATTATTAAGTTCAGAAATACTTTCATGATTTTCATTTAAATTATCTTTTGTCATTTAAACTTTGCCTCATATGTCGGATCAGTTTATGATCGCTATTGATCATCATACTTATAAAAAGAACATTCGTTTGACACCGAACAATCGTTCTGTTATATTTAAACAAAAGTTCATGGAATATATTCTAACATATTCAAAGCTATTATCATATTCGGAGAGATTGTTATGAGTGAGAAATATCGTTTTACCAAAGCAAATATAGATCAAACAGCGGATAAAGTTTATTACTTTATTAAAGATTACTATGTGAAATACGGTTATTCACCATCTGTGCGTGATATTTGTAAAGGTATCGGTATCAAATCAACTTCTACAGTTCATAATCACTTAAACCGTTTACAAAATGAAGGAAGAATTACTTATAGTGACGGTAAAAGACGCGCTATCGTCATACCCGATCTGGATAATCGCCTTGAAAAAAATATCTTTAGAGCTGCTCCTTTAATTGGTAAAGTGACAGCCGGAAAACCTATACTTGCCACGGAAAATATTGAAAGGCATATACCTGTCCCCGATTATTTTGATAAATATCATGATGTATATGCCTTGGAAGTTAAGGGAGATTCCATGCAGGACGCTGCGATCATGGATGGCGATTATGTTTTTGTCGAAAAGTCTGAGTCTGCCAGACAGGGGGACATTATCGTCGCATTAATCGAGGACGAGGCAACCATCAAAGAGCTTGGCAATATTGACGGTCGACCATTTTTATTTCCCAAAAATTCGGCTTATAAACCTATCCCCTTTGATCATGAGGGCTGCCGGATTTTAGGAATAGTTCGCGGTGTACTTAGGGTAGCCCTTTAATGTTTTTTTATATCGATAAGCCTCGTTAAAGATATAATTTACGTCTTGTTTAGGCTTAATGCAACATAAAGAAGCAAAAAAGTACAAATGTTGTGAACCATTACTTTCAATAACAATACTATCCTGATCAAAACCGATGATATAACCTGAAGCCGTATTTGCATTATTCAGTTCTAAAAGTACTTCAATTTCTTCTTTACGGCAATGGTTTAAAAAACTGTCTTGCATTCTGCGATTACTACTGATGTTTTCTTTTCCAGTCATGACTTTCATATGCTATTTTCCTTTCAATTTATTTTTAATTAAGTTTTAACTTAATTATTCGGATAAAATTAATTATTCGGCCACAAATTGTTTATCAAAAAATAACATTATTTCAAGTAAATTAGTCACACTTTTGCTTAGAATATTTAGAATAATTGTAAAATTGTATAATTTATGTATATATTTATTATATACGTAAATGTAGCTTAAAGATACAGTGATTATGCAAAATATATGCATGTAATTATTGTATAAACTCACCTAAAAAACAGTATTTTAACGAATTATTCGTAAAATAGCAGAAAGATTTTCTTGCATATCGAGGCAGTTTAGCGGAATAAGATCTTTTCTGGCATTAAACCAAGTAAATTGCCTTTTGGCATAATTCCTTGTTACTTTTTTAATGGTATCCATAACATCTTCCAAACATTTTTCATGCTTGAGATAAGCTAAAGTTTCTTTATATCCGATCGCCTGAAAACTTTGAGCCTGTTCTACACCAGGATATTTTTCCAATAAGAAGCGTACTTCTTCTATTAGACCTTGTTCAAACATTTCCCCGACTCTTTGATTGATTCGTGCATATAATATTTCACGTTCAGGTTTCAGATAGAAATTGACAAATTCAAAATCAGGTCCTTTGGCCCTTGATCTTTTATTAATTTCACTTTGGGTTAAATTAGTACTGCTATAAACTTCAAAAAAACGTCTGATCCGACGCAGATCCGTTTTAGCAATTCGTCCTGCTGATAGAGGATCTAATTTTTCCATCTTTTGATGCCAGACAGCTGCATTCTCCGCTGTAATTTTTTCGGCGATCGCATGGCGGATCTCTTCTGTCATCTGTATGTCTATAAAAATCAGACCGTCCAATAATGCATTGATATATTGGCCTGTCCCTCCGCAAATAACAACGTTTTTTTCACGCTGCAAAATATCATGTATTGCCCAAGTTGCATCTTTAGAATAATTTGCGACACTATACGAATCAGTCGGTTTAATAATATCCAGCATATGATGTGGTATGATTTCCATTAATTCCCGGGATATTTTTGCAGTACCGATATTCATATCTTGATAAATTTGCATCGAGTCAGCCGAAACAATTTCCGCGTCAATCGCTTTCGCCAATGTAAAAGCTAAATTTGACTTTCCGGAAGCAGTCGGTCCGCATATACAATATACTTTAGGCATTATTTTACTCATTTCAAACTATTTTTTCCGTATTATCAAACAAATGATTAAACAATTCTGCGAAAAAGTTTTTCCAAATCGGTTTTCGTCATCTCTACGATCAAGGGGCGCCCATGCGGACAATGGTATGGATTATGCAAAGTGGTTAAATCATCAATGAGCTTTTTCATTTCGGCATAACTTAACAAATCGTTTGCCTTCACCGCCGCTTTACAGGCGACCGTATAAAGCAATTCATCAGCCTTATCTTCCGTAAACAGGCTGTTATCCAGCAAAGCGTCCACAATGGCCATGAAGGCCGAACGAGGTTCCAAATGTCCTTTTTTTGTGGCGGGAACCGTGCGTAAAATGATTGTATCGCTGCCGAATATATCAAAAATAAAGCCTAACGTTTCAATATATGACTTATGTTCTTCTAACAGGGTCACTTCCTGATGATTCAAATCAATAGTCAATGGTTCTAATAATTGTTGTTTGGGAAAATCTTTCTCTTTATTTTTGAGATGCTCTTCATGCAATTGTTCATAGAGAATTCTTTCATGAGCCGCATGTTGATCGATCAAAATAAATGTATCCTGATACTCCAAAAGCAAATACGTTTTAAAAACCTGACCGATTAATCGAGCATTTAATAAATAAGATAATTTATTGCTCGGCAGAGAACTTTCCGCCAAATTATTCGGCTGCTGATTGCGATATTTAAACTCTCTTTTATTTTCTTCCGCAAACACATGACTTTGTTGGCTCGGAGTAACTCTTTCATATTTAGTCGAAGGATAAATCGAATCATGCTTCAAAGCATCAGGTTTGATGGCAAAGTGATTCTCCGGCAGATCAAAAGCGACTTGTTGAGCAGGTGTTGGTTCCACATATTCTTGTTTGGGATGAATCACCTTCTCTGAATTATGTTCTGTTTCCAGCGCAGCATGATCCGGATCGAAAACCTGATCGGTAAGTGATACCGGTTTAACGCCGCTAAATCTTTTACTCTCTATCTCGCCATGTACTGCCACCGCATTATTTTCCCAAGCAGCCCGCAAAGCATGATAAACAGCTCGAAAAATAATTTTTTCATCCCAAAAACGCACTTCCGTTTTTTGAGGATGAACATTCACATCTACCAATTCTAAAGGAATGGATAAATTTAAAACAACAGCCGGAAACTTACCTTTCATAAACCAAGTTTTGGACGCTTCGTTAATGGCGGCTGTAATTGACTTTGAAACAATATTTCTACCATTAACGAAAAAAACCTGTTTGCTGCGATTGCCTCTGGCGGTTTGCGGGCCGGATACATAGCCGCTGATCCGGATTTGATCAAATTCACTCTGAACTTGCAGCATGGATTCCGCTAATTCTCTGCCGAATAAAACATAAATCGCACTCAACAGATTATTATCACCGGGCGTATGCAATAAGTCTTTTTCTTTATTGGACAGACGAAAAGAAACATCGGATCTAGCCAAGGCTAAGCGTGTCATCAAATCGCTGATATAACCTTGTTCCGTAAGATCTTTTTTTAAAAATTTATAGCGAGCGGGCACATTAAAAAATAAATCGGACACTTCGATACGGGTGCCTTCAGGGCAACCCACCCTTTTTGTTTCTTTGACTTTCCCGGCTTCTATTTTTATTTGAAAACCATCCGTTTGCCCGATTTGTCTGGTTGTCAAACTGACTTTGGATACAGCTGCAATACTGGCTAAAGCTTCTCCGCGAAATCCCATCGTCAGCAAATGATTGAGGTCAATCAATTTTTTTAATTTAGAAGTCGCATGACGTTCAAAAGCCAATTTCGCATCTTCCGGCAACATCCCCGTTCCATCATCCGTGATGATAATTTTCTTGATACCACCCTGTACGATATGGCAATGTATATGTTTTGCTCCCGCATCCAAAGAATTTTCAATCAATTCTTTCACGACCGAAGCCGGTCTTTCTACAACTTCCCCTGCCGCTATACCGTTTGCTGTAATCGGATCTAATATATGAATCATTTTACACACCTTAAGATTTTCCATTGACTTCTAAAATCAATTCTTCCAGTATTCTTCTTGCATCAACCGGACTGATATAGTCCATATCAATTTCCTTCAGACGATTAATAATTTTACTTGTCTGATTGAATTTTTGGGCAGCAGAAAACAGATCCATTTGTCCATCTAAAGGTCTGGCAGTCTTTTTGACCGTCAGCCTTTTGCCCTGATTATCCCGTTCCAATTGATATAAGATTTCTCTGGCCCGGTTCACAATACTATCCGGAACTCCCGCAAGCTCCGCTACTTCTATCCCATAGCTTTGTCCGGCACAGCCCGGTTCTATTTGATGCAAAAAGACTATTTTCCCATCATGCTCCGCTGCCGTGATATGACAATTGAATACGCCTTTGGTCGCATCTGCTAAATCCGTCAGTTCATGATAATGTGTCGCAAACAGAGTTCTGGCATTGATATAATTAGGGTCAACAATATGTTCAATAACGGACCAGGCTATCGATAAGCCATCGTAGGTACTGGTACCCCGCCCTATTTCATCTAAGATCAACAGGCTGCGTTTGCTCGCATTGCGCATGATTTGAGCGACTTCATGCATCTCTACCATAAAAGTAGATTGACCTCCTGCCACATCATCCGCTGCGCCGACCCTGGTAAAAATACGATCGGTAATACCGATTGTCGCCTGATCTGCAGGTACAAAACTGCCAATCTGTGCCAATAACGTGATCAGAGCAACCTGTCTCATATAGGTAGATTTACCAGCCATATTGGGCCCCGTTAAAATCATAACCTTATGATCCTGATCATTTAAAAATGTATCATTGGGAACAAAATCCGTTTGTTTTAAAGTTTGTTCAACCACGGGATGTCTGCCGGCAGATATGGATAAATCCATATTTAAAGTCACCTTGGGTTTAACATAATTATTCATTTCCGCTAATTCCGCCAAACTGCTTAAAACATCAATTTGAGCAATCACGGATGCATTATTCTTTAAAATTGAAACATATGATAAGGTTACTTCCCTTAATTGCTTGAAAATTTCATATTCTAAATTAATTAATTTTTGTTCAGCTCCGACCAAGGTATCTTCAATTTTTTTCAACTCTTCCGTAATATATCGCTCAGAATTTGTTAATGTTTGTCGGCGAATATAATCGTCAGGAACTGCATCTAAATTTGTTTTGCGAATATCAATATAATATCCGAATACTCGATTGTAGCCGATTTTCAAGGATTTAATGCCGGTTCTTTCCCGCTCTTTTTGTTCTAAATCGATCAGCCATTGTTTGCCGTTTTGAGTCGCGTCTCTATACTGATCAACTTTCTCATGATAACCTGATCTGATAATCCCCCCTTCTTTCACCGAAAGCGGAGGATCTTCCGCCAAAGCGGATTTCAATTGCCGGGTCAGATCCGGCAACAATTCCAATTGTCGGAATAAATCTTCACAATAAGGATCATTGATATTGGCAAGCGTTGATTTCAGAGGCTCCAATTGCTCAAGAATAGTGATTAAGGATAATAAATCTCTGGCATTGACTTGTCCCAAAGCAATACGACCGCTCAGACGTTCCAAATCATAAATATTTTTTAAATTTCTCCTAATTTCCTGCCGGACAATAAAATTTTGAGTGAGCGCTTCAATGGCTTTTTGCCTATGTTCTATACTTTTGAGATCTAATAACGGTTGTTCAATCCAAAATCTTAATAGACGTGCCCCCATACTGGTACAGGTACGATCAATCGCCCAGAGTAAGCTGCCTTTTCTTTTGCGATCTCTTAACGTTTCTGTTAATTCTAAATTTCTCCTAGCAATTTGATCTAATACCATATATGACTCTTGTTGATATGGCTTAATCTGTTCGATTTCCAATGGAATTTGAAATTGTGTGTTCTTGATGTACTGTAATAATGCCGCACTGGCAATTGCCCATAAGTCAGCTTCTGCATTTTCAGCAAAATAGTCCTGATAATTTTCAAAAATGTCTTGACTGAAATTATTGTCAGGTTGTACAGACAAGGTAATTGCGTCTCGCAATATGAGATCATGACAAGTTTCAGAGCTTGCAAACTCTTCATTACATACTATTTCCGATGGCTGGAAGCGTGCTATTTCATCCAATAATTTCAGATTGGTAGCACCTGATATAATCTCACAGGTTTCAAATAAACCGGTTGTGATATCGCATACCGCTAAACCATATTGATAACCATGTTTATAGACAGCAGCAATGAAAGAATACTTTTGTTCATCCAAATAACCCTGATCTGTTAAGGTACCGGGTGTGACAACTTTAATAACTTCTCTTTTGACAAGGCCTTTTGCCTCTGCCGGATCTTCAACCTGTTCTACAATAGCTACTTTATATCCTCTGTTGACTAAACGTAAAATATAATTATCCGCAGCATGATGCGGCACACCGCACATGGGGGCTCTTTCTGCCAAACCACATTCCCTGCCTGTCAAAGCCAATTCCAATTCTTTTGAGGCCGTGATGGCATCATCGAAAAACAATTCATAAAAATCGCCCAAGCGAAAGAAAATCAAACAATCAGAACGATTGTTTTTTTCCGCAACATATTGCCGCATCATAGGGGTTAATTTGTCTTGATCGATACTATCAAAAGTTAACATATAAGTTCTGACATCTCACCTTCAATAGAAAAAGTTTTCGCTTTGTTCAGCATGGCCATGCAATATTTCCCTTCAAAATAATCACCATTATAGCCCTCATCCAGAAAAGCCTCCGCAGGTAATGTTTGCTTAATATGTTCCGGAACAGTCAAATTAACCAATTTAAAATCTTTCGTTCTGCCAGTTAAAACAGAACAATCCCCATGACTGATTCCTTCCAACAAAATCTCTTCTTCATGACCAATCACCTTTTGATTTGCTTCCAAACTATGCTGATTTTGTAAATCAACTAAGCGCTTAAAGCGTTCAGCCACAATTTCCG
This sequence comes from uncultured Mageeibacillus sp., assembly GCA_964345335.1. Lineage (GTDB taxonomy): Bacteria > Bacillota > Clostridia > Saccharofermentanales > DTU023 > UBA5436. Next base: position 7,334 of record CAYFQU010000001.1, on the reverse strand, counting down.
GATCGATTTGATCTTCATACTCCGCCGCTGGTGTTCCCTCTCGTGGTGAATAGATAAAAGTAAAAGCACTGTCAAATTTAACCTGGCGCATCAAATCCAATGTATCCTCAAAATCTTGTTCCGTTTCACCAGGAAAACCGACAATGATATCTGTCGTCAAAGCAATTTCGGGACGTGCTTTTCTCAATTGTTTGACAATTTCCAAGTAGCGTTCCCTGGTATGCCTTCTGTGCATTTTCTTTAAGATTGCATTTGATCCGGATTGCAGCGGCAAATGCATATGAGGTTCTATATTTTCATATGTACCTAATATGTCAATCAGTTCCTGATCAATATCCCGCGGATTCGGGCTCATATAGCGAATTCTTTTTAGCTCTTTGATGTTTGCTACTTCCACTAATAACTCGCCAAAATTCTTAGGTCCTTCTACCATGCCGCGAAAATCTTTGCCCCAGGCATTCACATTTTGTCCTAAAAGCATGACTTCCGTATAGCCTTCAGCTACCAAATTCTTTATTTCTTCCATGATTGAATGAAAAGAACGGCTGACTTCCCGTCCCCTTGTATATGGCACAATACAAAAAGTACAAAAATTATCGCAACCATACATAATAGATACCAAGGCTCTGAATTTTCTGGATCTGGCAATCGGCAAACTGTTCTGTTCGACCATATAATTTTCTTTAGACACAGCGATAATTTTTTGCTCATTGCCTAGGCTGTCCCATAACAGTTGTGGCAAGCGATAAATATCATGAGGGCCGAAAATCAAGTCGACGAAAGAAAAACTCTTTTTGACTTTATCCACATGTTGCTCTTGGGTCATCATACAGCCGCATAATAAAGTGATGCGTTCTCTATGTTCTTTTTTTAACGTTTTTAAAATACCTAAATGACCGAAAAGTCTTGTATCAGCATTTTCTCTAATACTGCATGTATTGATAATAGTGATATCCGCCTCTTCATATTCAGCCACTTTGATAAAACCACATTGTTCCATAATGCCGGAAATGATCTCACTGTCATTTTCATTTTGCTGACAACCAAATGTTTGAATAAAATATGTCGGCGTATGACCTTTTTCGATACTTTGCTGAGCAACATAGGCTTTTAAGCTTTGCAAATAGGGCTGCTGAGATTGTTCAGCAGAAGCAAGCTCCGATTCTTTATCATAAATTTTATACATTCAATATAATCCTTTATCATTTTAATTTCCGAATAAGCTATTATAGCTTAAATGAGCGATTAAATCATTTTTTTAAAGGATTTGCGAACAAAAAGCGTTTTATAAACCAACGAATTTTTGCTGTATTCTCCTTTGTATTTTGCTCGACAAGATGATACACATCCAACAATGCCTGTAAATCTTCCGGACGTGGATCTTTTTCCGCATAAAAACTATGTTCTAAAGCATGATACGCTTTATTCGTTAAGCTTGGATTTAATTGCAAATCTCTCATGATTTTTTTGAAAGAAATTAAAATTGTATCGCTCGTTTCAAACGATTGATGGTTGATCTCATATACATTTTTCAAGTCTCGCCAAATAAAAGCGGTTATTTTTCTATAATCATGATTGAATTTATGCTTCAGCCAATTTAAATCATGAATATTCTTTAGCAGTTTTTGACGCCATAATAAAAGAATAATCACGGCAATCACAAAGAGCAGAACGCCGAGGATTTTCAAGAAAATAGCTGCCATCATTTTTCCTGCACTGTTTTTCTGATTCAATGTATTGCTGGGCTGTGTTTTTAAATGTTCAGCCTCTGTCGGTTTGGTTGTAGGAGGCAGCGTAGTCTGCGTTGTAGTCGGCGTCGTTTCCGGAGTATTCTGTTTTAACTCCTCTTCTTTTTGCTGATCTGAGTAAATATCATTCAAAGGACCTTCCGGTGTGGCATCAAACGGTAACCAACCTAACTCTTCCGTTTTAATCTCAGTCCAAGCATGCGCCTGATTCGTGCCGACATCTCTTTGATAATCTTCAATTTCTATGTTTCGATCATTGATTCCCTGTACGACAAAACCTTCCACATAGCGAGCTTCAAATCCTGCTTCTCTGGCCAGCATTGTCAAGGCTGTTGCGAAATAAGTACAATAACCCCGTTTATTTTTCAGAAAATGGACAAATAAATCTTCCGTGTCAGCAATATTGGGGACATCTAAACTATATGCATAATGATTTCTTAAATACTCAATTAAACTATTCAGTTTAAACGCCTGAGTCATATCCTGATCATAAACAATTTTAGCCAAATCAGGATCCAGCTCTTGGATCATTTTATGATAAGAAACATCATTTTTGATGGTTTGTCCGGAAAAATGTATGCGGTCTTCTGCCATATATTTTTGTAAATTAGAAATAAAATGCTCTTTATCACTGGTTTTAGCAATCTGTCCTTCAATACTATAACCTGGCTCGCCGATTGTTCGGGAAGCATAGATTTGACCGTCCGGATTAAAATAGAACTTCAGGTCATTTTCTGCATATTCAGATTGTACTAAATTAGGATTTTGTTGTTCTAAAGGCGGCTGATTTTGTTTTGTATTATCAATAATTCTTTCAGGTTTACCGCCGTGGAAAACAGCCTGAATCGGTTCATAGATTGGTTTTATAGTGATTTTTTGATCAACGAAAAATTGTTCAAATACCGTATCATCAACAGTCAAACTATCTCTATTTTGAAAAGCTCTCTCCTGCTGACGAATCGGTGCTTCATTATAGAACAAATAGTTCTCATCCATCGCTGAAGCATACCAAATATTTTTATCAAAATGATTAAAAACAGTGCCTCTTAAATAAAAAGGATAACCTGGACCGGTAACGGACATAAAAGGTTCATTGGTTTGTTCAATCGGACCGCCCAAATGTGAATCCTGAGGATAATAACCTGCATCCCGAATCGTAAACTCATAATAACGTACCGTATCCGGCATCTTCTGATTGGATTTAATGATTTGATCCAAATAGCGATTTAAACGTGTATTAAAGAAAATATTGGACGGCAATACAGATTGCAAAGCAAAGACAAAAAGCAATAAGACAACAATTAAAAAAACAGGCGGGATTTGCCAGGATCTTCTCCAGGAAAATTGATAGCTACTCTGTCTGGCAAATGTGACGGCCAGGCAAGCCAGCCCGATAAAAAAAACTAATGGGGAAAAATCCTGAACATTATTTCTGACAGTTACGACATAAGGAATCATCCCAAAAACCGCAAGCATAATCGGCAATGGTTTAATATAAATTAAAATCGCTGAAAAGAGAATGGAAATGACAGCCATTTGACCGATAAACGGTTTAGGTACAATATGATTCGGTTTCAACAACCACTGAAATGATTCTTTGATACCTGTCAATATATCTCTGATTCCGGCCGATAAACCCGCCAGGAAAGGAACAGAGATCTTGAAACTTAATAAAACGATCAGCAAAGCGAAAGCGGCCAGGATTATCCCTGTCACCTTAGGGAATTTTGTTGCTAAAAAAAAGATGAAAAGGATCACCAGTTTTATCGTCCAAAAATAAAATGGTGAATATGCTAAATGTAAAGCATGTGTCATTTGATAAAACCAGATCATTGAAAAAATGAAGCTGACAGACAGATAAATCAAATTATCAATAGCAATTTTAACATGATTTGTCTGTTTTAAATTATTTTCATTCTTTTTAACATTTAACTCTATGGAAGCGTACTTATTTTGCATTTTTATTCACCTCCATAGCATTAGCAATTTCAATTTTAATATCCAGTTCTTTTAATTTATTTAAATGATGCTCTGCCTTTGCAATATCCTCCGGATGATCAACAGCATAAACCAAAAAGATACCTCCTATTTCAGAGCGAATGGAGCGTAAATTAGCTACGATACTGTCATTTAATTCATAAGTTGCAATATATAAAATATTCTGTTTATTCCCGATAATCTCATTATGAATTTGATCTTCAAAGTCAATTAATTTGCGATAAGGAATATGAGATAATTGCTTGCGCAATAAATCAGCCTCATTCATATGGATCGCTTCTTCAACAACTAATTCCGGCTGATAAGTTTTTAAACGAACGGTAGCTTGCTGACTCAAAAAGATCTGAATCGCCGTATAGGTATGATCCAGCATATAATCGCGTAATTGAAGAACGCGATCGCTGTTGGCGTTATATGTTTTGAAAAAAATCTCAGGCAAATTCAATAAAACCGTCACTGATTGATCATCTTCCTTATCAAACTCCTTCACCATCCATTCCTGTAATCTGGCAGATAATTTCCAATGAATTAATTTTAACGAATCGCCTTTCTCCATCCCTCTGAAACGATCGATTTCATCTTGTAGAATTAAGCTTTTACCCAAAGGAATTTGACCTGACTCCAATTGACTGACCAAATAATCCTTATAAGACGAAGATTGTTCTTCCAGAGGTAATACGTGAACATCAGGAATAGCCAATTCACTCCCGGAATAAACTTTTAATTTAAAAAAGCCAAAAATATCATTCAGAAAAATTGCCAGACTATTGGCATTAAAAGGACCTGAATAAGCCGGTTTAGCAGTTAAGCGAACGGTTTCGGCCGAATTCTGTGAAACGAAAACTGTCGATTTTAATTGATGCTGTTGAACATGTAAAGTATTTTCCTTGACAACGATCTGCAACATCATTGTCTGAAAGGGGCTGGTATTATGTAAATCCAAATACCAAACCGCATTTTCGCCGCGTTCAATATATTCCTCTTCTACACGAACTTTAATTTTCAGTTTTTTATGAATCAAAAAAGTATAAAGAACTGAAAAAACAGGCAAAGCTAATAAAAATATCATCACAATCATGATGAATTCATGAGCTATTAATTGATTCCCAATAAAACAAGCAATGACAGCCAAAAACCAAAAAAACAGTCGTGGTCTAATCATTTTACTTCTCCGGTACTGGGACCTGTCGAATTACAGAATTGATTGCTTCTTCCGGTGTAATCCTATTTAAGCGGCTTTCAGCCGTTAATGTAATACGGTGAGCTAAAACAGCTTGAGCCAATTCCTGCACATCATCCGGACGTACATAATATCTGCCTTTGATCAAGGCACGACTCTTAGCCGCTTGCATCAGCATTTTTGAGGCACGCGGGCTGGCTCCTAATTGAATATCCGGGTGCCTTCTAGTACCTGCGGTAATTTCGCTGATATATCTTTTTATGGATTGGGCACAATGTACCATCGCCGCCTGCTGGCGCATCCAAATAACATCATCGGCATCCGCAACGCCTTGTATCTTCGGTATTTCAATATTTTCTGAATACAGTTCTAAAATCTGCACTTCTTCTTCAACGGTAGGATAGCCCAAATTAATTTTCAGCATAAAACGATCCATCTGCGCTTCCGGCAAAGGATATGTACCGACATGATCAACCGGGTTTTGTGTTGCCAAGACAATAAAAGGTTCCGGCATTTTATAGGAAACACCGTCAACCGTCACTTGATTTTCCTGCATGACTTCAAGTAAAGCCGACTGTGTTTTGGGAGAGGTACGATTGATTTCATCCGCTAAAACAATTTGACTCATCACCGAACCGGCTTGAAATTCAAATTCACCGGTCTTTTGATTAAACAGATTAAAGCCCATAATATCCGATGGCATCAGATCCGGTGTAAATTGGATTCTTTTAAAGGATAAATTCAAAGATTGTGCCAAAGCAGAAACGAGTGTCGTTTTACCGATACCCGGAACATCTTCAATTAAAACATGTCCTCCGGCAGTCAAGGCTATCAAAAGTAATTCAATGACATCGGATTTACCGATCATCACCTTATTTACATTTTGTTCAATACGGTTGTATAACTCTCTAAAATCATTGGTTTTTATATGGTTCATACGGTTGTCCTTTTTTCTATCTTATTTTGAACACTTTTCAGTTCAGTTTTCGATTGATATATTTTGGCTTTGCTTCTGATCTCAGGTCTTTTTATGAAATTATTTAAATGTTTATAATTATTACTTGCTTTTAAAACAATAAAATCTCGCGTCCAATGAATATCTTGACTCGCATTATATTGATTGGTTAAAGAAATTAATATAAACATTTTATTTTTCAGAAACATATTTTCTTGAATCAAACTGCGAACATTGAGAAAAACATTGGTCTTGGAATTACGATTTAATAATCTTTTTAAAGAAGCATCGGAAAGAGTTTGGATCACAGATCCCCTCGTTAATAAAATTCCCTCAACATCTTTCAACTCAATCATAATCTGTTTCTGTTCTGTAAAAAAAACAAGAGCATCTTTGCGTGTTAAACCCAGATAAATGGTTTGATTCGGTACAAGATCAAAACCTTCCACTAAATTAAAAACATCAATCCATTTTAATTTAGCTCTTTCTTTTAAGCGATTGATTTGAATTTGAGAATAAATAGACCTGGTTGTAAATAAAAGTAGATAGCCGGCAGAGATCATAAATAAAACTATACCAATCCAAATATTAAAATTAGCATAGAATATCAAAAATAAAGTCGCTATTAAAATGATTATATTTATAAGCAGCATTACGAATCCTTAAATAATTTATTCCATTATACCGTATATCAAATCTTCTATATAGAAAAAACGTGAAAAATAGGCAGTGTAAAATTACTGTAAGATTACAACAAGCTTACATTCTTAATAAGCGCCTCGATTTTGCAGTCCAACCTGATCAATACCGTCAACTTCTTCTAATTCAACAAACACCTGCTCTTGTCTCGAAGTAGGGATATTCTTCCCGACAAAGTCCGGTCTGATCGGTAATTCACGATGACCGCGATCAATTAAAATTGCCAATTGAATGGATTTCGGTCTACCTAAATCAAAAATAGCATTGATAGCAGCTCTGCAAGTTCTGCCCGTATAGAGTACATCATCAACTAAAATAATGGTGCGATCATTGATTTCAAATGGAATATGATTATTTTTGACAATCGGCATATCGGAAATACGGCTCAGATCATCCCGATAGAAAGTGATATCCAATTCTCCCGTCGGAATATCTAAGTTTTCAAATTCCTTGATCCGATTTTGCAAACGCTGAGCCAGAGGAACTCCTCTTCTTTTAATACCGACCAAAGCGATGTTAAGGTCTCTTTGATTTTTTTCTAAAATTTCATGCGAAATGCGCGTAATCGCCCTGTTCATTTCAATTTTATTTAATAAAATATTTTTTTTCTTTTGTTCCGGATGATGCATGGATTGTAAAACCTCTTAGATAGCATTCTTTTTATTGAAAAAAGACTTAATACCCAGGGTATTAAGTCTTTGGCAGGGGAGACAGGAGTTGAACCCGCAACCGACGGTTTTGGAGACCGTTGCTC